>NZ_BAAAUV010000049.1:0-23298 GCF_039534125.1 Actinocorallia longicatena | reverse complement strand
GGAGTCGACCTGGTTGGGTCGGCGACCGACGACAACCTCGCGAGGTGCGTGCCTGGACGCCGCGCAGTAGGGCAGTTGACTTTGAAACAGCCCCTAGTGCCGGTCGGCCCGCCGGGCGTTCTCGTCGAAGGCGGGGGCGTAGTAGGGGGTGACGCCGCCGATCGGGGGGCCCGCGAACGGGGCGGGGGCCGGGGGCTCGGGGGCCGGGGCGTGGGTGGAGGTCGTGGTCGTGAGGTAGGCGTCGAGGTTGTGCGGGATGTTGGCGATCTCGCGGGCCTCCCAGGCGGCCAGGACGGCCGCGGCGACCCGGACCTCGGCCTCGGTCGTGAGGGCGCTGATCTGGTGGGCGGCGGCCGAACGGGCCTCGGTCAGCGACCGGGTCTGGGTGAGCTGGGCGGTCTGGTCCAGGGCCGTGACCTGGTCAGAGTGCCTGCCGTGGGTGATGCGGGCCTCGGCGTCGGCGTCGGCGAGGGTCTCGTAGGTGGTGCGGGGGGCGTAGAGCTGGAGGACCTTGACGAAGATCGGGAGGCACTCGATCGTCGTGATCAGCAGGAACAGCAGGACGCGCCACATGCCGAGGGTGAAGTCGCCCGCCGAGGCCTGGTTGAGGGCCTTCAGGCGGATGAGGAGGCCCGTGTTGGCCTCGTTGGCGGACTCGAAGGCGCTCTGCTCGTCCGACTGGATCTTCCGGAGGGTCTTGAGCTGGGACTGGACGCCGGGGAGGGCCTCGTTGGCCTCGGCCAGGGTCTGCTCGCGGGTGGTCTTCGAGCCGTTGGAGAGCTCCCTGACGCGGGCGTCGATGCGGGTGTTGAGCCGGTCGACCTCGCGCTGGGCGTCCTCCTGCTCGGCGAGGCGCTGACGGTAGATCGGGCCCTGGCCCGACTTGCGGGTGCCCTGGGGGCAGGCGTTGCCGGTCTCCTCGCAGGCGACGAGGGCGCGGGCCTTGTCGCGGCGGGCCGTCCAGTCCTTGAGCTGGGCGCGGAGGGAGACGATCGTCGGATCGGCCTCGACGTCGGTGACCTCGCCGCCGGTGGAGATCGTCTTCAGGAGGGCGGCCTCCTGGGCCTGGAGGTCCTTGATCTTCTTGCCGGTCTCGCCGTTGGTGAGGGTGCCCTGGAACGACTCGGTCTGGGCGAGGCGGATCTTGTTGATCTCGGCCTCGACCTCGGGCTGGAAGATCTGCAGGACGAGCGGCGTCGAGATGATGAAGCCGAACAGCAGCGCCATGAGCAGCCGCGGCACCGCGACGAGCAGCGCCCGCTGGCCGCGCTGGATCGACACGACCAGCCAGCGGTCCAGGTTGAGGATGGCCAGGAACCAGATCGCCGCGATCGGCAGCGCCCCGTACCAGGGGGCCTTCACCGCCATCCGCAGGGCGAAGAACATCGAGACGGCCGCCAGCGCCGCCGTCGTGAGGACCGCTCCGCCGATGCCCTGGTACTTGGCCCGGTCGCCGGGGGCGCGCTCCAGCACGTCCGGCTGGGCGCCGGAGAGCCAGATCAGTGCCCGTCCGGGCCGGAAGCGCCGCACCGCGCCCGTCACCGCGGCTCCCCGCGGCCGGACGGGCTCGGGCCGAGGCTCGGGCGCGGCGGGCGGCTCCTGCCGGGGGCGCGAGCCGTTGACGGCGGGATGCTCGCCGGTGCCGTTCGCGCCGGGCCGGTCGGCGGGGGGCGCGGGTTCCGGCGCGGACGCCGGGCGCTGGTGCCGGGGGCCGGGCGGCGGGCCGTCGGGGGGAAGGGGTTCGTGGTCGGTCATCGCGGTGGTCGTCCCGATCGGTTCGGGGCCTGTGCGGAGGGCCTTGAGGTGGTCATCGGCGCCGCCAGGAGGCGGGGAGGCGGAGCGACGCCAGGCGGGGCAGGAGGACGGCCCGGACGCCCACGCGGGGAGGTGCGGGCGGGACCGGCGCGGTGCGGGAGGGGTCGGGGGCGGTGGGGGAGGTGCTCGGGCGGGGGAGACGCAGGGCGGCGACGCGCGGATAGGGGTAATCGGCGGGCACGGCCATCTGGGACATCCCCCATCAATTGCCACGGCAACAATCCGCAGCACCATAGCAAATCAGGCATTTCGCAGTGGTGGTGGAGCCTCAGGGCAGGAACAGGCCGTACTCGACGATCTCGGGGGTGAGATGCGGCGGAAGCTGCGCGACGGCCGACAGCTCCTCCGCCGAGGCGAACGCCGTGACGTGCTCGCGGACCGTCACGATGTGCTCGGCGAGCTCCGGAGTGATCCCGGTGATCGCCGTCAGCGTCGCGGCGGGCACGTGATTGATGTCGATGAGCCCGCCGTCGTCGTAGTGCCGCGGCAGATCGGGACGGCCGATGCGCAGGTCGCGGGCGAGGATCGTGTCGCGGCTCAGCTCGCGGGACTCCTGGCGGAGCCTGCGGCGCATGGTCGCGACCGCGATCGCGTGCTGGTTGCCGTTGAAGCGCGGCGCCGGGGGCGCGGTGAACGGTGCGCCGCCCGCGTGGACCTGGCCGTAGGCGTCGACGCTGAGGACGACCCGCTTCGGGGCGTCGGCGACGGCGAAGACGACCCAGACCGGCAGCCACAGGCCGCACATGAGGAAGGTGGCCAGCGCGTGCGCGACGTGGTTGGTGGTCCCGCCCCTGACCAGCACGGCCTGGTCGCGGTACCGGGTCTCGATCCGCCAGCCGAATCCCGCGTACTGGACGATCGCGGAGTTGAGGATCGCTTCCACTCGGTCGGGGGGCAGCGGCTGGGCCATGTATTTTCTGACGACCGGCGCGGGCCCGAGGTTCCCTGGAGCACGGTCCGGCACCGGGCGGCGCGTCCCGTAATCTTGCTCGACGTGACCTCTGAAACTGTTTCCGGCGCGGTCGGCGTCGGTCTTGCCACTGTCGCCGAAGACGGAACCGTGCTGGACACCTGGTTCCCCGCACCCGCGCTCACCGAGGCCGGCGGTGCCGCGGGGACCGTCGAGCTCGACGCCGCCGAGGCCGGTGAGCTGGCGGCGGCCGTCCGCGTCGACGCCCGCCGCGGCGTCAAGGTGATCGCGGTCCGTACGACCATCGCCTCCCTCGCCGACGCGCCGAAGGACGCCCACGACGCCTACCTCCGGCTGCACCTGCTCAGCTCCCGGCTGGTCCGGCCGCACGGGCTGAACCTCGACGGCCAGTTCGGGCTGCTCGCGAACGTCGCGTGGACGTCGATCGGCCCCACCCCGGTCGACCGGCTGGAGGCGGCCAGGCTCGCCGTCCGCGCCGAGGGCGGGCAGCTGGCCGTCTACGGGGTCGACAAGTTCCCGCGGATGACCGACTACGTGGCCCCGGCCGGGGTGCGGATCGCGCACGCCGACCGGGTCAGGCTGGGCGCCCACCTCGCGGCCGGGACGACCGTCATGCACGAGGGGTTCGTGAACTTCAACGCCGGGACGCTCGGGGCGTCCATGGTGGAGGGGCGGATCAGCGCGGGCGTCGTCGTCGGGGACGGCTCGGACGTCGGCGGCGGGGCGTCGATCATGGGCACCCTGTCCGGCGGCGGCAAGCAGATCATCTCGCTCGGCGAGCGCTGCCTGCTGGGCGCGAACGCGGGCGTCGGCATCTCGCTCGGCGACGACTCGGTCGTCGAGGCGGGCCTGTACGTGACGGCCGGGACCCGCGTCACGCTGCCGGACGGCAAGGTCGTCAAGGCGCTGGAGCTGTCCGGCGCGAACAACCTGCTGTTCCGCCGCAACAGCACCACCGGCACGGTCGAGGCCATCCAGCGCAGCGGCTCGTGGGGCGGGCTCAACGCCGCCCTCCACGCCAACTGAGCGGGCGCCGGGCCCCTCTTCCTCAGCCGTAGGACGTGAGGAAGAGGGCCTCGGCGAGGGCCAGGTTCTCGATCTCGGACGGGTCGACGCTCTCGTCGGGGGCATGGATCAGCGCGGCCGGCTCCTCGACCCCGATGAGGATGATCTCGGTCTTCGGGAAGAGCTCCTTGAGGGCGCCGCACAGCGGGATCGAGCCGCCGTCGCCCTGGGTGCTGACCTTCTTGCCGTAGGCCTCGGTGAGGGCGCCGGTCATCGCCGTGTAGGCGGGTCCGCTGGTCCGGGTGGAGAACGGGGCGCCGAGCCCCTCGATCTCGATGTCGACCCGGACCTTCCACGGCGCGACGGCCCGCAGATGGGCGATCAGGGCGTCGCAGGCCTGCTCGGGGTCGATGTCGGGCGGGACCCGGAGGTTCAGCCGGGCGCTGGCCGTCGGCTGGACGGCCGCGGCCGAGCCGACGACCGGCGGGCAGTCGATGCCGAGGACGGTCAGCGCCGGACGGGCCCAGAGCATGTCGGAGACGGTGCCGGTGCCGATGACCGAGACGCCGTCGAGGATCCCGGCGTCCTTGCGGAACTGCTCGACCGGGTACTGGACGCCGTCCCACCGCTGGTCGCCCTTGAGGCCGCGGACGGTCGTGTTCCCCGCGGCGTCGCGGAGCGTTCCCAGCATGTGGACGAGCGCGGCGAGGGCGTCGGGGGCGGCCCCGCCGACGGTCCCCGAGTGCATCGCGCTCTTCATGGTCGAGACGGTGACGACCAGGTTGGCCCGGCCGCGCAGGCTCGTGGTGAAGGTGGGGACGCCGACGGCGAAGTTCCCGGTGTCGCCGATGACGACCGCGTCGGCCGCCAGCATCTCCGGGTTCTCCCGCAGGAACGCCTCCAGCCCGCCGGTCCCCTGCTCCTCCGACCCCTCTACGACGATCTTCACCCCGATGGGGGGATCGTCCTGGAGCGCGGCGCGCAGGGCCGTCAGGTGCATGACCATGTTGCCCTTGCAGTCGGCGGCCCCCCGGCCGTACCAGCGGCCGTCGCGCTCGGTCAGCTCCCAGGGCGAGGAGGTCCAGCCCTCGCCGGGCGGCTGGACGTCGTAGTGCGAGTACAGCAGGACGGTCGGCGCCCCCGGCGGCCCCGGCCGGTGCCCGATCACGGCATAGGTGCCGTCCGGAGTCTCGTGGAGCTCCGAGGGCACCCCGGCGGCGCTGAACGCCTCGGCCGTCCACTCGGCGGCCTTACGGCACTCCGCCGCGGGGAACAGGCGCTCGTCGGCCACCGACCGCATGGCCACGAGTTCCTCCAGGTCCCGCCGGGCCAGCCCCATCAGCCCGGCAATCCGTTCACGCATAGATCCCCCCGAATCAACGCCTGCCCGGTGTGACTACCCAGCGTCACGCCCCCCGAAAACGCGACGGCGGGCCCCGCCGGTGATCCCGGCGAACAGCCCGCCCTCCGCTCTGGTGGGTCGCGTGGGACTCGAACCCACAACCTACGGATTAAAAGTCCGGAGCTCTGCCATTGAGCTAGCGACCCAGCGAGCATCATACCGATCTCGTGGGGGTGGGCGGCATCCGAATAAGGGCGTTGCGGGTGGGTCAGGTGGCGACGGTGATCGTCGTGCGGTGGGAGGAGGGGTCGGGGGCCAGGGCGAGGAGGCAGGCGGCGACGTCGGTGCGGGGGATCTTGCGGGCGCGGGGGAGGGGGGTGCCGGTGGAGGTGCGGTAGGCGCCCTGGGAGGGGGTGTCGGTGAGGCGGGGGGCGCGGAGGATCGTCCAGTCGAGGGGGGTGGTGCGGATCAGGTCCTCCATCGTGCGGACGTCGGCGAAGGTGTGGCGGAGGACGCGCTGGAGGAGGGGGCGGCCGACCGCTCGGAGGACGGGGCCGTCGGTGGGGTTGGGGTAGGCGCCGTCGGCGCTGACGGCCAGGAGGCGGGTGGTGCCCGCCTTGGTCATGGCGGTGGTGATGCTGCGGAGGCCGTCGGTCAGGATCGTGGTGGGTCTGGTGTTCGGGGGGCCGAGGGTGGAGAAGACCGCGTCGGCGCCGGTGACGGCCTCGGTGATCTCGGTGGGGTCCAGGACGTTCGCGCGGATCACGGTGAGGCCCGGCCGGGCGGCCTCGGTGAGGGTTCCGCGGACGACGGCGCGCACCTCGTGGCCGGAGTCCAGGGCCTGGCGGACGAGGAGGCCGCCGATCCGGCCGGACGCCCCGAAGACAGTGATCATGATGCTCTCCCTGGGTGAGTGTGTGCTCAATCCAGAATGAGTGTTTGTTCAACCGGCGTCAAGCGTCGGGAATGCGGACCAAGGATGCGACGAGCTGCGCGGTGAAGGTCTCGGCCGTCCTGCCGAAGGGGGACTCCTCGTGGAACAGGGCCTGGAAGGAGTACTCGTGGCAGGCGCCCATCAGGGCGGCCGCGGCGACCGCGGGGTCCATGGCCAGCGCGATCAGGCCGCGATCCTCCTGGAGGCGCAGATAGGCCGTGACGGCCTGGATCCCCAGGCCGGGGCCCACGCGGCGGGCCGCCAGCTCGGCGCGGAGCAGCGAGGCGGTCTCGGGATCGCCGAGCAGCAGGCCGGCCATCGCGTCGAGCTCGCGGTAGGCCGTGATGGCCGCCAGCGCGAACTCGCGCAGCCTGGCCAGGGGGTCGGGATCGTCCATGGAGGCGGTCAGCGCCTTGACCGCGTTCCGCATCTCGATCTTCGGCATGCGTTCGAGGAAGACCGACGTGATCAGCGCCGCCTTGCCGTCGAAGTGCGTGTACACGCTGCCCTCGGCCACCCCCGCGGCCTTGGCGATCTCCCTGATGGTCGTCGCGGCGAGGCCCTTCTCGGTCATCACCCGCAGGGCCGCCGAGAGCAGCCGTTCGCGCATCGTCTCCATGGGATGAACGATAGCTCCAGAGCAGAATGAACATTCGTTCATTCTGGTGCGGCGGTCTGTGTGGATATCGGCCTAAGATCACGCCGGTGGGGGAAGCGAAGGCAGCGCGGGTGGCCGAGGGGTTCGTCATCGGGGGGCTGATCGTTCTCGGCCTGTTCGGCGGGGCGGGGAATCTGATCATCTCCCGGCCGGGGATCGACAAGTTCGCCTGGCCGTATCTGCTGTGGGCCGGGTGCGTCGGGCTGCTGCCGCTGATCCTGATCTTCATCGTGCTGCCGCGGTTCGGCCGGCTGCGGCTCCGCCACCGGCGGGCGCTGTTCGCGCTGGTCCTCGTGGTCTGCTTCCTGCCGGTGCTCACCCCGATCCACCTCCAGGCGAACACGGGATACGCCCTCGCCGCCGTCTACGTCCTCTTCCAGGGGCGGACCCGGTGGACCTGGGCTGCGGCCCTGCTCGCCGCGACGCTGGTCATCGACTCCACGGCCTGGCCGGCCGGGGCGTTCGGCAAGGACCTGTGCGGGCACGTCGCCTACTGGATGATCAACAATGTCTCGATCGGCATCCAGGTGGCGGTCCTGGCCAGGTTCGCCCGGGTCACCCACCGGCTGGAGACCACCCGCAGGGACGTCGCCGAGATCAGCCTCGCCGAGGAGCGGCTGCGGGCGGGACGTGACGTCCACGACCTGCTCGGCTTCAGCCTGACGGTGATCATCGTCCGGCTGGAGGTCGTGCTGAGGGCGCTGCGCAAGGGGGACGCAGGGGAGGAGCTCGACCTGGCGGCCGGGCTGGTCGACCAGGCGCTCGCCGACCTCGGGACGGTCGCCCGGGGCACCCCGCCCACCTCTCTCCGCGCCGAGATCGAGGCGGCCCGCTCGGTGCTCGGCCGGTCGGGCGTCGAGGCGGAGATCACGGTCACCGGGAGTCCGGGCGAGATCGCGGACCGGGAGCTGGCCTACGTGCTGCGCGAGGCCGTCACGAACGTCCTGCGGCACAGCGCGGCCGACCGGTGCGAGATCGTCGCGGGCCCCGGCGGGCTGCGGGTGTCCAACAACGGGGCGGTTCCCTCGGCGTCGCCGCCGGGCTCGGGCCTGCGCGGCCTGCGCGGACGGCTCGCCGCCCACGGCGGGACCGTCGAGACCGGCCTGGACGACGGGGTCTTCACCCTGACCGCGAAGATCCCGCGCCCGGCGCGCGGGGGCGTCCCCGCGCGGTGGCGGGAGTTCGCGCCGCTGGCGGGCCTGGTCCTCGCGCTGGAGGGGCTCGCCTCCCTCGATCCGCACTTCTGGCGCGGCGCGCCCGCCCCGGTGATCGCGGCCTCGCTCGCCGCGACGGTCGTGGTCTACGCGATCCTCTTCCGCTTCGCCGCGGCGAGGCCGGTCGCCCGTCCGGTGCGGCTGCTGGCCGTCCAGGCCGTGTTCGCGGTCGTCCCGTGCCTGCTCGGCTGGGCGCCCTACGACCAGCTCGCCGCCCTCGCGGCCGGGGCGGTGTGGGTGCTGCCGCGCCGGGCGGCCGTGGCGGCGTTCACCGCGTGCTGGCTCGCGGGCACCTGGTACACGAGCGTGGTGATCCTCAAGACGGGCGTGTGGCCGGGCAGCGTCCAGGGGACGGGCCTGCTGTTCCTGACGCTCAACTCGACCCTGTACACCCAGATCGCCTACTGGATGACACTCGAGCTCAGCAGGCTCGCCCGCGAGCTCACCAGGGCCCGCGCCGGACTCGCCGCCGCCGCGGTCGCGCGGGAACGCGCCCGCTTCGCCCACCAGCTCGGTGACCGGCTCGGCTCCGGGCTGTCCGCCGTCGCCCGCTCCCTCGCCGTCGCCCGCGCCTCGCCCGATCCCGAACCCGACCTCCGCGCCGCGATCGCCCAGGCCCGCGACACCGCCCAGGAGGTCCGCTCGATCGCCCGCGCCGCCACGTCCTGACCCGCTCCGGGGCCGCGCGACAATCGGGGGATGGGGCGAAGGGTGCTGGTGCTCGCGCTGGCCGGGCTGGTGCTCGCCGCGGCGGCGGCCGGATTCGTGCTGCGGGCGCGCCCGCAGGCGGGACCGGCCGCGGAGGACGTCGGGCTCGGCGGGCTGCTGTTCCGCGACATGAAGGCGGGGAACCGGCTGGCCGTGCTCAGGGACGGGCGCCGCGTCGTCAGCGCCCGCCAGTGCATGCGCTTCTACGCCGCCGCGCGCACGGGCGTCTGCCTGCACGACGACGGCGGGCTGATCCCGTCCTACAGCGCGGAGATCCTGGACGCCCGGCTGCGGCCGGTCCGCACCCTGGCCGTCGCCGGGACGCCGTCGCGCGCCCGCGTCAGCCCGTCGGGGAACCTCGTCGCCTGGACCATGTTCGTCACCGGCGACTCCTACACCGGCGTCGACTTCACCACCCGCACCTCGGTCCTCGACCTGCGCGGCGGCGACCCCGTCGACCTGGAGACCTACGCCCTGCGCGGGGTGGCGCGCGACCGCGACCGCAACATCTGGGGCGTCACCTTCGCCGACGACGGCACCTTCTACGCCACGCTCGCCACCCGGGGCCGCACCCATCTCGTCCGGGGCGACGTCGCCGCCAGGACCCTGACGGCCCTCCGCGAGAACGTCGAATGCCCCTCGCTCTCCCCGGACGGCACCCGCCTGGCCTACAAGAAGCGCGTCCGCTCGATCGCCTCGGGCAGCCCCTGGGAGCCGCACGTCCTGGACCTCGCCACGATGACCGACCGTCCCCTGGCCGAGCGCCGCAGCGTCGACGACCAGATCGCCTGGCAGGACGACCGCACCCTGCTCTACGCCGTGGCCCGCGAGGGCGGCTCCGACCTCTGGACGGTCCCCGCCGACGGCACCGGAGCCCCCCGGACGGTGGTCAGGGACGCCCTCAGCCCGTCCCCGTGACGATCAGCACGCGATCTGCTTGAGCAGCTTGAGCGCCGCGTCCGAGGCCGAGCCCGGCTCGGGATGGAACAGCACCAGCCGCTGGACGGACTCGCCGTCGAGATGCGCGATCTCCTGGCCCAGCCGGACGTCGCCGACCAGCGGATGATGGAAGTCGCGCTCGATGTTCGGGCAGTCCCTGACGTCCCGCGCCGACCACAGCTTCGCGAACTCCGGGCTCTTCACGGACAGCTCGCCGATCAGGGACGCCAGCGCCGGGTCGTCGGGATTGCGTCCGGCGGCGAGCCGCAGGTAGGCGACGCATTCGGCGGTCTTGGCCTTCCAGTCGGCGTAGAAGTCGCGCGAATGCGGATCGAGGAAGATGATCCGGGCCATGTAAGGACGGTCGGCGGGCCGGTAGGGGCCGCCGGGGTCGAGATGCCCGGCGAAGAAGGCATGGCCGAGGGCGTTCCAGGCGAGGATGTCGGTCCGCCAGCCGAGGACCAGCGCGGGCACGTCGGTGAGGTTCTGGAGCAGCCGCATCGTCATCGGCCTGGCCTGCTCGGGCCGGGGGCGGCGCGGCCTGCGCTGCCGGGCCTTGGCCAGGTCGTGGAGGTGGGCGCGCTCGTCGTCGTCCAGACGGAGGGCGCCGGCCAGGGCGTCGAGGACCGCGTCGGAGGCGTTCAGCGACTGGCCCTGCTCCAGCCGGGTCAGGTAGGCGATGCTGACGCCCGCGAGCTGGGCCAGCTCCTCGCGGCGCAGCCCCGGCACCCTGCGGCGGCTGCCGTAACTGCGCAGCCCGGCGTCGAGCGGGGTGAGGCGGCCGCGCCGGGACTTCAGGAATTCCCCCAACTGCTCCATGGACTCCATTATCGCGAACGGGGTTGCCTTTATCCTGACCCTGGCAGTGGTACCCAGCGCAGGGATCTGGGTAGCGGAGGCCGCGCCGCCGAGGCTGTCGGGCATGACCTCCAAGCAACGCACGGTGCTGATGCTGCTCCTGGGCGTGCAGTTCATGCTCGCCATCGACTTCTCGATCCTCAACGTGGCGATGCCCGTCATCGGCGAGGGCCTCGGTTTCGGCCTGGACGACCTGCAGTGGATCGCGACGGCGTTCGCGCTGCCCGCCGCGGGCCTGACCCTGATGTTCGGCCGGGTCGCCGACCTCGTCGGCCGCCGCCGGATGCTCATGGCCGGGATGGTCCTGCTCGCGATCGGCTCACTCGTCGGCGGCCTCGCCGTCGACCCCGGGATGCTGCTCGCGGGCCGGGTGCTCCAGGGCCTGGCGACCGCGATCGCGACCCCGGCCGCCCTGTCGCTGCTGACCACCTCGTTCGAGGAGGGGCCGCTGCGCGACCGGGCGCTCGGGCTGAACGGGGCGCTGCTGTCGGGCGGGTTCACGGTCGGGGCGCTGTTCGGCGGCGTGCTCACCGACGCCCTGAACTGGCGCTGGGCGTTCCTGGTGAACCTGCCGATCGCGGTCGTGGTGATCGTGCTCGCGCCGATCCACCTGACCGAGAGCCGCAGTTCCGCCCACGCCCGGCTGGACGTCCCCGGAGCCCTGACGGTCAGCGGCGGCCTCCTCGCCCTCATCTACGGGATCACGGTGGAGCGCTGGATGATCCTCGTCGGGCTGGTGCTGCTCGTGGCGTTCGCGCTGATCGAACGCTCCGCCGCCGAGCCGCTGGCCTCGCCGAAGGTCCTGGCCAGGCCCACGGTCCGGTGGGGGAACGTCGCCGGGTTCCTGGTCTTCGCGCTGGAGTCGGCGCTGGTCTTCCTCATGACCCTCTACCTCCAGAAGGTCCTCGGCTTCTCGGCGATGGCGACCGGGCTGGCCTTCGGCGTCATCGGCGGCGGGGCGTTCCTCGGCGGGCTGCTCGCGCCGAGGATCATCGGGCGGATCGGCCTCACCGCGACACTCGCCGGCGGGCTGGCCGTCCAGGGGGCGTTCGCGCTGGCGCTCGTCACGGTCGGTGAAAACAGGACGGCCGGGCTGGCGCTGACGCTCGTCCTCGGCACGCTGGGGGCGTTCGGGCACGTCGCGGGGATCGTCGCGTTCTTCGGGACGGTCACCTCCGGCCTGCCCGACGGGGAGCAGGGCCTGGCCACCGGCCTCGCCACCATGACCCAGCAGGTCGCCCTGACCTCGGGCATCCCGATCCTCAGCGCGGTGGCCACGGCGGGCTCGACCGTCCTGTCGGGCGTCCGCACCGCGATCCTGGCCGACGGCCTCGCCACCCTCGCGGGAGCCGTCCTGGTCGCGGTGGTCCTGCGCACCCGGCGCGGCGCGGACGCGGCCGTGGCGGCCCCCGAACCCGCCCGTACCTGAACGGCCGGTGCGCGCTCCGCCGGGGCGCGCACCGGTACCGTTGAGGGGTGAGCGCGACGATCGTTTGTAAGGGCCTGGCCGCCGGTCACGGGGCCAAGGCCCTGTTCCAGGGGCTCGATCTCGTCGTCGCGCCCGGCGACCTGATCGGGCTCGTCGGGCCGAACGGAGCCGGCAAGTCGACGCTGCTCAGGACCCTCGCCGGGCTGCTGGCGCCCGAGGACGGGAGCGTCCAGGTGAACCCGGCCGAGGCGGCCGTGGGCTATCTGCCGCAGGAGCCCGAGCGGCGTCCGGGGGAGAGCGTCCGGGCCTTCCTCGCCCGGCGGACCGGGGTCGCGGCCGCCCAGAAGGCCTTCGACGAGGCCACGGAGCGGTTCTCCGCCGGTGAGCCGGGTGCCGACGACGAGTACGCGGTCGCGCTGGAACGCTGGCTGAACCTCGGCGGCGCCGATCTCGACGAACGGGCCGAGGAGGTCGCCGCCGATCTGGGCCTGGCGGTCTCGCTCGACCAGGAGATGACCTCGCTGTCCGGCGGGCAGGCCGCGCGGGCCGGGCTGGCGTCGCTGCTGCTCAGCCGCTACGACGTCTTCCTGCTGGACGAGCCCACCAACGACCTCGACCTCGACGGCCTGGAGCGGCTCGAGAGGTTCGTGAAGGGGCTGCGGGCGGCGACCGTCCTGGTCAGCCACGACCGCGAGTTCCTGGCCAGGACCGTCAACCGGATCGTCGAACTCGACCTGCACCAGCAGCAGATCAACGTCTACGGCGGCGGCTACGACGCGTTCCTGCGCGAGCGTGAGATCGCCCGCCAGCACGCCCGCGACGACTACGAGGAGTACGCCGACCGGCTCGGCGACCTCAAGGACCGCGCGAACATGCAGCGCAACTGGATGGAGACCGGCGTCCGCAACGCCCGTCGC
Organism: Actinocorallia longicatena; assembly: GCF_039534125.1. Taxonomy (NCBI): domain Bacteria; kingdom Bacillati; phylum Actinomycetota; class Actinomycetes; order Streptosporangiales; family Thermomonosporaceae; genus Actinocorallia; species Actinocorallia longicatena. Next base: position 10,548 of record NZ_BAAAUV010000049.1, on the reverse strand, counting down.
AAGAGCAAGGACAACGACAAGATCGGCCGCAACAAGCGGCAGGAGACGACCGAGAAGCAGGCCGCGAAGGCCCGGCAGACCGAGAAGGCCATCGAACGGCTGGAGGAGGTCGCCGAGCCGCGCAAGGAGTGGGAACTCCGGATGGAGATCGCCGCCGCGCCGCGCGCGGGAGCGGTCACCGCGACGCTCCGGAACGCGGTCGTCCGCCGAGGCCCCTTCACCCTCGGGCCCGTCGACCTGGAAATCGGCTGGGCCGAAAAGGTGGCGATCACGGGCGTCAACGGGGCGGGAAAGTCGACGCTGCTGGCGGCGCTGCTCGGCCGCCTCCCCCTCGACGAGGGCAGCGCGTCGCTCGGCCCCGGAGTGGTGGTCGGCGAAGTCGACCAGGCACGACGCCTGTTCGAAGGGGACGAGCCGCTCGTCGACGCCTTCCAGCGGCACGTTCCCGAGCTGAACCCCGGCGACGTCCGGACCCTGCTGGCGAAGTTCGGCCTGAAGGCCGACCACGTGACCCGCTCGGCGGCCACCCTGTCGCCCGGCGAGCGCACCCGTGCCGGGCTCGCCCTGCTCCAGGCGCGCGGGGTGAACCTGCTGGTCCTGGACGAGCCGACCAACCATCTCGACCTGCCGGCGATCGAGCAGCTGGAGACCGCGCTCGCCGAGTACCCCGGCACCCTGCTGCTCGTCACGCACGACCGGCGGATGCTGGACGCCGTCCACACGACCCGGAATCTGCGGGTGGATAACGGACAGGTCGCGGAAATCGCCTGAGGAAATCGCCCGCGGAAATCACTGGACGCCGCGAATAAGCCTTACGTAAGTTCGGTGACGGTGTGCCGGGAAGCCTGGTCGGCGGTGGACTTCCGCACGCTTCCGTGAGGCGGCCATCCTTGCTGAAAGGCAAGCAATGAACGCCTTGATAACGGGAATCGTCCTGTCCTCCGGGCTCGTGGCCCTGGCGGTGCTGGTCCTGGCGGCCGTGCTGACCCGGTTGTACCGCAAGGTCCCGCAGGGCAAGGTCCTGATCATCTCCAAGACGCGCAGGGTGGACGTCTCCTTCACCGGCGCCGTCGTCCTCCCGGTCCTGCACCGGGCCGAGGTCATGGACATCTCGGTGAAGACCATCGAGATCGAGCGCTCGGGCAACCAGGGGCTGCTCTGCCGCGACAACATCCGCGCGGACATAAAGATCATGTTCTTCGTCAAAATCAACAAGACCCACGAGTCGTGCCTCCAGGTCGCGCAGGCGATCGGAACGGTGCGCGCCTCGCACGAGGACACCCTCCAGGAACTGTTCAACGCCAAGTTCTCCGAAGCGCTCAAGACCGTCGGAAAGCAGTTCGACTTCGTCGACCTCTACACCCACCGGCACGAGTTCCGGGACCAGATCGTCGCCATCATCGGCACCGACCTGAACGGCTACTACCTGGAGGACGCGGCGATCGACCATCTCGAGCAGACGCCGCTGTTCACCCTCGACACCAACAACATCCTCGACGCCCAGGGCATCCGGAAGATCACGGAGCTGACGGCCCTGGAGCACATCCGCACCAACTCCTACCAGCGGAACGAGGAGAAGGAGATCACCAAGCAGAACGTCGACGCCCGCGAGACCATCCTCGAGCTCGAACGCCGCCAGGCCGAGGCCGAGGTGAAGAAGCGCCGCGAGATCGAGACGGTCCGCGCCCGCGAGGAGGCCGAGATCGCCCGGGTGCAGGCCGAGGAGCGGCTGATCTCCCAGGCCGCCGCGCTCCGCACCGACGAGCAGCTCGGCGTCCAGCAGGAGAACAAGAACCGCGAGATCGCGGTCGCGGAGAAGAACCGGGAACGGGTCATCGCGGTCGAGAACGAGCGGATCGAGAAGGACCGGATGCTCGAGGTCATCGCGCGGGAGCGGGAGACCGAGCTCAGGCGGATCTCCAAGGACAAGGAGATCGAGGGCGAGCGCCGCGACGTCGCCGAGGTGATCAGGGAGCGGATCGCCGTCGAGCGGACCGTCGCCGAGCAGGAGGAGGCGATCAAGAAGGTCAGGGTCGTCGAGCAGGCCGAGCGCGACCGGGCCTCGCTGATCATCCACGCGGAGGCGGCGGCGCAGGAGCTGCTGGTCAAGGACATCAAGGCGGCCGAGGCCGCCGCGCAGGCCGCCCTGCACCGCAAGGAGGAGAGCCTCACCCTCGCCGAGGCCAGGGAGCGGAGCGCCGACCTCGACGCCGCCGCGAAGATCCGGCTGGCCGAGGGCGACCGGGCCGAGGCCGCCGCGGCAGGGCTGGCCGAGGTCGAGGTCAGGGCCGCCGCCGCGGACGCGGAGGAGAAGTACGGGCTGGTCGAGGCCAGGGTGACCGCGGAGAAGGGCCGCGGCGAGGCCGCCGGGATCCAGGCGATGCTGGAGGCCGAGGCCGAGGGGCTCACCAGGAAGGCCGAGGCGATGGCCGCGCTCGACGAGGCGGGCCGGGGCCACGAGGAGTTCCGGCTCCTGCTGGCGGCGGAGAAGGAGATCAGGACCGCCGGGCTCGACGTCCAGAAGGAGATCGCGATCGCCCAGGCGTCCGTGGTCGCGGCCGGGCTCGAGCACGCCGACATCGACATCGTCGGCGGCGACAGCGTGTTCTTCGACAAGCTGGTCGGCGCGGTCACGGCCGGCAAGGCGGTCGACGGGTTCGTCCGGCACTCCGACACCGCGAGGGCGCTCGGGGAGCCCTACCTCAACGGCACCCGGAACCTGCCGGGCGAGCTGATCGGCGCGCTCGGCTCGGTGTCCACGGAGGACCTGAAGAACCTCAGCCTGTCGGCGGTGCTCGCCCAGCGCGCCCGCACCGGCCTCGACCCGGTCGAGCATCTGGCCGTCGCGGACGGATCGGCGGCCGCCGACCAGTGAGCACGGCGACCACTGGCACGGCGACCACTGGCACGGCGACCGAGGGCACGGCGAACACGAGCACTTCGAGCGCGGGGGCCTTCGAAGTGCTCCGTGACCGCCTCGCCGCGGGGGCGGCCGAGCTCTCGCGGCGGGCGGCCGGCCTCAACACCGACCGGCTCGCGGTGTTCGGCGGCGGCGACCTGGCCCTCACCGCCTCCGCGCGCCTCACCACCGGCTCCTGCGTGCCGCGCGACCTGGCCGTCTTCCGGGGCGGCCTGCTGTTCGGGGCCAACGGGGCGGACGGCCGCTGCGTCCTGCTTCGCTGCTCCCGCGACCTGACGGTCGCCGAACCCCTGGCCGAGGACGCCGCCGACCGGGACCTGGCCGAGCTCTACCGGTACTACCGCGACACCCGCCTGCTCCAGCTCAGAAGGGTCGACGGCCGTTTGCTGGCCGTCTTCCAGACCGGTCTGGAGGCCCTTTATGACACGCGTGTGCTGCGATGGAACCCCGACGACTCCTACCGTGACAACCTCGGCGACCCCGACCACGTCTACCCGCCGCCCTACGACTTCGCGTGGACGGAGACCGGCCGCGAGGACCGGATCGGGGTCTCCGGCACCGAGGAGATCGTCGCGGTCGGCCCGGTCACGGTCGGCACCGCCGGACGCCTGACCGTCAGCCTCGGCGCGACCGTCCACACCGAGGAGGTGGCCGAGCCGCTCCAGAGCCTGGCCGACGCCGAGATCCTGCACGCCGCGATCGGCCCGCTCACCCTGCTGCGGATCAGGCCCTACAAGGAGGAGGCCTGGCGCCATCTCGTCTGCAACACCCTCACCGGCACCATCCGCAGGCTGGACGGGATCGGCTCGGCCTGCCTGACCCTGCCCTCCGGCCAGGGAGTGATCTTCCCGGGCGGGTACTGCCTGGCCACCGGAGGCATGCGGACCTTCGCGGTGCCCGCCGACGGCATGGAGTACGAGCGGACGATCCGCTCGGCCAACGGCGAGGACGTCCTGTACGTCTTCCACGAGCGGATCTCGGGCCGCTATCTGCTGATGCCCTACAACCTGATCGGCGAGGCGGCCGCGACCCCGCTGACCTGCGACGGCTATGCGCTGTTCGACGACGACGGGACCCTGGCCGTCCTGCGGGCGGACTCGGCGGAACCGGCGCGGGCGCACACCGTCCAGCTGTGGCGGACCCCTTTCCTGGCGGTCGAGCCGCCGCCGCGGGGCGACGGGCCGCTGGAGCGGATCGGCAACGCCGACCTCGTCCACGGGATCGCGGACCTGTTCTCGCTGGCCCGCCTCGCCGCCGAGGGAGTGGGCCTGGCCGCGGTGGCGGAGGCCTGCTCCCGGGCGGCCGACCGCTACCACTGGCTGGACGGGCTCGGGCTGCTGGAGACCGTCCGGGAGATCGGCGAGTGCGCCGAGCGGACCCTCGCCGAGGCCGCCAGGGTCGCCGTGCTGACCGAGCAGGCGGCCGGCCGCCTCGACGAGGCCGCCGCGCGGGGCGCGGCCCTGCTGCGCCGCGAGCCGCCGGGGGCCGCCCCCGCGTGGGGGGGGGCGCCGGGCCCCCCCCGCCTCGAACGGGGACGGCTGGCCGCCCTCGCCGAGGTCCGCTTCCTCGACACCGGGCGGCTCGACGCCCTCGGTGCCGTGCTGGAGGAGGAGTCGGAAGCGCTGGCCGGACGGGCCGTCGGCTTCTTCCGCCGCCCCGAGGCCTTCACCGGCTACCACGCCGAGCTCGTCCGGCTCACCGGGGAGGCCGCCGGGATCGGCACCGCGGCCGAGGCCGGGCCGCTGCGCGAGCGGCTCGCCGGGCAGACCGACGGGCTGGAGATCGTCGTGACGGCCGTCGGCGGGCTCGAGGCCGGGGACGCGACCGTCAGGACCGAGATCCTCACCCGGCTGGCCGAGATCATGGCGGCCGTCAACCGGGCCAGGGCCACCCTCGACGCCCGAGCCCGCGAGCTGACGGCCGCCGAGCACGCCGCCGCCTACACCGCGGAGTCCGCGCTGCTCGGCCAGGCGGTCGCCGGGGCGCTGGCCGTCGCCGACACCCCGGAGCGCTGCGACGAGCAGCTCGTCCGGCTGCTGCCCCGCCTGGACGACCTCGACGCCCGCTTCCCCGAACGAGCCGAGGAGCTGGCCGCCGAGCGCGACGGCGTCTACGAGGCCCTCACCGCCCGCAAGCAGGTCCTGCTGGAGGAGTGGGCCCGCCGCGCCGACCGGCTGGCCGCGGCCGCCGAGCGCGTCCTCGACGGGGTGGCCCGGCGCTGCTCGGCCCTGGAGACCCCCGAGGAGATCGACGCCTGCTTCGCCGCCGATCCGACCGTCCGGCGGGTCCGGGCGATCGCCGCGGAACTCCGCAGGCTGGGCGCCGAGGTCCGGGCCACCGAGCTGACCGGACGGCTCGACGCCGTCAGGACCGAGGCCCACCGCACCCTGCGCGACCGCCGCGATCTCGGCGACGGCCGCACGCTCCGGCTGGGCGCCCATTCCTTCGAGATCAACACCCAGCGTCCCGAACTGACCCTGATCCCGTCCGAGGGGGCGCTGACCTTCACGATCACCGGCACCGGCTACCGCTCGCCCGCCGAGGACCCGGGGCTGGCGGGGACCGAGCGGTTCTGGGACCAGCCGCTGGTCTCGGAGTCGCCCTCGGTCTACCGGGCCGAGTACCTGGCGGCCACGCTGCTGGCGTCGGGGACGGGCGTCGAGGACGCCCTCACCGACCGCTACGACGAGGGCTACGAGCGGGGCGTCCACGACCACGACGCCGCCCTCGTCCTCGGCGCGCTCCACCGGCTGTCGGCGGGCGCCGATCTCCTGCGCTACCCGGCGGAGGCCCGCGCCGACGCCCAGCGCCACTGGGCCGCCCTCCCCGCGGAGACCGCCGCCGGGCTGCGCGCCCGGGCCCTGTCGCTGGCCAGGGCCGGTGCCAGGTTCGGAGGGGTCCCGGCGGAGCTCGCCGAGCTGGCCGGACGGCTGGAACGCGAGATCGGCGGCCACCGGCTGTCCGGCGAGTACCTGGTGGCGGAGCTGTCACGCGAGGAGTTCGCGTTCGTGACGAGCGAGAGCGCGCTGCGCCTCACCGAGGCCTTCCGCCGGGCGGCCGGTGACGACGGCCGCGAAGGAGAGGCCGCCGCCTGGCTGACGGCCTACGTGCGCGGCACCGGCTCGGGAGAGGAGGACCTGGCCGAGGCGATCGCCGTGGAGACCTGCCCGGAACTGCCGCGGCGGGAGTCCTCGGCCGGGCTGACGGTCACAGTGGACGGCCTGCTGGGCGTCCACCCGAGGATCCGGGACGGACGGCTGGAGCTGCGCCTGGACGAGTTCCTGGCCCGGACGGGCGAGTTCGCCGCGGAGCGCGTCCCGGCCTACCGGGCCTACCAGCGGACCAGGGCGGAGCTCGTCGCGGCGGAACGGGACCGGCTGCGGCTGGAGCGGTTCCGGCCGCAGGTGATGGGCTCGTTCGTGCGGAACTCGCTGATCGACCGGGTCTACCTGCCGCTCGCGGGTGACGCGCTGGCCCGGCAGTTCGGGGCCGCGGGCGGGCTCCTGCTGCTGGTCTCGCCGCCGGGCTACGGGAAGTCGACGCTGATCGAGTACCTGGCCGCGCGGCTCGGGCTGGTGTTCGTCAAGGTCAACGCGACGGCCCTCGGCCGGGACGTGGTCTCCCTCGATCCCGCCCAGGCGCCCGACGCGGTCGCCCGCGAGGAGCTGGAGAAGATCAATTTCGCCTTCGAGCTCGGCAGCAACACGATGCTCTATCTCGACGACGTCCAGCACTGCTCGGCCGCCTTCCTCGAGAAGTTCGTCCCGCTCTGCGACGCCACCCGGCGGGTCGAGGGAACCTGGCGGGGCCGTCCGCGCACCTACGACCTGCGCGGGCGCCGGTTCGCCGTCTGCATGTCGGGCAACCCCTACACCGAGCACGGCGACCGCTTCGAACTGCCCGGCATGCTCGCCAGCCGCGCCGACGTGCACGATCTCGGAGCCCTGCTGTCCGGGCGGGAGGACCTGTTCGCCCTCAGCTACCTGGAGAACGTGCAGGCCGCCAACGAGGTCCTGGCACCGTACCCGCGCGAGGACCTGCCCGTGCTGGTCCGGCTGGCGCGCGGGGAGCCCGCGGACCCCGGCGGCCTGACCGGCGGGCCCGGTGCCGAGGCCCTCTCCCGGACGATCGAGGTGCTGCGGCATCTGCTGCACGTCCAGGAGGTGCTGCTGAAGGTCGACCAGGCCTATGTGAGCTCGGCCCTGCGCCCGGACGAGCCGCCGTTCCGGCTCCAGGGCTCCTACCGTGACATGAACCGCCTCGCTTCACGGATCGTCCCGGCGATGACCCGGCGGGAGGTCGACGCCCTTCTCGACGCCCACTACCGGGCCGAGGCGCAGACCCTCGGCCCGGACGCCGAACCGGGCCTGCTCCGCCTCGCCGAGCTCAGGGGCTCGCTCACGGAGGAGGAACGGGCCCGCTGGACGGCCCTCCGCGCCGCCCACCACGCCCCCGCCGACCCGCTGACGCTCATCGCCTCCCGCCTGGCCGCCCTGGAGGGCACCCTCTCCCGCCTCCTCCGCCATGACTAAGGTGACTTTCCGAGGAAAGGGATCACTTATGCCGAATTTCCGTACCGCTGGGATCGTTCTCGCCGCGACGGGGGCCGCCCATCTCATCGTGCCGAAACCGTTCGAGGTCATCACCAGGCCGCTGTTCCCGAACGACACCGCCACCTGGGTGAAGCGCAACGGCGTCACCGAGCTGGCCATCGGCGCCGCGGTGGCCGTACCGGAGACCCGCAGGCCCGGCCTGGCCGCCCTCGCCGTCTACGGCGGCTGGCTGCTCCAGCGCGCGGCCGCCTCCAGGAGGCCGCGCGACTGAGCGGCCGCGGATCAGCCGCCGGGGTTGCGGCGGCGCAGCTCCGAGGCCAGGTCCGACAGGCACTGGGCGAGCAGCCGGTCGGGGAGGTCCTTGGGCGGGCTCGCGCAGGTCAGGTCCTTCGACGGCGCGGCGGCCTGCGGAGCCCCCGGCAGGACGGTCTTCGGCTGGAGCGCGCCGGTGGACGCCAGGTCGATGTAGAAGACGGTCTGGCCGTTCTGGACCCCGTAGACCCGCCACTTGCCGCCGCCCAGGGGCATGAACTCCTGGAGGGCGCCGCCCGAGTTGAGGAAGTTCGGGTAGGGGCTCTGCGGCCCGGAGACGTAGGCGATGGCCTTGGCGTCCAGGTTCGGCAGGCTGACGACCGCCGGGTCGCCGTCGGCCAGGACGTGGATGTCGTAGGTGTTGAGCCGTCCCGAGGCGACCTCGTCGGCGCGGACCACGCCGTAGGCGATGAGCGACTCGGACTTGCTCGCGTGCGGGGTCAGCGGGGTCAGGTAGTAGAGGCGGCGGTCGGTGCCGCGCATGAGGTACTCGCCCCGGTTGTCCTTCTGCGTCTTGTACTCCGAACGCTGGTAGCCGTAGGCCTTCTCGTCCTTGTTGGCGCGTCCGGCCGTCCAGGAGTTCGCGTCCTTCTGGACCCGGACCAGGCTCGTCGGGTAGACCGGCCCCGGCAGCTCGCCCGGCCCGATCCTCGCCCGGTGCTCCATCACCGGACGGCCCGAGGGCGAGCCCCTGAGGATCAGGACGCCCGCGGGGACCTCGACCCGGCGGTTGGCGTATCCCTTGCCCGAGGTCACCCGGACGACGATGCGCGGCTCGTCGCCCTGGCAGTAGCCCCACACGTCGTCCTCGTCGAAGTGCAGGCCGGAGAAGCGGTCGGCGAGCAGGTTGTGCAGGCTGTTGCCGCCCGACCCGCCGAAGGCCCGGTCGAACCGGTGGCCGCCGGTGAACCGGCAGACCCGGACGGCGTTGGCCGAGCCGTCCCACTCGGCGACCCCGTAGGCGGACTGCGCACCGGTCCCGTCCAGGACGGCCGCCCAGCGGCCCTGGCCCGCGGTCTCGCCGTAGAGGTAGGACAGGCTGCCGTCCATGACGTCGACGTTCTGGACGGGTGAGGCGGCGTTCGTCATCGCCGTCCTGGCCGCGGCGAGCGAGGTCGTGCGCGGCTCCCAGGCCAGCGTCTTGAACGAGTCGTCGACCTTCACACAGGACCTCACGTCGTGGGCGCCGGCCCGGTCGCAGCCGTTCGTCCCCGGCTTCGCGCCCTCCAGCAGGCCGGTCAGGGACGAGGGCGGGTCCTCGACGCTCGGCACGTGGTAGACCGTCGCCGCGCTGTAGAAGCGGCCGTGGTCCTTGTCGTTGTTCCACACCGCGGTGATGAACGGCACCGCCAGCACGAACACGCCGAGCAGCGCGAAGGCGGCCACGAGCAGGCCACCGCCGCCGGAACCGCCGCCGCTGTCGACCTGGTCGAAGACGATCATCGCCGTGGCGAACAGGCCGATGGCGATCAGGAGCCACGCGTAGCCGGTCAACGGGTAGAGGGATCCGCTGGGGTAGAACTCGCGCTCGAAGAAGTCCGGCAGCGACTGGTTCACCGAGGAGCCCGGCGCCAGCATCCTGCACAGGCCCAGGAGCAGCAGCACCAGCAGGGGCGGCGTGAGCCAGGTGAAGGCGATCCGGCGCAGGGTGCGCCCCGTGTGAATGCGCATGACCGATCAGACGCGGGATGCGTCCGGCCGGATCCGGGTGTCATGCAGGCATTTCTTATGGAACGTCCCAATTCAGGGAACGTCCCAGAGCTTCACCGTCCGTCCGTCGGAGGTGGCCAGGGTGCGGCCGTCGGGGCTGAAGGACAGGGCGCGGATCGTCCCGTCGTGGCCCGGCAGGGGGCGGCCCACGCCGCGGTCGGCGGCGGCGTCGAAGAAACGGACGATCCCGTCGCCGGAGACGACCGCGACGGTGTCGGACGACGGACTGTAGGCCAGCAGCGGGGTGCGGGTGCGCAGCGTCCTGGCCGGGCCGAGCGGGCGCTTCGCCGCGACGCTCCAGAAGGTCAGCGCGGAGGAGCGGTGGCCGTTCCGCGCGGTGGCCACGGCGAGGGTCGTCCGGTCGGGGCCCGCCGCGAACGCCACGACGGGGTCGCCGCCGAGGGGGAAGCTGCCCGGCAGCATCCGGTGGGTGAGCGGGTTCCACTGGCGGGCCCGGTCGCCGGCGGAGGCGATCGTGAGGCCGTCGCTGGCGAACACGAGGGCGTCCAGGCGCAGGCTCCGGGTCTTCGGCAGCGGCATCCGGTGGGTCTCCGCGCGCCAGCCGTCGCGCAGCACGAGGAAGCCTCCCGAGCGCACGACCGCGAAGCGGCCCGCCCGGTCGGCGGCGGCCGTCCCCGGGGCGCCGTCCCGCGGATCGGGTCCCGGCATGAGGCCCTGCCCGCCGCGCGGCCTCGCGCCGGGCACGCCGCTGCGGCCGGTGGTCGCGGGGGTGCTGCCCAGCACGGCGGCGCCGGGGGCGGGCGCGGCGGAGGTGAGGTCCCGGAGCGCGGGGAGCCCGGCCTCCAGCGGACGGGGGCTCGGCCCCGGCTCGGGGGCGGCCCAGTGGCCGTCTGCCAGGTCCCACGGGCGGGTCCCGCCGCGGCGGGTGGTGAGGGCGAGCACACGGCCGTCGGGGGAGTAGGACAGGGCCGTGACGTCGCGGACGGGCAGCGTCGCCCGTGAGCGGTCGGCCGGCCCCGGGTCGACGAGCGAGGCGGCCCAGAGCGCCAGGGCCGCGCAGGCGGCGACGGCGACCAGCCCCGCCAGCCGGGG
>NZ_BAAAUV010000048.1:0-29693 GCF_039534125.1 Actinocorallia longicatena | reverse complement strand
CATCGCGTGGAACATCTTCACCCAGCAGGACGGCGTGTTCACCGGGCTGCGGCGGGCGGGGCCTGGCGCGCGGCGGCTGCGGCTCGTCCGCGCGGGGATCGCGACGGTGCGGCGGGTGATCCATTCCGGCCTCGGCTCTCTCTTCTTCCTCGTCCGTCGCGGGGACCGTCTGGTCCGTGCCGTACCAGGCCATTCCCGCGCCCGCCGCCATTGCGACGATCTTCAGCATTCCCGGGAGATAAACGATCCCGGCGATGTTCACCAGCCCGGCGCCCGCGACGATGCCCACGGGGGGCAGCAGCTCGGCGTGCGCGCCGGGGGCCTGGCCCTTGCGCGAGGCCGCGACGGCGACTCCCGCCAGCAGCCCGGTCACCACCACGAAGTGCGCGCCCATCAGCAGCGCCTTCGGCAGAGCCTCGTAGAAGGCGTAGGGGTCGGGGACGCCCTCGCCGAACTTGTTCTTGATCGGGTCGAAGGCCAGGACCACGACGGCGATCAGCCCGTAGGAGATCGCGGCCAGCCGGGCGGCGAACCGGGCCTGGACCGGCCGCGCGAGGAGTTCGACCATTCCCACGCCGAGCAGGATCGGGGCCAGCAGCGCCCCGGTGGCCTGGGCCGTCCGGAAGGTCACGGAGCCGAACCCGCCGAGCATCCCGACGCCCGTCGCCGCCAGCGACAGGGCCATCATCCCGACGGCCGCGGCCCAGACGAACAGGTGCCGCCTGCGCTCGCGGAGGGCAGCCTGAACCAGCAACCCGGCGCCCACCAGAGCAGCCAGGGTCGCCACGAGAGCCACCATGCCTTCCACCATCGCGCCCCCATGGTGCCCGATGAACCGGAGTGGGCTGTACCGGCAAAGCAATTTCTCTGGGTTTTTCCAACTACGAGCCCATTGCCCTATCTACTCGCGCGTATCTAGGGTGAGTTTCCGTGCCTTAGGTCACAAACCCCTCCCTCTGGAGACCTCATGCGCTCCCCAGCCGAAGCCGCGTTCGCGGATCGAACGCTGGTGGTCGAGCGCGCCCGGGCGGGCTGCCGGGAGGCCTTCGGGGAGCTGTACGCGGAGTACTGCGCCGCGGTTCACCGCTACGTCCTGTCCAGGACGGGCTCCCCCGCACTCGCCGAGGACCTGACGAGCGAGACCTTCCTGCGGGCCCTGCGCCGCATCGAGAGCTTCACCTGGACCGGCCGCGACTTCGGGGCCTGGCTGCTGACGATCGCCCGGAACCTGGTCGCCGACCACTACCGGTCCGGCCGGTACCGGTTCGAGACCGTCACCGAGGCGCCGCCCGAGGGCTCGGTCGAGGGTCCCGAACGCGACGTCCTGGACGCCTTCGGCCGCGCGATGCTGCTCGCGGCCGTGGTGGATCTCGGTGAGGAGCAGCGTCAGTGCGTGGAACTGCGCTTCTTCGCGGAGCGGACCGTCGCGGAGACGGCGACGATCATGGACAGGAAGAGCGGCGCGGTGAAGGCCCTCCAGCACAGGGCCGTCCGTTCACTGGCCCGACGGCTGCCCGCCGACCCCCGTTCCGCCGCATGAGACCACGGAGGTCCACCCTGGGCGGACGTTTCGGGCCGAGACCGGGTGGTCACCCTGATGTGAGAACGGTCGCGATTCGCCGCGAATCGCGGAGCAGGGCGTCTTCGAAGATTAGGCTCGTGACATGCGTCGATTCTGGCAGCGTCAGGTGGAGGATCCGGTGAGCGCCGGCAAAGCGGCGGCGGAGGCGGCCGAGTCACGGCCCTGGCCCGCCCATGACGCGACGGCCGCGGCCTTCTTCGACGTCGACAACACGATGATGCGCGGCGCGTCGATCTACCACTTCGCCCGCGGGCTGGCCAAGCGCAAGATGTTCACCACGCGGGACCTGGCCATGTTCGCCTGGGGCCAGGCGGCCTTCCGGCTGCGCGGCACCGAGAACGCCGAGCACATCGGCACCGCCCGCGAGGCCGCGCTCCAGTTCGTGGCGGGCAAGAGCGTCGGGGAGCTGGTCCGGCTCTGCGAGGAGATCTACGACGACGTCATGGAGGACCGGATCTGGCAGGGCACCCGCACCCTGGCCCAGACCCACCTCGACGCCGGCCAGCAGGTCTGGCTCGTCACCGCCACCCCTGTCGAGATCGCCAGGGTCATGGCCAGCCGGCTCGGGCTGACCGGGGCCCTCGGCACCGTCGCCGAGACCGTCGACGGGCACTACACCGGCAAGCTGGTCGGCAACCTGCTGCACGGTCCCGCCAAGGCCGAGGCCGTCCGGGCGCTGGCCGCCCGCGAGGACCTGATCCTCGACCGCTGCGCCGCCTACAGCGACTCCTCCAACGACATGCCGATGCTGACGGTCGTCGGGCACCCGCACGCCGTCAACCCCGACGGCGACCTGCGCGACCACGCCCGCGAGAACGCCTGGCCGATCCACGACTTCCGCACCGGCCGCAAGGTCGCCTTCGTCGCCCTCCCGGCCGCCGCCGGCGCCGGCGCCCTGGCCGGAGGCGTCGCCGCGGGCATCGCCCTGCGCCGCCACTACCGCGGGGCGTAGTCCGCCGCCGGGCCGACCGGCGGCGATCACTGCCACGGACGGGTCAGAAGAAGGCGGGGCCGCGGCGGAGCAGCAGGTCGTAGAGCATCTGCTGGATGTTCTCGCGGACGTGGTCGGTCAGGTTGAAGATCGTCATCGGGTCGTCGGCCTGGTCGGCCGAGTACTCCTCGAGTGAGATCGGCTCACCGAACTGGATCATCCACTTGGACGGCAGCGGCACCAGGCCGAGCGCGCCGAACAGCGGCCAGGTCGGGGTCACCGGGAAGTAGGGGAGGCCGAACAGCCGGGCGATCGGCTGGAGGTCGGCGATCTTCGGATAGATCTCCTCGGCGCCGACGATCGCGCAGGGGATGATCGGCACCCCGGCCTGGAGGGCCGTCGAGACGAAGCCGCCGCGGCCGAAGCGCTGGAGCCGGTACCGCTCGGAGAACGGTTTGCCGACGCCCTTGAAGCCCTCGGGGAAGACCCCGACGAGCTCGCCCTTGTCGAGCAGGCGCTGGGCGTCGGAGTTGCAGGCCAGGGTGTGCCCCGACTTGCGGGACAGATGGGCCAGGAACGGCACCTGGTAGACGAGGTCGGCGCCCAGCAGCCGCAGATTGCGGTCGAGGGCGTCGTGCACGCCGACCTGGAGCATCCCCGCGTCGATCGGGATGGTGCCGGAGTGGTTGGCGACCAGCAGCGCGCCGCCCTTCTGCGGGACGTTGTGCAGCCCGTGCAGCTCGACCCGGAACCAGTGCTGGTAGAGCAGCCGCGCCACCGGCATGACGACCGAGGCCGTGAAGTCGGGGTCGAACCCGAACTCGTCGATCTCGTACTCGCCGGACAGGCGGCGGCGCAGGAACGCCAGCGAGGAGGCCAGGGCCTTCTCGACGGGGTTGCGCTCGGGTTCGGGGGCGCGCGGGGCGTTCAGCGGGATGACCGGGGCGACCCGGTCGAGATCGTCGCTCTCGGCGTTCATCATGAGAGGCCTCCGGTGAGGCGGTCGAAGATGTTCAGCGGAAGGCCGCTGCCCAGCCCGTGCGCCTGGAGGAACTCGACGTAGGCCGCCTCTGTACCGTACTTGGGCCGCCAGGAGAGCTCGGCGACCAGGTGGGAGGTGTCGATGACCCGGCCGTAGGTCAGCCAGCGCTGGAGCTCGGCGGAGAAGGCGGGAAGCCCGCCCATGCGCTTGCCGGTGTCGCCGACCATCGCGAAGGCGGGAGAGGGCAGCGGCATCGGGGCACGTCCGGCCCTGCGGATGCACTGGGACAGCAGCAGGACGCCGTCGCCCGCGACGTTGAACACGCCCGGATGCTCCTCGACGGTCATCCGGCGCAGGACCTCGACCCCGTCGTCGGAGTGCAGGAACTGCAGCCGCGGGTCGAAGCCGAGCACGGTCGGCACCACGGGCATCCGCAGGTACCGGGTGACGGGCGAGTCGACGTCGGGGCCGAGGAAGTTGGCGAAGCGCAGGACCGAGACCGTGAGGTCGGAGCGGCGGCGCTTGAGTCCCCGCACGTACCCCTCGACCTCGACGGCGTCCTTGGCGTAGCCGGAGGTCGGGGGCTCGTGGGGTTCGTCGTCTTCACCGAAGACGGCGGGGTCCATCGCTGAAGAGCCGTAGACGGCGGCCGAGGAGCGGACCACCAGCTTCCGCATGTGCGGAGAGCGCTGGCAGGCCCCCAGCAGCTGCATCGTCCCGATGACGTTGATCTCTTTCATCGGGACGCGGCCGCCCGCCGCGGCGGTCACGAGGTTCAGATGCACCACGGTGTCCACCTCGGCAGAGGCGATCACCTTGGCGATGCTCGGGGTGCGGATGTCCACCCGCACGAACTCCGTGCGTCCGAGGGAGGTCGTTGGCGCGACGGTGTCGACGCCGATGACCCGCTCGATCCCCGGATCCGCCTGCAGGGTGTTCGCGACCCGTGCACCCAGGAACCTGGAGACACCGGTGACCAGCACCACACGGGCCGCACTCGTGGAGGCGCGCAGAGAAGTCACTGTGCGGCCCACCCCTCACGGCTCTAGAGCAACGGTGTCACTTCTTGTTACGACGCTGAACGCGCGTCTTCTTGAGCAGCTTGCGGTGCTTCTTCTTGGCCATACGCTTGCGGCGCTTCTTGATGACGGAGCCCACGAAACCTCACTAATAACTTGCGCCGGTCAACGCGGGGATGACCGTCATGGGGCGTGCAGGAAACCGGGCCGATATCGCAGCCCAGCGCCCAAGACTACCGCCGTCCGCAACGTGAGGAGTACCGGCGGCCTCCCGGCCGCCGGTGTCGATCTCGTATACCTGCCGTCCTTAAGCGCTGGAACCCTCGTGCGGGAGGCGGGTTCCGGCGCCGGCTACCCGGCCTCGATGTAGGCCTCTCGGAGGTAGTCGTGCACGGCCTGTTCGGGAACGCGGAACGAGCGGCCCACCCGGATGGCCGGCAGCTCGCCCGAGTGCACCAGGCGGTAGACGGTCATCTTGGACACGCGCATCACCGCAGCCACCTCGGCGACGGTCAGGAACCTCACCTCGCTGAGAGGTCGCTCACCTGAGCCCATGGGACGCCCTCTTTCACACGCGGCGCGCCACCTGCCCTTTGGGTGACTTTGATCACCGGCGTGTACTTCATCCAGCGTAAATCGTGTCACCAGAGTCGCAAGAGGGTTCTTTACGCCAACAGGCCCGCACGGCCCAGCAGGTAGCCCGTCAGGGGCGCGTAGTGCCGCGGGAGCACGTTGTCGTCGAGGGGCACCGCGACGTCGATTTTTCCCACCACATGCCCGGCGAACAGGGCGGGGTCGTTGCAGTCCGCGAATCCCACCGTTGTGATTCCGGCTTCTCCCGCGGCTCCGGCCCAGCCGTGGTCGGCGATGACCAAATCCGGCCAATGCCGGGATTCGCCTGCGAGGTTTGCCAGCATCTCCTCCATCGGAGCGCTGTCGTGGGTGTGGTGCAGCGACCCGCCGCCGGACAGCACCGCGACGTCCTCGAAGTACCTGATCTTCCGCTCGCGGGGACCGTCCGGGGTCGGGACCTCGTACTTCCAGCCCTCGGCCGGGGTCAGGACCATGCACCCCGCGGCCCTCAGAGCGGCCGCCACGGCCACGTGGACCGGGAGCAGGCCCGTGGGGTGGCCCGTCGCCACGATGACCTTGCTCTTCGCCTCAGCGGCGCGGGCCAGGTGCCCGGCCATGGCGTCGAGCCCGTCGAGGGTGAGCTCGACGTCGATGGTGTCGTCGCCGTAGAAGTGGCCGGGGTCGGGGCTGATCCCGACCAGGCGGGCCATCATCTCCAGGCCGGCCTCGAAGCTCCACTCGCCCAGCTTCAGGCCGAACTGGTAGTAGGGGTCGCCCGCGGCCATCTTGCGCAGGTTGCGGAGGTTGCTCTGGCGCGGGGTCGCCACCTCGCCCGCGATGTAGGTCCTGAGCAGGTGTTCCCGCAGCTCGTCCCGGGTGGGTTCGGCGCGGGCCGGTTCTTCGCGGGCCGATGCGGCGCGAGCGGGGTCTAGTCCAGGAGCGGATCCAGGCCGTGCTCCGGGAAGACCGCCCGGCGGGTCGCCAGGACCGCCTGGTCGATCGGGTTGGCCGGATCGAAGCCCTTGCCCCACGTCGTTACCTCCAGTTCGGCGCCGTCTGTCATGACTTTGGGTGCGATCTCGCCGGTACGGTTCCGCGCGAACTCCCGCCACTCCTCCGGACAGGCCGTCGCGGGGTCGAGGGGCGCGTGCGCGGCGACGGCCAGCAGGTGGGTCCAGGCCCTCGGGACGACCTGGACGAGCTCGTAGCCGCCGCCCCCGGTCAGGACCCACTTGCCGCCCGCGGTCTCGTGGGCGAGGTCGTGCAGGGTCCGGTAGACGGCACGCTGGCCGTCGACCGTCAGGGAGAGGTGGGCCAGGGGGTCGTCGCGGTGGCCGTCGCAGCCCTGCTGGGTGATCAGGATCTCCGGCTCGAACGCCCGCAGCAGCGGCGGCACGATCCCGTGGAAGGCCCGCAGCCACTGCTCGTCGGTGGTGCCGGGCGGGAGCGCGACGTTCACCGAGGTGCCGTCGGCGCCTGACTCGTGGGGGTAGCCGGTGCCGGGGAACAGGGTCCTCGGCGACTCGTGCAGGCTGATCGTCAGCACCCGGGGGTCGTCGTAGAAGGCCTCCTGGACGCCGTCGCCGTGGTGGACGTCCACGTCCACGTAGGCGACGCGGGACGCCCCGTGCTCCAGCAGCCAGGCGATCGCGACGGCCGGATCGTTGTAGATGCAGAACCCGGCGGCCGAGGCGGGCATGGCGTGGTGCAGCCCGCCGGAGATGTTCGCGGCGTGCTCGGTCTCGCCCTCCCAGACGGCCCTGGCCGCCGCGACGGTCGCCCCGACCACGAGCGAGGACGCCTCGTGCATCCCCGCGAAGATCGGATTGTCCATCGTGCCGAGCCCGAAGGCCGGTTCGGCACGGAGGGTGTCCCCCGCCCGTTTCACCGCCTCGACATAGGCCCGGTCGTGGACGAGCGAGATCAGCCCGTCGCCCGCCGCCTCGAAGGAGTGGAGCTCGACGTGTTCGAGCACGCCCAGCCGCTCCGCGAGCTTCATCGTGAGCTCCACTCGCACCGGGTTCAACGGGTGCGAGGGCCCGAAGTCGTAGGAAAGCAGCTTGTCATCCCAGTAGACCCGCATGAGATCAAATCTAGCGCGTCACCCTGAGTGACGTGGAGCGTACCAAATTGGGGGTGTTTGTGAGGTGAACCACTCGGGCAATCTGGGCATCTAGGTAACAGAGCGGAAACACGTCGCGGGACCTCCCCCGCGAAGCTCTGGAACCCCCAAGGGGCGGCCATGATCGAGGAACGTGCTTCTTCCGAGGCGGATGTCTCATCTACGACCGCGGCGGCGCTCACGCCGCCGAGACCGTGGGAGCGCGAGGCCTCCTGGCAGAGCGGTCTCGTGGGGACCGCGCTGCGGATGACCCTCCGGCCGATCATGCACCGGGTGCCCGGCAGGCCCCTTCCGATCAGGGCGGCCCGCAAGGCCATCGACCGGGCCGCGACGCTGCTGCCGTCCGACCGCAGGGTCCGGGTGGAGCGCGTCCGCGACCCGCAGCTGACCTCAGGCCAGATCATGAAGGCCGAGTGGATCATCCCCGAGGCTCCGGTCGACGGCGCGGTGCTGTACCTGCACGGCGGCGGCTACGTGATCTGCAGCCCGGCCACCCACCGGCCGATCACGACCCGGATCGCGCTCGACACCCGCCTGCCGGTCCTGGTGCCGCGCTACCGCCTGGCCCCCGAGCACCCCTTCCCCGCGGCCCTCGAGGACGCCCTGGAGGCCTACCGCTGGCTGCTGGCCAAGGGCGTCACGAGGATCATCGTCGCGGGCGACTCGGCCGGCGGGCATCTCGCGGCGTCGCTGGCCGGCGAGATCAGCAGGACCGGGATGCCGGCGCCGCTGGCGGTCGTCCTGTACTCGCCCTGGGTCGACCTGACCTGCGAGCTGTCCACGGCCATCGACCACCTCACCAAGGACCCCTACCTGAGCCCCTACACGGCCCGCCGGGTGGCGCGCCTGGTCGCGGGCCGGGAGAACGATCCGCGGCTGGCCCTGCTGACCTGCGACTGGGGTGCGCTGCCGCCGATCCTCATCCAGGTCGGCGGCGCCGAGGTCCTGCGCCCCGAGTCCGAGGCGCTCGCGGCGCTCCTGACGGGCACGGGCGCCGAGGTGACGCTCCAGGTCTGGCCCGGCCAGATGCACGTCTTCCAGATCCTCAACCGCCTCCTCCCGGACGCCGACGAGGCCATGAAGGAGACCTCGGCCTTCATCACCGGCGCCCTGGCCACCGCCGCCCCCAACCTGACGGTCGTCGCCTAGCGAGGCGCCTCAGGCCCCGACGGTCCCGTCGACGCCCTCGCGGATGAGGTCGGCGTGGCCGTTGTGGCGGGCGTACTCGTGGATGAGGTGGAGCATCACCAGGCGGAGGTTGACGTCCCGATTCCAGCGCGGGTTGTGCACGACGACGTCGAGTGAGGGCGCCTCGCGTTCGATGCGGCGGGCGTGCTCGACCTCGGTGTTCCACGCCGCGAAGGCCTCGGCGCGGGTGGAGCCGGTGGCGTCGTAGGCGGTCTGGTAGTCGTCGGCGTGCGACCAGACGTTGGGGAGGTCCTCGCCGCCGGCGACCTTGCGGAACCAGGTGCGCTCGACCTCGGCCATGTGCCGGACCAGGCCCAGCAGGGAGAGCGTCGAGGGCGGTGAGGCCTGTTCGCGGAGCTGGGCGTCGGTGAGGCCGTCGCACTTCCAGGCGAGCGTCGCCCGGTGGTGGTCGAGGAAGCCGCGGAGCATCGTGCGCTCGTCGGCGATCAGCGGCGGATCGGGGCGCTCGGTGGTCGCGCCGGGATCGAGAGACAAATGGGGCTCCTTCGCCGCGGGTGTCCGTTTCCCGGACGACCCTATGCGGGCACGAGCCGGACGGGCATGTGCCGCACCCCGGTGTGCTTGTTGCTGCGGGTGTACTCCAGCGGCCCCGTGGGCTCCACCGACGCCACCCGGTCCAGCAGCGCCGAGAACACCACGCGCATCTCCAGGCGGGCCAGGGTCGCGCCCAGGCAGAAGTGGCCGCCCCGGCCGAACGCCAGGTGGGGGTTGGGGCGCCGGGTGATGTCGAACAGGTGCGGCCGGGGGAACAGCGCGGCGTCGCGGTTGGCGGAGGCCCACCACAGGGTGACCTTGTCGCCCGCCCGGACGTCCTGCCCGCCGAGGACGGTGTCCCGGGTGGCGGTGCGGCGGTTGTAGGGGGTCGAGGAGGCCCAGCGGAGCATCTCCTCGACGGCGGCGCCGAGGGCCGACCGGTCGTTCCGGAGGGTGTTCCAGCTCGCCGGGTGGTCGATCAGGGCCTGCATGCCGAGGGCGATGGAGTTGCGGGTGGTCTCGCTGCCGGCGGCGACCAGGAGGTTGAACAGCATCTGCTGCTCGAGATCGCTCAGGGGGGCGCCGTCGAGGGTGGCGTGCGCGGCGACCGACAGCAGGTCGTCGCCGGGATCGTCGCGCTTGCGGGCCAGCAGGTCCGAGCCGTAGGCGAACATCTCGGCGGCCGCGGCGCGGCTCCGCTCGGTGGCCTCGCCCAGCTCCCTGCCGTCGTAGTCGAGGGTGGCGTTGGCCCAGCCGAGCAGCCGGTGGCGGTCCTCCTGCGGCACCCCGAGCAGCCGGGCGACGGCCTGGAGCGGCAGTTCGGCGGCCAGGTCGAGCAGGAAGTCGCACTCGCCCTTCGCCAGCGCGTCGTCGATGATCCGGCCGGCCCGCTCCGTCAGCTCGGCCTCCAGCAGCCGGAGCGTCCCGGGGGCGACGCTCGGTGCCAGCAGCCGGCGGAACCTGGCGTGGCGGGGGTCGTCGGTCATGTTGAGCAGGACGCCCACGGCGAATCCGGCGGGCAGGTCCTCGATGATCGTGCCGCCGCCCGCACGGCCTCCGCCGCCCTCGGAGGAGTAGGTCGCGGCGTCGGTGGCGGCCGCCATGACCTCGGTGTAGCGGCTCACGACCCAGAAGCCCTCGCCGTCCGGGGTGTTCGCGGTCGGCTCGTGCCACCAGACCGGCCGCTCCCGCCTGAGCCGGTCGAACACGCCGTGCGGGAACCCGTCCGCGAACCGATCGAGATCCGTGAGATCCACACCGTCCATTCCGCGACTCTCCCAAGCAACCGCTTGTTCGTCAACGCCTCGCGGAGGGTTCGGTCAGTCGGTTCTGAGGGCGATCACCGGGTCGAGCCTTCCGGCGCGGCGGGCGGGGACGACGCCGAAGAAGACGCCGACGCCCGCCGAGACGAAGAAGGCCAGGGCGAGGGACCACCAGGCGAGGACGGCCGGGACCGGGGAGAGCTCGGCGATCGTCAGCGCGGTCCCGACGCCGAGCCCGATGCCGATCAGGCCGCCGATCGACGTCAGGAGGACGGCCTCGACCAGGAACTGGATCAGGATGTCGCGCTGCCGTGCCCCGAGCGCCTTGCGCAGCCCGATCTCCTTGGTCCGTTCCCGGACGCTCACCAGCATGATGTTGGAGACGCCCACGCCGCCGACCAGCAGCGAGATCGCCGCGATGGCCGCCAGCACCCCGGTCAGCGCGCCGAGCACCTTGCCGATGGTGCCGAGGAGCTCGGTCTGGGTGACGGCCGAGAACTTGTCGCCCGGATGCCGGTCCGACAGCGCGGCGACGAGCTGCTTCTGCAGACCGTCCACCGCCTCGGCCGAGGGCGCCCGCACGGCCATGAAGTCGACCCTGCTCGCGTTGAGCAGCCGCTGGGCCGTGGTCAGCGGGATCTGGAGCTCGGCGTCGCGGGACTGGCCGAAGGACTGCCCGACCTGGGCGTAGACCCCGACGACCCGGAACCGGCCGCCCGCGATGGCCACCTGGCGGCCCAGCGGGTCGACGTCGCCGAACAGTTTCGAGGCGGTCTGGGAGCCCAGGACCACGACCCGGCGGCGGGTCTCCACATCGATCTTGGAGAGGTAGCGGCCCTTGGCCAGGGGACGCTTGAAGACGTTCGGGACGTTCTCGTCGGAGCCGACGACCGTCGCGAAGGCCTCCTGGCGTCCCGCCCGGACGGTCTCGCCGGACGTCAGGGAGGAGGTGACCCGGGTGTCGCCCGCGATCCGCCGCATCAGCGCGACGTCGTCCAGGTCCATCCGGCTGACGGTCGGCGCCGCCCCGAAGCCGAGCTCGCCCGGCACCACGAAGATGATGTTCGAGCCGAGGCCCTCGATCTCGCCCTGGACCATGCTCTTGGCCCCGCTGCCGATCGCGACCAGCACGACCACCGCCCACACCCCGATGATCACACCGAGCATCGTGAGCAGGCTGCGCATCCGGTTGACCCGCAGGGCCTCGAAGGCGACGCGGAACAGCTCGGCGGGCCTCACTCGTCACCTTCGGCGGCGGGCTCCGGCCGGGCGGTGGCCTCGTCGCGTTCGATGAGGCCGTCCCGGATGTGGATCTGGCGGCGGGCCCGCACGGCGACCTCGGGCTCGTGCGTCACGAGGATGACCGCGACGCCCTGCTCCCGGTTGAGCTCCTCCAGCAGCCGCATGACCTCGTGGCCCGTCCTCGTGTCGAGGTTGCCGGTCGGCTCGTCGGCCAGCACCACCTTCGGCGCGCCGACCAGCGCCCTGGCGATCGCGACCCGCTGCTGCTCACCGCCCGACATCTGGTTGGGCCGGTGGTCGAGCCGGTGCCCGAGCCCGACGGTCTCCAGCGCCGCGACGGCCCGCCTCCTGCACTCGGCCCGGCCGATCCCCCGGTACATCAGCGGCATGCTCACGTTGTCGACGGCGGTCGTGCGCGCCAGCAGGTGGAAGGACTGGAACACGAACCCGATGTGCTCGTTGCGCAGCTCGGCCAGTTCCCCGTCGTTCAGCTCCGCCACGTCGCGGCCGCCGACCCGCAGCGCCCCCGAGCTCGGCCGGTCCAGAGCGCCGAGCAGGTGCATCAGGGTCGACTTCCCCGACCCCGACGGCCCGAGGATCGCCGCGTACTCACCGTTCTCGATGACCAGGCTGACGCCCTTGAGCGCGGTGACCTCGACGCCCTCCATCTCGTAGGTCCGTGTCACGTCCACGGCCTCCAGGGCGGGCGTCATGTCAGGTCCTGCCCCTGCTTCACCGCGTCGGCGTTGGTGACGACCACGCGGTCGCCGTCCTTCAGGCCCGAGCGCACCTCGACGGAGGTCTCGCCCTCGGCGCCCGTCACGATGGTCCTGCGCTCGGCCTTGCCCCCGGCCACGACCCAGACGGTGCTGTTCTGGCCGCTGGTCACGATCGC
Source organism: Actinocorallia longicatena (assembly GCF_039534125.1). NCBI lineage: Bacteria > Bacillati > Actinomycetota > Actinomycetes > Streptosporangiales > Thermomonosporaceae > Actinocorallia > Actinocorallia longicatena. Next base: position 17,402 of record NZ_BAAAUV010000048.1, on the reverse strand, counting down.
CGTGGTCGGGACGGTCAGCACGCCCGTCACCTCGCGGACCTTGATCCGCACGACCGCGCTCATGCCGGGCTTGGGGGTCGGGGCCGCGGAGCCGTCGGCGAAGACGCCCTCCTTGAGGGTGAGCTGGACCTTGTAGGTGACGCCGCCGCCGGTGGCCTGGCCCGGGGTGACGCCGACGCTGTAGACCTCGGCACGGTAGGTCGCGTCGGGGAGGGCGTCGAAGTCGGCGTCGGCCCCGGCTCCCCGCTTGATCTTCAGGATGTCGGACTCGTCGATGTCGGCGGACAGGCGGAGCCGGGAGACGTCGGTGACGGTCACGACGGCGCCGCCGGCCGTCACGGGGGCGCCGACCGCGATCTGGGCGGCCTCGTTCGCCGCGCCCGGCAGGCTGACGCCGTTGCCGACGAGGCTCTGGAGCTGCGGCGGGACCGATCCGGCCGCGCTGCCTCCGGCGGGGCCTCCGAGGGAGACGACGCCGTCGAAGGGGGCGCGCAGGACGAGCGCGTCGACGGTCCGCTGGGCCGACTTCACCGCCGCCCGGGTCTGGACGCGGCTGGCCGCGCCGATCGAGGCCATCGCGCTGGTGATGCTGCCGAGCCCGGCGTTGAGCCTGCCGACGGCGACCGTCGCGGCATCGGCCGCGCTCGTGTACTGGCCCTCGGCCTTGGTGATCTCGGCGAGGACCTTGGCCCTGTCCTTCTTGTCCGGGATCTGGGCGGCGACCTCGCGGGCCTTCTTGAACCCGGCCTTGGCCAGCTTGTCGGACTTGGCGCGGAAGGAGCCGAGCGAGATCCCCGCGGGCACGCCGCCGGTGTTCCGCGCCGCCTGACGGTCGGCGTCCCTGGCCTGTTCGAGCTGCTCCCTGGCGGTCGGCGAGGAGATCGTCGCCACCACCTGGCCGTCCTTGACCGTGTCGCCGTCGCGGAGCCTGAGGGTTTTGATCGTTCCCTCGGCCGGGCTGCGCAGGGTCGCGTTGGCGCGGGCGGAGAGCGTCGCGGGGGCCTCGACGACCTCGGCGACGCTGCCGCGCTGGACCGGGCCGAGCCTGACCTTGCCGCCGCCGCCTCCGCCCGAGCAGCCGCTCAGGAACGCCGAGAACAGCAGGAGGGCGAGCACCGGGGGGTAATACCGCCTCATAGCCACACACGGCATAGTAAGAGGAGCATTACCCCACCGACAGTGACACCTGTCATCTCATGGGGCTGAATCAGCCTCCCGCGAGCTCGCGGCCCCGGTTGCGGGCCGCCTCGATCGCCTCGAGGACGGCCGCGCGGACCCCGTGGCGCTCCAGCTCGCGGATGGCGGCGATGGTCGTCCCCGCCGGGGAGGTGACGGCCTCCCGCAGCAGCACGGGGTGCTCGCCGGAGTCGCGCAGCATGACGGCCGCGCCGACCGCCGACTGGATGACCATGTCGAGGGCGGCGGCGCGCGGCATCCCCAGCAGGATGCCCGCGTCGACCATGGCCTCGACCAGGTAGTAGAAGTAGGCGGGCCCCGAGCCGGACAGCGCGGTCGCGGCGTCCTGGAGCGACTCGGGGATCCGGGAGACCTTGCCGACCGGGGTCAGCAGCTCCTCGGCGAGCTTCAGGTGCTCCTCGCCGGCGTGCGACCCCGCGGAGATGACGCTCATCGCCTCGTCGACCAGGACCGGCGTGTTCGACATGACCCGGACGACCGGCACGTCGGCGGCCAGCCGCTCCTCGATGAAGGCCGACGTGATGCCCGCCGCCATCGAGATCACGAGCGTCGACGGCTTGATGTGCCCGCCGACCTCGGCCAGCAGCTTGGCCATGTCCTGCGGCTTCACGGCGAGCACCAGCACCGAGGCCCGCTCGGCCGCCTCGACGTTCCCCGCGACCTCGACCCCGTACCGGTCGCGCAGCAGCGCGGCCCGCTCCTCACGGCGCGCCGTCACCAGCAGCCCGGACGGCTTGCGCCCCGCCCGCAGCACCCCGGACAGCAGCGCCTCGCCCATCTTTCCGGCACCGAGAATCGCGATCATTCGACACACCTGACCTGCTAGGAGAACGGGCGCCCAGCCTAGTGCGCCCCGATCCGGTCAGGACTTCGTGGTGAAGGAGCGCAGGAAGAAGGCGAGGTTCGCCGGGCGCTCGGCGAGGCGGCGCATCATGTAGCCGTACCACTCGCCGCCGTAGGGCACGTAGACCCTGACCTGGGCGCCCGTTCCGGCCAGGCGCCGCTGCTCGTTCGGCCTGATGCCGTAGAGCATCTGGTACTCGAACGTCGTGAACGGGCGCTCGTTGATCACGCGGAGCGCGTCGGCGATCTCGATCAGCCGCGGGTCGTGGGTGGCGAGCATCGGATAGCCGCTGCCGGCCATCAGCACCTTCATGCAGCGCACGTAGCTCTTGTCGATCTCCCCGGCGGACTGGAAGGCGACCTCCGCGGGGGCGGCGTAGGCCCCCTTGCACAGCCGGACCCGCGATCCCGCGTGGGCCAGGCCCGCGCAGTACTCCTCGGCGCGGCGCAGATAGGCCTGGATCACCGCGCCCGTGTCCGGGTGCTCCTCGCGCAGCGCGGCGAGGATCCGCAGCGTGGAGGCCACCGTGGTGTGCTCCTCCATGTCGAGCGTGACGGTCGTCCCGGCGCGTCCCGCCGCCGCGCAGATCCTGCGGGCGTTGGCCAGCGCCAGGTCCTCGTCGAAGGACTGGCCGAGCGCGGTCAGCTTGACCGACACCTCGGCCCCCTTCGGGAGCTGGTCGATCAGCTCCTCGTAGGCCTGGACGGTCTTCTCGGCCTGCTTGGCGTCGAGGGTGTCCTCCCCCAGGTGGTCGAGCGTGACGAGCAGCCCGTCGGAGCGCAGCTCACGGGTCGTCTCGAGCGCGTCCGCGGTCGTCTCTCCCGCGATGAAGCGCCGGACCACCCCGCGGGTGACCGGCGCCGCCTCGATGGTCCTGCGGAGCCCGGCGCTGCGGGCGGCGGCCAGAAGTGTTCGGCGAAGCATCGTTGATCCCCTCCCACCCCCAGAGTAGAACTCCGGCCGGTCAGGGTGTGCGCCTGGGGAGGGTCGCCGCGCCGAGGACCAGGGCCGCGACCCCGCAGCCCGCGATGATCAGCATGTCGGCGGCGAGGTCTCCGCTGACTCCCGAGCGCGTGGTCAGCTCCCGCATGGCGTCCACCGCGTAGGACAGGGGCATGAAGTCCGAGGTCCGGTCCAGGACGGTCTGCATGGAGTCGCGGGGCGCGAACAGCCCGCAGAGCAGGAGCTGGGGCAGGACCACCAGCGGCAGGAGCTGGACGGCCTGGAACTCCGTCTTGGCGAAGGCGCTCCCGAGCAGGCCGAGGGCCACTCCCAGCAGGGCGTCGAGCAGGGCGACGGCCACCAGGCCCCAGATCGGGCCGTTCACGTCGAGGCCGAGGACCGTCAGGGAGAAGGCCAGGATCAGCCCGACCTGGGCCAGCGCGGTGAGGCCGAAGGCGATCGCGTAGCCCAGCAGCAGATCGAGCTTGCCCAGCGGGGTGGTCATGAGCCGTTCCAGGGTGCCGCCGGTGCGCTCGCGGAGGGTCCCGATGCTGGTCACCAGGAACATGATCACGAAGGGGAAGATCCCCAGGAGCATGGGGCCGATCCGGTCGAAGGCCCCGGCGTCGTCGAAGACGTACCGCAGCAGGGTCATCAGCAGCGTCGGCACCACGACGATCAGCGCGATCGTCCGCTTGTCGTGCTTGAGCTGGTCCAGGATCCGCCTGGCGGTCGCCAGGGTCACTCTCGGGTTCATGCCGCCACTCCCCTGATCAGGCGCAGGAACGCCTCTTCGAGATCGTCGGTACCGGTCTGGGCGCGCAGCTCCGCGGGGGTCTCGTCGGCCAGCAGGTGGCCGTCCCGCATGAGCAGGAGCCGCTGGCAGCGGGCCGCCTCGTCCATCACATGGCTGGAGACGATCATGGTCGTCCCGTTCTCGGCCAGCTTGTGGAACAGCTCCCACAGCTCCTGGCGCAGCACCGGGTCGAGCCCGACGGTCGGCTCGTCGAGCACGACCAGCTCGGGGCCGCCCAGCAGCGCCACGGCCAGGTTGACCCGGTTGCGCTGGCCGCCGGACAGCGATCCGACGAGCTGCCCCGCCTGGCCGCCGAGGTCCACCTCGTCGACGACCCTGGTCACGTCCTCCCTGGGCGCGCCGATCACGGCGCCGAAGTACCGGAGGTTCTCCGCGACCGTCAGGTCCATGTACACGGCGGGGTTCTGGGTCGCGTAACCGACCTTGTTCCGCAGCGCCCTGCTCCCGGCGGGCTCGCCGAGCACGGTCACCTCGCCGGACGCGACGATCTGCACGCCCACCAGGGCCCGCATCAGCGTCGTCTTGCCGCACCCGCTGGGCCCGAGCAGCCCCACCACGTGGCCGCGCGGGACGTCGAACGACACCCCGTGCAGCACCTCTCTCCCGCCTCTGAGGACCGTCAGGTCCTTGACGCTCACCGAATAACTCATCATGTGATGAATTTAAGCCGACACAAGGGCACGGTCAAGGCCCGGTGGATGCCGGGAAGGGGTTGACGGTGGCCGAAATCAGCCCAGATAGCGCTGGATCGTCGGCCCCACCAGGGCGACGATCTCCTCGTCCGAGGCGTTGACCAGCGGCTCGATCCCGATGACATAACGCATCATCACCAGGCCGATCATCTGCCCGGCGGCGGCGGTGATGTGCAGCCGGGGCACCTCGAGGGCGTCGGCGACGCGCCCGACCAGCGCGGTGGTCATGAACTCGCGGAGCATCGCCGCGCCGCGCTCGCTGGTGGCCGCCGACCGGACGATCGCCACCAGCCGGGGGCGCATCTCCGGATGCGACCACACCCCGAGGAACACCCGGACGAGCCGCTCCCCGATCTCCTCGCGGGGACCGCCCAGGATCCGCGGGAGCAGCAGCGCCGGATCGATCGGGAACTCCATGGCCTCGACGAACAACGCTTCCTTGCCGTCGAAGAAGTGGTGGACCAGCGCGGGGTCGACCCCGGCCGCACGGGCGATGGCACGCAGGGAGACGCCGTCGAAGCCCTTCTCGGCGAACAGCTCACGGGCGGCCTTGAGGATCAGCGGCCGGGTCTCCGTGGGGCCCCTGCGCCGTCCCGGCCGGACGGTCTCCCTGCCGGTGGCCGGCTCAGCGGGCACGGCGGACCTCTCCGGACGCCGTGACCTCCCAGGTGGGGCTGGCCGCCAGGTGGAGCCGGGCGAAGGCCAGCGCCTCGGCCAGATCCTCGACGCGCTCCGACCGCGAGGTGGCCTTACGGGTGTTGACCTCGAGCACGACGTGGCCGTTGAAGCCCTCCACCGCGAGGCGTTCCAGCATCTCGGCGCACGGCTGGGTGCCCCGGCCCGGCACGAGGTGCTCGTCCTTGTTGGGGATGCCGTTGCCGTCGGCCAGGTGCAGATGGCGCAGCCGGTCGCCGAAGCCGTCGGCCATCGCCAGGGCGTCACTGCCGGAGACGGCCGTGTGCGACAGGTCGAGGGTGAGGTGCGGGAAGTCGTAGTCGGTCGGGTCCCAGTTCGGGGAGTACATGCCGAGCTCGGTGCCGCGGGCCTTGGCGGGGAACATGTTCTCGACCGCGAAGATCACGTCGGTCTCGTCCTGCATCCGGGCGAGCCCGCGCTCGAACTCGCGGGCGTACTCGCGCTGCCAGCGGAACGGCGGATGGACGACCACGACCTCGGCCCCGAGCTCCTCGGCCACCTCCTTGGAGCGCACGAGCTTGCCCCAGGGGTCGCGGCCCCAGACCATCTGGGTGAAGATCAGGCAGGGCGCGTGGATCGACCTGATCGGCATCTGGTGGTAGTCCGACAGCCTGCGCAGCACGTTGAGGTCCTGAGAGGCGGCGTCGAGCGCCACCATCACCTCGACCCCGTCGTAACCCAGCCAGGACGCCATCTCGAACGCGCTCGGCACCTTCTCCGGGTAGACCGAGGCCGTGGAGAGGGTGATCGGGGCGTCCGGCACCCTGATCGACTGGGCGACATCGTTGCGGGACAAGGCTCCTGCCTCTCTGGCCGTATCTGTCGGAAAGCCTATGCGTTCCCCATCGTGACGCGAGCAGTCGACCGGCGGAAAAGGTCGATTCAGGCCCCGGGCTCGTTACCCTTTGTGACGTGGTCGAAGCAGCCCCCGGAGCCATCCCGAGTCCCAACATCTGGAACACGCCCCAGATCTACGAGCAGGAGAACAAGGCCGTCGACCCCGACGGCGTCCTCGCCGCCGCCATGCGCTCGATCCGTCCGTGGGACGGCCAGACCGTCCTGGACATCGGCTGCGGCACCGGCTTCCACCTCCCCTTCTTCGCCGAGACCGCGACGCGGGTGATCGGCGCGGAACCCCATGCGGGACTGGCCTCCGCGGCCCGCCGGCGGTGCGCGGGCCTGCCGAACGTCACCGTCCGGACGGCCGCCGCGCAGGCGCTGCCGGTGCCGGACTCCTCGGTCGACGTCGTTCACGCTCGGTGGGCGTATTTCTTCGGTCCCGGCTGCGAACCCGGGCTACGTGAGATTGCTCGCGTTCTGCGGCACGGCGGCACCGCCTTCATCATCGACAACGACGCCACCCGGACCACCTTCGGCCGGTGGTTCCGGACATGGCTTCCGAAGTACGACCCGGCGTCGGTCGAACGGTTCTGGGTACGACAGGGCTTCAGCAGGGAATCTTTGACCATTCGCTGGTCGTTTCCCGACCGGGGCACACTGGAGCGGGTACTGAAGATCGAGTTTCCGGCCGACCTCGCGGCACGCTTCCTGGCCGAGACGGACGGCACCGAGGTCGACTACGGCATCAATCTGTGGCACCGGACCTTCCGCTAGCTGGACAACTTGTATAACAATGCCGGGAACAGGAGGTTACTGATGAGTCGTCGCAATCTGGTCCTGGCCGCCACCGCACTCGGCCTGAGCGCCGCCGGTGCGGGCGTGGCGGGGGTCGCCGCACAGCGGCACGCCGTCCGGCGCCTGGGGCTGCGCCCCGACCCGCACGCCGGGGAGGCCTTCGGCTCGCTGCGCGGGCGTCCCACCCCGGTCTTCGCCGAGGACGGCACCCGTCTCTACGCGGAGATCGACAACGACGAGCGCACCGATCTCGCCGTCGTCTTCTGCCACGGCTGGACCTGCACCCAGGACACCTGGCACTTCCAGCGCAAGGCGCTGCGCGGCCTCGGCCGCCTCGTCTTCTGGGACCAGCGCGGCCACGGCCGCTCCGGTGCGGCGGCCCGGCACTCCTACGGGCTGCCGACCCTCTCCCACGACCTCAAGGCCGTGATCGACCAGACCGTGCCCGAGGGCACCCCGGTCATCCTGGTCGGCCACTCCATGGGCGGCATGACGATCATGCGCTTCGCCGACGACTACCCCGAGCTCATCGGGACCAGGGTCGTCGCCGCCGCCCTGCTCAACACCAGCAGCGGCGCCCTGGACGAGGTGACCCTCGGCCTGCCCGCGGCCCTGGCCAGGATCAACAAGAAGCTCATGCCGCACGGGATCCGCGCGGCGGGCCTCGGCGCGGCCTTCCTGGAGCGGCTGCGGCACCTGAGCCGCGACTCCAGCCTCCTGATCGAGGACCTGATCGCCTTCGGCCCCGACGCCAGCCCCGCGGCCGTCCGGTTCGCCGGCGAGATGCTGGAGTCGACCCGGCTCGAGGCCGTCACCGACTTCTTCCTGTCGATGATCACCCATCCCGAGATCGCCACCTGCACCCCGCTGGCGGGCGTCGAGACCCTGATCATCGCCTCGGAGAACGACACCCTCACCCCGGTCGAGCACAGCCTGACCATCGCCACCAAGTGCCCCGAGGCCCGGCTGGAGGTCATCGCGACCGCCGGTCACATGGCCATGCTCGAACGTCCCTCCCTGGTCTCCGACCACCTCGGCGACCTCATCGAGCGCACCCGCAAGGCTCTCTGAGTCAGGGCGGCAGCCGCCGGGCCAGCAGCGGGACCAGCGCCCGGGCGTACCGCTCCGACAGATGCCCGTCGTCGCGGTAGACCAGCGTGTCCCCGACGACCGGCGGGCAGCGCCCCGCGGCGCCGCACACCCAGCCCGCGGGGTCGATGACCGGGATGCGGTCCCGCCCGGCCGCGACGCGAAGCGCCTCGTGCCTGACGGTATCCCGGACGGCCGCCGGAAGACGGTTCGCGCAGTGGGCGAGCAGGGCGCGCGGATGCTCGCCGACGCAGTCGGGAACGTCGGAAAGCGGCCACGGCGAGTCCTGGACGACGATCCTGGCGGCACCGCTGGTCCCGATCGCGGCGAAGGTCGCGTGGAATCCCCCCTCCCACTGGCGTCGGGGGTCGGCCTCCGGCCGGAAGGCGTCTCCCGCGTCGGAGGAGGACAGGATCACCAGCGAGGGGCGCAGCGCCCGGATCCGGGCGACGGCCGCGGCCCGCCAGGTGTCGCACTGGGCGTAGGGGCCTCCGTTCCGGACGATCGTCACCTCGGCGATCTTGCAGGAGGCCTTGGTCATCGGCAGCAGCCGCCAGTGCCCCTCCCGCGCGATGACCTCCAGTGCGGGGAACCACTGCGCGGCGTGCGAGTCGCCGAAGAGCACCATGGTCCTGGCGGCCGCGGGATCGCCGTAGACACAGCCGCCGGGCAGGCCGGTCGCCTGATGGTCGGCGTGGCAGCCGTCCCGGTAGAGGGCCGACCGCACCGCCCTGACCTCGGCCAGCGACGGCTTGAGGTTGGCGGGCAGCAGCCGTCCCGCGCCGTCGAGCGCCTCCCTCAGCGACGCCTCGGGATCCGCCGCCGACGCCAGCCGGGCCTCCAGCCCCGGCGCGTCCGGCCCGCCGGCCAGCCGCAGCGGCACCACCAGGGCCACCAGGCAGCAGGCCGCCGCCCCGCCCGACAGCGCCGCCCCGAGGCCCAGCGCCGGCCCCTTGAACCCGAACCGCACCGGGTTCTCCACCAGCCGGAGCGTCAGGGCAGCGACGCCCAGCGCCGCGGCGGCCAGCCCGAGGCGCAGCGGGGCGTCCGCCTCCAGACCGAGCGCCTCCGGGCCGATCAGCACGAACGGCCAGTGCCACAGGTACCAGCCGTAGGACAGGCCGCCGAGCCACACCATCGGGCGGGTCCCCAGCAGGACCACCGCGCCGCGGGGCGCGGACCCGCCCGCGACGACCAGCACCGCCCCGAGAACCGGCAGCGACGCGAGATGCCCGGGGAAGGCCGTCCCCGCGTCGAACACGACCGCCGCCAGCACGATCGCGGCGAGCCCGGTCCAGCTCACGACGGCCGCCGCGGCCCCGCGCAGCCGACCGGTCCCGGTCAGCGCGAGCAGGGCGCCCGCCCCGAGCTCCCAGAGCCTGGCCTGGGTGCCGAAGTAGGCCCACGGCGGGGACGTCCCCGTCTGGACGGCGCCGAGCCCGAAGGAGACGGCGCACAGCACCGCCAGCGCGGGCACGAGCAGGGTCCGGCGCCGCAGGGCGAGGATCAGCAGCGGCCACACCAGGTAGAACTGCTCCTCCACCGCCAGCGACCAGAAGTGCTGGAACGGCGACGGCGGGGACCCCTGGGCGAGGTAGTCCGTCCCGGTCGCCGCGAGCCGGAAGTTGACGGCGTAGACCGCGCTCGCCAGCCCGTCCAGAACGTGGGCGTGGAACCGCGCGGGCGACAGCCACGCCCAGGCCGCGGCCAGCGTGGCGGCCAGGGCCAGCGTCGAGGCGGGGAACAGCCGCAGCGCCCGCCGCCGGTAGAACCCCCGGATCGAGACCCGGCCGGTGGCGTCGGCCTCCCGCAGGAGCAGCGACGTGATCAGGAACCCGGAGATCACGAAGAAGACGTCGACGCCGACATAGCCACCCGCGAAGGTCCGCACCCCGCAGTGGCCGAGCACCACGAGACCGACCGCGACGGCCCGCAGCCCCTCGATCTCGTGTCTCCGGGACCCGCCGCCCCTCCCTGAGGACGCCGGTGCGCGCTCCACAGCATCGAGCACCGGCGCCTCCCGAACCCCAAGGAACGCCTCATTAGAGCAGACCCCGCGCCCCCTCCCGAACCCGGAAAAGCCGCCTGCCTGCGAAAACGTGGGACAGCCGCCCCGGCCGTTACGCCACTCTTCAGCCCTCGTTCACTCGTGTTCGACGGGATCGGCGCGTCCACCTTCGCCGGCTCGCTGGCCTCGTTGCGGCGGCGGGGCCTGCTGGTCTGCTTCGGGACCGCCTCAGGCTTCGTGCCGCCGATCGACGCCATGCGGCTGGCCGTCGGCGGCTCGCTGTTCGTGACCCGTCCCGCCCCGGCCGACTACATCGCCGATCCCGCCGAATGCGCCGACCTGGCGGGCGAGCTGTTCGGCCATGTCGCGGCCGGACGCATCAGGATCGCCGTCCACCAGCGGTACGGCCTGCCGGAAGCCGTCCGGGCCCACCGCGAGCTCGAGGCGGGCCTGACCACCGGCTCGTCCGTTTTCACCTTCTGAGGGACATCGGCGACGAAAGGGGCGGCCCGCGGAGGGAGCGCGGTCAGACGTAGCGTTCGAGGATGCTGGACTCGGCGAGGCGGGACAGGCCCTCGCGGACGGAGCGGGCCCGGGACTCCCCGACCCCGCCGACGGCCTGGAGATCGTCGATGCTGGCCGCCAGGAGCTTCTGGAGGCCGCCGAAGTGGTCCACCAGCCGGTCGACCACCAGGCCGGGCAGCCGGGGGACCTTGGCGAGCAGGCGGTAGCCCTTGGGGCTGACCGGCAGATCGAGGGCCTCGGCACCGGAGAAGTCCATGGTGTGGGCGACCACGCCCAGATCCAGCAGCTCGTTGGCGGTGAGCTCGTCCAGGGACGCCAGCACGGCCTCGGCCGGGCGCTCGCTCGCCTGGTAGTCGCGGACGATCAGCTCCCGCTCCTCCTCGACGCCCGAGACCAGCTCGTCGAGCTGGAGCGACAGCAGACGGCCGTCGGTGCCGAGCTCGACCACGTAGCCGTCGATCTCGTCGGCGATGCGGCGGACCATCTCCAGCCGCTGGACGACCGCGGTGACGTCCCGGACGGTGACCAGGTCCTCGATCTCCAGCGCCGACAGCGTGCCGGACACCTCGTCGAGGCGGAGCTTGTACCGCTCGAGGGTCGCCAGGGCCTGGTTGGCCTTGGACAGTATCGCCGCCGAGTCCTCGAGGACGTAGCGGCCGTCGAGGTACAGGGCGATGATCCGCATCGACTGGCTGACCGAGATCACCGGGTAGCCGGTCTGCTTGGCGACGCGCTCGGCGGTGCGGTGCCGGGTGCCCGACTCCTCGGTGGGGATCGTCGGATCCGGCACGAGGTGCACCGCGGCCCGGACGATCCGGGTGCAGGAGCTGTCGAGGACGATCGCGCCGTCCATCTTGGCGAGCTCTCGCAGCCTGGTCGCCGAGAACTCGACGTCCAGTTCGAACCCGCCGGAACACAGCTCCTCCACGGCGGGATCGAAGCCGAGGAGGATCAGCCCCCCGGTGTGGCCGCGCAGAATGCGCTCCAGACCGTCGCGCAGGCTCGTGCCCGGCGCGACCGCCGCCAAGGTGGCGCGGCGCCGCTCATCGACGGTTTTCTCCTGTGCTGGCACGTGACCCCCGCAGGTCGCCGGACTTGTCTGAAGCACTCCCGGGAACACACGAACTGCTCCGGAAGCGCCCCCCGGTCTCAATTTCAGGCGCCCCCAGCTTACCGAGCCCTTTCACCTCCTCGTTCGGACGTACGGCCGGCCCCCGGAGTTCCCCGCCCCGCTAAGGGGCGACGAAGGCCACCCGCGACGCCTCTTCCAATGTGTCCACTTCGATGACCTTCATTCCTTCGAATTCGACCGCGCCGACCGACCGCAGCGGGCTGCCGCCCTTCCCGAGCTCCAGCGCGCCCCGTGGCACGACCGCGCTCCTGAAGCCCAGCCGGGCGGCCTCGCTCAGCCGCCGCTGCGCCCCGGGAACGGCCCTGACCTCGCCCGCGAGGCCGACCTCGCCGACCGCGATGAGGGTCGGCGACAGTGACTGCTCGAGGTTGGAGCCCGCGACGGCCAGCGCCACCGCGAGGTCCACCGAGGTCTCGCTGAGCCGCACCCCGCCGACGGTCGAGACGTAGACGTCGCGCTCGTGCATCTTCACCCCGGCCCGCTGCTGGAGGACCGCCAGGACCATCGCGACCCGCTGGGAGTCGAGCCCGGAGGTCGCCCGCCGCGGCGACGGCAGGAACGACTGCGCCACCAGCGCCTGCACCTCGGCGACCAGGGGCCTGCGCCCCTCGAGGGTGACCGTCACGCAGGTACCGGGCACCGGCTCCTCGCGCCGGGTCAGGAACAGCCCCGAGGGGTCGGCGAGCCCGACGATCCCGACCTCCGACAGGTCGAAGCAGCCCAGCTCGTCGGTGGGGCCGTAGCGGTTCTTGACGGCGCGGATCATCCGCAGCCTGCTGTGCCGGTCGCCCTCGAAGTACAGGACGACGTCGACGAGGTGCTCCAGCAGCCGAGGCCCCGCGATCGCCCCCTCCTTGGTCACGTGCCCGACCAGGACGACCGTGATCCCCTTCTCCTTCGCGACCCGGATCAGGTTGGCGGTCACCTCCCGGATCTGGGTGATCCCGCCGGGCGCCCCGTCCGCCTCCGCCGAGGCGACGGTCTGGATCGAGTCGACGATCAGCAGCTTCGGCTCGACCGCCTCGACATGCCCCAGCAGCACCGACAGCTCGGTCTCGGCCGCCAGGTACAGCTCGTCGGCGACCGCGCCGACCCGGTCGGCGCGCAGCCTGACCTGCTCGGCCGACTCCTCGCCCGTCACGTACAGGACCCGGCCGCGCTGCGCCGCCAGCGCCGCGACCTCGAGCAGCAGCGTGGACTTGCCGATGCCGGGCTCACCCGCCATCAGCACGACCGCCCCGGGCACGAGCCCGCCGCCGAGCACCCTGTCGAGCTCGTCCATCCCGGTCGGCTGGGTCTGGGACGACCGCACGTCGACCTGCCCGATCGGGCGGGCGGGCGAGGCCACGGGCCCCGCGCTCACCACCCGCGCCGGGGTGGGCGCCCCGGCCTCGCCGACCGTGCCCCACGCCTGGCACTCCCCGCAGCGCCCCACCCACTTGGCGGTCTGCCATCCGCACTCGCCGCATCGGAACGCGGTCTTCACTGCCCTCGCCATGAGACGAACCCTAGGGCGCTTCACCGACAGTTCCACGAAAGTGCAGGTCACAGCCGCTACCGTGCCTCAACATGATCAAGATCGCGGTCGTCCTGGCGACCCTGCTGACCGGCCCGGCTCCCGCCTCCGCCCTCGACCCCGTCCAGGCCGCCCCACCCGGCTCCGCCGCAATCAGCACAGCCGCAATCAGCACAGCCGCGATCAGCACCGCCGCACTCGACTACGCGGCGCTCGGCGACTCGGTCGCGGCGGGCCCGCTGATCCCGCGTCAGCACGGCCCGGCGGTCTGCCGGCGCTCCGACCACAACTACCCGTCGCTGATCGCCGGAGCGCTGCGCCCCGCGACGTTCACCGACGTGTCCTGCACCGGCGCCGAGCTCAAGCACCTGTCCACCTCGCAGTCCGGCCTTCCGCCCCAGCTGGAGGCGCTGAGCGACGACACCGACCTGGTCACGATCACCCTCGGCGCCAACTCGGTGAGCTGGTCGAAGGTCGCCCTCAATTGCGGTCTGATCAGTATCGGCACGCTCGGCCACGGCAATCCGTGCCAGCTGACACAGGGCAAGGCCGTACTGAAGAAGATGGTGAACATCCGCCCGAAGATCGACGCGGCCTACCGCAAGGTCCGCGAGGCCGCCCCGAACGCCCGGATCGTGGTCGTCGGCTACCTGAAGGTCGCTCCGGGCGACGGCAAGGGCTGCTGGCCGCGCCTGCCCCTGGCCAAGGGCGACCAGAAGTTCTTCGACGCGGTCGAGCGCGAGCTCAACGCCATGCTGAAAACGACCGCCACGAAGATCGGCGCCACCTACCTGGACGCCTACGCCCTCTCCGACGGCCACGACGTGTGCGCGAAGGAGCCCTGGACGTCCGGCCTGAAAGGCCCCAGCCTCGTCTACCACCCCACCGCGCGCGGCATGGAGCGCGTCGCCGCGGCGGTGGTGGCAAGCCTCGCCGCGCCCGTCGCGGCTACCTCAGGGTGAAGACGGCCTTGGGCGTCTTCACCCCGCCGCCCTCGGCCTGGATCACGTAGGTCCCGGCGAGCGCCTTGGGCCGGGGCGCCGCACAGCCCTGGCGGGAGCGCCTGCGGTCCCAGGCCAGCCCGCCGACGTAGGGGATGCCGCGCCGCAGCATCTGGATGGAGGTCCCGCCCGCCGCAGCGCAGTGCGCCGACGACCACACCCGGTCCGATCCCGACTTGATCTTCGCGACGAACCGGCCCGCGCCGACGTCGAAGGTGCAGTCGAGCCTGCCGGTGTTCACGACCGTCATCCGGAACTGCGGCGCGTCGGTCTTGGCGAAGTCGGCCTTGACCGGGGTCAGGTTGGCGACCAGATCGCCGGAGGCGCAGGCGTCGCCCGGACGGCGCGGCGCGGCGACGGTCGCCTGCTGGGTGACCGTCACCGTGACCGTCGGCATCGGCGGCGCGGGAAGGGCGGTCACCGGCACCTCCGTGGGCGTGGGCGCCGGCGAGACGTCCCCGGTGGCCGCCGCGTTCTTGACCGGGGTGGGCTTCTCCCCGGTGCAGGCGTAGGCCGCCCCGCCGAGCGTCAGCAGGACCGCGGCCAGCGCGATGGCCCGCCGACGCCAGTAGGTGTCGGAGTAGCCCTCGTCCTCGTAACCCATCGAACCCGAATCCATACGCACAGTATGCGTTTCCGATCTTCTCATCCCAGGAAGACACGCTGGCCCTTAACCTGGGCGGGTGCCGACTCGACCCATCCTCGACTGGTATGCCGAGCACCAGCGCGACCTGCCGTGGCGTACACCCGACGCCACCCCCTGGTCGATCCTGGTCAGCGAGATCATGCTCCAGCAGACGCCCGTCGTCCGGGTCCTCCCCGTCTGGGAGGAGTGGATGCGACGGTGGCCGGCCCCCGAGGCGCTGGCGAAGGAGCCGTCCGGCGAGGCCGTCCGGGCGTGGGGACGGCTGGGCTATCCGCGGCGGGCGCTGCGGCTGCACGCCTGCGCGACGGCGATCGTCGCCGAGCACGGCGGCGAGGTCCCCGACGACCATGCCGAGCTGCTCGCCCTTCCCGGCATCGGCGCCTACACCGCGGCGGCCGTCGCCAGCTTCGCCTTCCGGCAGCGGCACGCCGTCCTCGACACCAACGTGCGCCGGGTCCTCGCCCGGATGAGGTCGGGAGAGGAGTACCCGCCGAAGGCGCAGACCGTCGCGGAACTGCGGCTCGCCGAGTCCCTGCTCCCCGACGACGCCCCCACGGCCGCGACCTGGGCGGTGGCCGTCATGGAGCTCGGCGCCCTCATCTGCACCGCCCGCGCCCCGCGCTGCGCCGACTGCCCGGTGATCTCCCAGTGCCGCTGGTACCTCGACGGGAAGCCCGCCTACGACGGCCCCGCCCGCAAGGGCCAGTCCTACGCGGGCACCGACCGCCAGTGCCGGGGCCGTCTGCTGGCGGTCCTCCGCGACGCCCCCGGCCCGGTCGAGAAGCCCGTCCTGGACGTCGTCTGGGCGGACTCCGTCCAGCGCGAGCGCGCGCTCGACACCCTCATCGCCGACGGCCTGGTCGACCCCCTCGACGACGGCCGCTACGCCCTCCCCCGCTGAGGCTCCGCCGGCTGGTGGGAAGTCCTGTGACAGAGATCACTTGAGACCCTTGTCTCATGCGTCACGGGGGCGTAGCGTGCGGGCACCGATGGACCTCCCACCCCCGAGGTGTCCGATGGACGCAGTAGCCGCCGAAGGAAAGCTCCCTCTAGGTCTCGACGCCAATGGCGACATGACGCGCAAGTCCGTCATCGCCGCTTTCATCCTGGGGACGCTCGCCGTCTTCACCCTCTTCCCGATCGGGATCCTCGCGATCGTCCTGTCCAACATGGGCATGGAGCGCGTGAAGACCGATCTCCCCAGAGCCAGGAAGCTCGTCGCCTGGTCCTGGGGGATCTTCGCCGTGACGGACGTCGTCGTGGTGATCGGCCTCATCACCCTGCTGGCCCTCTCCTGACCCCACGTCCCCTTCCGGGCGGGAGGGTCAGAGGCGGTACCTGAGCACCTGGCCCCTGTGCGCCTTCCCGCCGCCCTCACCCGGGACGCCCCCGTTCACGATGTAGGCGTAGCCGCCCTTCACCGCGAGCCCGGACGGCCCGGTCAGCCCCTTGCCGATGAGGAGCTTGCGCTTGCCGCCCTTGACGGCGGTGAGCGCGCCCGCGGTGCTGCCCGACAGCAGCCCCTTGTGGCTGATCTCGAGGACGAGCAGCCTGCCGCGGCCGTCGAAGGCCAGGTCGATGATGTTGGTGAAGCCGTCGGCGACGACCTTCTTGCGGCCGTTCCCGGTGACCCGCCAGACCCGGGCGTTGCCCGTCGCGAACGGGAAGCCCGTCAGCTCGCCGACGTAGTAGGCGCCGTCCGGGCCCTTCACCACCGAGGTCGGCACGGACTCAGCCGGGACCTGGCCCTCCGCGCACTTGCCGGGCGGCGGCGCCTGGTCGGCGGGGAAGCCCGGCGGCAGCGCGGCGCACCGGGTCGGGAACAGCGCCAGCAGCGACACCTTCCCGGTCTTGGAGACCTTCAGCAGGTCGTTCGCGCCTCCGTCGGCGATGACGACGCTGCCGTCCTTCTCGGCCACGAGCGACTGCGGGTTGCTGTTCAGCCCGTCCATCGCGGGCGGCGTCCTGTCCGGGTTGTGCCTGGCCTCGTAGCGGGCGAGGTCGGCGCGGACCTTACGCGACGGCAACGACACGAGCGTGCTCAGCTTGCGCGCGCCGGGACCCAGGGCCGCCCGGCCGGACGCCGACATGCCCGACAGCACCATCACGAGCCGGCCGTTCCGGTCGAAGGCGAGGTCCTGCGGGCCGCCCGCGCTGCCGCCCGGGATCCCGGTCGAGGGGAACCCCTTCAGCACCCGCTTCTTCTTGCCCTTCCTGATCGCCACGACGGCGCCCGTCGGCCCGGCGCAGACCTTCTCCTCGCCCTTGCCGACGCACTTCTTCCCGGCGTTCCCGCCCTCCGCCACGTAGATCGTGCCGTCCTTGCCGACCACGATCCCCCGCGGATTGTCGAGCCCCTTGGCGACGACCTGGAGCCGCGGCGCGGCCTCCGCCGCCCCCGCGGGCACCAGCCCGAACGCCATGACCCCCGCGACCACAACAGCCCTGCGCATCTGCGCCCCTTTCCTCGTGACTTCCCCCGACGTCTCCGAGGTTCACAGTCCCGAGGTCCCCCACGCATGGGGCACAGGTCCCGCAGATGTCCTGCGCGGAGCCGGGAGCGCGACGCCTAGGGGCTGTTTCAAAGTCGGCGCCCGTGGCGAGCGGCGTCCAGGTGCGTGCCTCGCGGGGGCGGAGGAGGGAGTCGACCTGGTTGGGTCGG
>NZ_BAAAUV010000047.1:0-31365 GCF_039534125.1 Actinocorallia longicatena | reverse complement strand
GTGGAACCCTGCTGGGGCTGCGCCGCGCCGGGCCGGAGCCGGGGAGCCGGGAGCGGACAAGCGGCAGCGCGACGCCCTGGCCGGGCACCCGGCCGCGATCCCCGCGGTGGTGCTGGGCTACGCCGAGACCGCGACGGGTCTCGGGCACAGTGTCGCCGACGCGCTCGGTGAGGCCGTCTACCTGCACTCGACCCGCAGGCCCGTGCCGGGAGTGACCCCGTACGGCGGCTTCGAGGAGGAGCACAGCCACGCGACCAGCCATCTGCTGCTGCCCGTCCCGGCCGGGCTGCTGTCCGGCGGCGGGCCGCTCGTCCTGGTCGACGACGAGCTGTCGACCGGCCGGACGGTCCGCAACACGCTGCGGGCGCTGCACGCGGCGGACCCTCGCCCGCACTACGTGGTGGCCGCGCTGATCGACCTGCGCGGGACCGAGGACCGTGCGGCGATGGACTCCCTGGCCGCCGAGCTCGGCGCGCGGATCGACGTCGTCGCCCTGGCGAGCGGCCGGGTCGGCCTGCCGGAGGGCGTCCTGGAACGGGGCCGGGAGCTGGCCGAGCGGGTCGGCGCGGCCACGCCGCGGCCGGGAGCGCGGAACGCCGGGGGAACGGTGCGGCGGATCGACGCGGGCTGGCCCGCCGTACCCGCCGGGGGGCGGCACGGATTCACCCCCGCCCACCGTGAACGGCTGGAGAAGGCGCTGCCGGGGATGGCCGAGCGCGTCGCCGCGGAGCTGCCCGGCGGGGCCCGGCGGGTGCTCGTGCTCGGTTTCGAGGAGCTCATGTACGCGCCGCTGCGCCTCGGCGAGGCCCTCGCCGACCTGCTCGGCGATGCCGTGCGGTACTCGACGACGACGCGCTCACCGGTGCTGGCCGTCGACGATCCGGGGTACGCCATCCGGAACCGGCTGGTGTTCCCCGCGCACGACGACCCCGCCGACGGGCCGGGGGAGCGGTACGCCTACAACGTCGACCAGGGATTCGACGCGATCGTCCTCGTGGTCGACGAAGAGGGCGACACCGGAGAACTGGAGAACGGCCTGGTGCGGGAACTCACCGGCCTGGGGGACGTCGTTGTCGCGACGGTTCGGGAGGAACGGTAAATGGGCGGCGAGCCGCTGTACGGTCCGGAATTCGGAAGCTATCCGGCGCAGGACGTCGCATGGCTGCTGACCGACCTTTCCGAAGTGCGGCTGGAAGCGCCCACAGAGGAACGCGAAGAGGCCATTCAGTCGGGGGCCGCGCACTACGCGGAATCACTTCCGATCGAGTTCCAGCCGAGCGCCGAATACCAGGAACTGTTCCATGAGGTCCTCGGCGAGTCGGCCGGGCGCCTCGCCCAGGCGGTGGCCGTCATCACCGAGCGGATCCTCGAGGAGCGCGGCCCCGGCGCGGTGCTGGTGTCGCTGGCCCGCGCCGGAACCCCGGTCGGGGTGCTGGCCCGGCGCTGGGCGAAGTACGCCCACGGCCTCGACCTGCCGCACTACGCCGTCAGCATCGTGCGCGGCCGCGGCATCGACGCCGTCGCGCTCGACCACCTCGCCCGCCACCACGACCCGCGCGACGTCATGTTCGTGGACGGCTGGACCGGCAAGGGCGCCATCACCCGCGAGCTGAGGGAGGCGCTCGACGCGCACGGCGGCGGGTTCTCCGCCGAGATGGCCGTCCTGGCCGACCCGGGCCGCTGCGTGCGGATCTACGGCACCCGCGAGGACTACCTGATCGCCTCCGCCTGCCTGAACTCGACCGTGTCCGGGCTGGTCAGCCGGACGGTCCTCAACGACGAGCTGATCGGGCCGAAGGACTTCCACGGCGCGAAGTTCTACCGCGACCTGGCCCCCGCCGACGTCTCCAACCAGTTCCTCGACGCGGTCTGCGCCCGGTTCGGCGAGGCCGATCCGGGGATCCGCCCGGCCGCGGAGGAACCCGACTGGGCGGGTCTCGCGGCCGTCCGGCGGATCAGCGAGGAGTACGGGATCGGCGACGTGAACCTGGTCAAGCCCGGCGTCGGCGAGACCACCCGGGTGCTGCTGCGCCGGGTCCCGTGGCGGATCCTGGCCCGCAGGGGCGCCGAAGCAGACCTCTCCCATGTCCGGATGCTGGCGCAGGAGCGGGGGGTCCCGGTCGTCGAGGTCGACGCCGACGGCCTGCCCTACGCCTGCGTCGGCCTGATCAAACCCAGGGACTTCGCTTGATCGCGGCCTGCACCGACCTCGACCGCACCCTGATCTACTCGGCGAACGCGCTGATGCTCGCCGACCCCGATGCCGCGCTGCGCTGCGTCGAGATCTACGACCTGAAGCCGCTGTCGTACCTGACGGACCGGTCGGCGGCGCTCATCGAGCTGCTCGCGACGTCGGCGACGCTCGTCCCGACCACGACCAGGACGCCCGCGCAGTACCGCAGGATCCGGCTGCCGGGACCGCCGCCGCGGTTCGCGATCTGCGCCAACGGCGGCTACATCCTGGAGGACGGCGAGGAGGACCCCTCCTGGACGGCCCGCGTCCGCAAGGCCGTCGCGGACTGCGCCCCCGCCGTCGACGTCCACGACCACATGAGCTCCGTCAGCGGCACCCACACGCTCAACCTGAAGATCGCCGCGGAGCTGTTCCCCTACGCGGTCGTCGACCGGGCCGCCCTGCCGGAGACCTGGCTAGCCGACCTGGCGGCCTGGTGCGCCGACCGCCGCTGGACGGTCTCCCTCCAGGGCCGCAAGGTCTACTGCCTGCCCGAGCCCCTGACCAAGTCCGCCGCCGCCGCCGAGGTCGCCCGCCGCTGTGACGCCAGCCACCTCGTGGCCGCCGGCGACTCCCTCCTCGACACCGAACTCCTGCGGATCGCCGACGCCGCCGTGCGCCCCGCCCACGGCGAGCTGGAGGAACAGGCCTGGACGGCGGAGAACGTCACGATCACGGAGTCGAGGGGCGTCCGCGCGGGAGAGGAGATCGCCGCCTGGCTCCTGGCCAGAGCCCTGGCCCCCGCCTTCGTCCCCCGGACGGGCCTCTGGCGCACCCTGACCCCGGCCTCGCCCGCTTCCTAGAGCCCGGACTTCGCTAGAGCCGGACTTCGCTAGAGCCCGGTCTGCCGCCGCAACGCCTCGAGCAGCTGCTCCGCCCCGGCCCGCAGCCCCGGATCGTCCTGGTCGAGCCCCTCGTCGAACACGAGCGTCCACAACAGCTCGTCCCGGGCGGCCGACGGCTTCGACCGCGGGGCCCTGCGCCCCACGATCCGCACGCCACCCCCCGGCAACGCGAAATGCCGGCTGACGACGACGGTCGCGGTCACCCGCTCCTGCACGACCTCGGGCACCGACCCGGCGTCGTCGAGGCGCACGTGATGCTCCCCGTCATCCCCCCTGACATGCAGCCAGGAGTCACTCCACGTGGCCCCCAGCACCCGCTCCCAGGGCACCCGGACGAACCCTCCGCCCCCGTCGGGCACATGCAGCGCCACCCCCGTGGCGACGACATGAGCCCCCCCGCGCGTGGACGCGTGAGCCAGCACCCGCTCCCCACGTTCAAGAGCGAGCACGTCACGTACGTTCCGGGGCACCCGAGCCATCCCCCTAACCTACCGCCACGTGATCAACCCCAGACCCGATTCCCCCAACCCCACCCACGCCGAAGGGCCCCCATTTCCCAGGAAATGAGGGCCCTTCCAATGGCTCCCGCGATTGGACTCGAACCAATAACCTGCCGGTTAACAGCCGGCTGCTCTGCCAATTGAGCTACGCGGGATTGCGGCTGGCCCGGGGAGCGGGGCTCCCTTGCCAACGCGTCTAGATTAGCGCATCTCGTGGGTGGTTCGCGCATCGAAATCGCGGGGGTGGGTAGTCAGGGGGCAGGACTACGAGGAGTGATCATGAGAGCTGCGTTCATCATCGGCGCGGGCTTCGGGTACGTGCTCGGAGCCAAGGCGGGGCGGGAGCGGTACGAGCAGATCCGGAAGGCGGGGCGGGAGATCGCCACGCATCCGGCTGTGCGGGCCGCGGCGGCCAACGTCAGGGAACAGGCCGGGGTCATGGGCGGTAAGGCCGCTCACAAAGCGGGCGAAGTGGGCGGTAAGGCCGCCCAGAAGGCCGGTGAGGTCGCGCATGAGGCGCGGGCCAAGACCGGAGAGATGGCGGGGGCGGCCCGGGAGAAGGTGAACGGGCGACGGGGCAAGGCCGCCGACGAGCAACTAATGACCATGTAGCAGGGGCTGGTCAGAACGTTGCCATGAGGCGACTCTGGGGTGATGAGCCCTCGACTGACCGGGGACGAGTCCGCCCTGTGGCAGGCCGCCGCCCGCGTCCTTGACGCGAACTGGACGGGGGCGGCGACCGTGCCCTCGCCCGGGCTCTACCCGCACCAGTGGAGCTGGGACTCGGCCTTCGTCTGCATGGGGCTGGCCAGGCACCGCCACGAGCGGGCCGAGCAGGAGCTGGTGTCGCTGTTCCGGGGGCAGTGGGAGAGCGGGATGCTGCCCCACATCGTGTTCAACGGGGGAGTCGAGCGGCACGCCTACTTCCCCGGACCCGAGCTGTGGCGCAGCGGGGAGCAGAGCCGGGCGCCCGGTGACGCCGAGACGTCCGGGATCACCCAGCCGCCGCTGCACGCGTTCGCGGCGCTCCGGCTCTACCGGGCCGCCGCCGACCACGACCGCGGCCGGAACTTCCTGCGGGCGATCTGGCCGGGCCTGCTGGCCCAGCACGCCTATCTGGCCCGCCACCGCGACCTCGGCGGGGCCGGGCTGGCCGCGATCTGCCATCCGTGGGAGTCCGGGCTCGACAACAGCCCGGCCTGGGACCGGCCGCTGGCCGCGCTCCAGCTCCCGCCCGCCTCCTACGCGCCCGCCAGGCTGCCGCGGGCCCTCCCGACCGGGGTCGACTACGACCGGTACGTGTGGCTCGTCACGACCTTCCGCGACACCGGCTACGCCGACGGCCATCTGCGCGACGACCATCCGTTCGTGGTGGAGGACCCCCTGTTCAACGCCACCTACCTGGCGTCCACCCACGCCCTGGCCGAGCTGGCGGGGATCATCGGCGCGGACCCGGAGCCGCACCGGGAGGCGGCCCGGCGGATCCACGAGGCGCTCAACGACCGGCTCTGGGACCCCGACCACGCCTGCTTCCGCCCCCTGGACCTGCGCACGGGCAAGCAGATCCCGGTGGCGACGATCTCCTCCTTCGGGCCGCTCCTCGATCCCGACCTGCCCGCGGCGGCCGTCCGGGGGCTCGTCGACCTCTTGCTGTCGGCCCGGTTCGCGGGCGCGGCCGGCTATCCCGTGCCGACCTGCGACATCCAGGCGCCGTCGTTCGACCGCGCGGCCTACTGGCGCGGCCCCACCTGGATCAACACCAACTGGCTGCTGTGGACGGGCGCCTCGGCGCAGGGCCTCCAGGTGATCGCCGATCTGCTCTACGGCTCCACGCTGCGGCTGATCCGCCAGTCGGGCTTCCGCGAGTACTTCGACCCCTTCGACGGCACCGGCCGGGGCAGCCACGACTTCTCCTGGTCCGCGGCGCTGGTCCTCGACCTGCTGGCGGCGCGACGCTCCTCACGAGCCGCATGATCACCCCGTTTGCAGACAGTACGAATGGTCGTATTGTTTGGGCATGAAGACCGACGGACGGCTGCTGCGCGGCGAGCAGACCCGGCGGCTGATCCTCAGGCACGCGATGGACATCGCCTCCGTGGACGGCCTGGAGGGCCTGTCGATCGGCAGGCTCGCGACCGATCTGGGGATCTCCAAGAGCGGCCTGTTCGCGCATTTCGGCTCCAAGGAGGAGCTCCAGCTCGCGACCGTCGCGGCGGGCCGCGAGGTGTTCCAGGCCGAGGTCGTCGAGCCGGCCCGCGCCCTCCCGCCGGGGATCGCCCGGGTGCGCGCCCTGCTGGAGCGCTGGATGGACTACGCCGAGCGCCGCATCTTCCCCGGCGGATGCATCATCTACGCGATCTCCGCCGAGTTCGACGCCCGTCCCGGCCGCATCCGCGACGCCATAGCCGCCAACCGCGCCGACTGGCAGGCCTACCTCGAACGCTCCCTGGAACGGGCCGTCGAGCTGGGGGAGCTGCCCCCGGACTCCGACGTCCCGCAGCTCGCCTTCGAACTCGAGTCGCACGTCCTGCACGCCGTCGGCGCCTCCCTCCTCTACGACTCCGCCGAACCCTTCACCCGCGCCCGCGCCGCGGTGGCCACCCGCCTCGCCGCCTAGGACATCGAGCGGATCAGGGTGTCTCGACCGGTGAGACTGTTGGTATTGATAGTTTTGAGGGGATCATTCCGCTGATTCCGAAGGCTGGGCCGTGCGCGAGAACCGTCCTTATGTGAGCATCACCACTGATTTCGGGGCCGCCTACACCGGCATCTGCGCCGGGGTCGTGGCCCGGATCGCTCCGCACGCGCAGGTGCAGGTGCTGAGCGACGAGGTGAGCAAGTACGCGATCGTCGAGGGGGCGGCGCTGCTGGTGCAGGCGCTGCCGTACCTGCCGGTCGGGGTGCACGTCGCGATCGTCGATCCCGGGGTGGGCACCCCGCGGCATCCGATCGTGATCAGGACCGGCCGCGGCGACCTGCTCGTCGGCCCGGACAACGGGCTGCTCGTCCCGGCCGCCGAGGTCCTCGGCGGGATCGCGGAGGCGCGCGTGCTGTCCGATCCCGGTTTGCGCCTGCCCGCGACGTCGAGCACCTTCCACGGCCGCGACATCTTCTCCCCGGCGGCCGGGCACCTGGCCAACGGGGTCGCGCCGCGTGCGTTCGGCGAAGAGGTCGTCCCGCTCCCGCTCGACCTCCCCGAGCCGGTCGCGGGGGACGGCGAGGTCACCGCGACCGTCCTGTACGCCGACGACTTCGGCAGCCTCATCCTCGGTGCCCACCCCGCCGACCTCGGCGACGGGACCCGGTTCGAGGTCCTGGGCGTGCCGCTGCCGCTCGCGCCCACCTTCGGCGCCGTGCCGGTCGGAGATCCCCTCCTGTTCACCGACTCGTCGGGCCGCCTCGCCCTGGGTATCAACCAGGGGAACGCCTCGGACCGCTTCGGGTTGCGCGCGGGCCAGACGGTCACCGTGCGGATCGTCTAATCTTCGATAATTCCTATCAAACTTCCATGAAATTTGCTCCGGAGGCCACCTTGCTGCGCCGTCTCACCGTCCTGCCCGCCCTCGCGGCCGCCGTCCTCGCCGCGGCGGCCTGCGCTCCGGCCGAGGACAAGACCACGACCACCCCGGCCACCGCCACCGGAGCGCCTGCCTGCACGAAGGACAGCCTGCCGCTGAAGAACGCCGGCAAGCTCGTCATCGGCACGGACAAGCCGGCCTTCGAGCCGTGGTTCGTCGACGACGACCCGTCCAACGGCAAGGGCTTCGAGTCCGCGGTGGCCTACGCCGTCGCCGGGCAGCTCGGCTTCACCAAGGACGAGGTCAGCTGGGAGAAGGTCGGCTTCGACTCCTCCTTCGCCCCCGGCAAGAAGAAGTTCGACTTCGACATCAACCAGGTCTCCATCAGCGCGGCCCGGGCCAAGGCCGTCACCTTCAGCACCGGCTACTACGACGTCGCCCAGGGCGTCGTGGCGCTCAAGGGCACCAAGTTCGCGGACGTCACCGACCTCGCGGGCCTCAAGGACGCGAAGATCGCCGTCCAGGTCGGCACCACCTCGCTGAAGGCCGTCCAGGACCAGATCCAGCCGACGACCCAGCCGAAGGTCTACAACAACCAGATCGACGCGGTGACCGCGCTGAAGAACAAGCAGGCCGACGTGCTCGTCGTCGACCTGCCCACCGCCTTCTACGTCACCGCCGCCCAGGTCGAGAACTCCAAGATCGCGGGTCAGCTCCCGCAGGCCGGGGCGACCCCCGAGCAGTTCGGCCTCGTGCTGGAGAAGGACAGCGCCCTGGTCACCTGCCTCGACCAGGCGATCGGCAAGCTGAAGTCGTCCGGCGAGCTCGCCAAGATCCAGGAGCGGTGGCTGACCTCGTCGGCCGGTGCTCCCGTCCTGAAGTGACGACGCCCGTCACCAAGGCGTGGGAGAAGAGCCCGCGCCAGCTCGAACGCGAACGGCTGAGGCGCAGGGGAGCGGTCCGCTCGGGCACGACCGCGGCCGTCTCGACGGTCGTCGTGTTCGGGCTGGCCGGCTGGCTGATCCTCTCCTCGCCGGGCTGGCCGAACGTCAAGGCGACGTTCTTCTCCTGGTCGGAGTTCACCGGCGCCTTCCCCGACGTGCTCAGCGGCTTCTGGCTGAACGTCCGGATGTTCCTCATCGCCGAGCCGATCATCCTGGTGGTCGGCCTGGCGGTGGCGCTGGCCAGGGGGGTCAAGTCGCCCGCGTTCTTCCCGGTCAGGGCCCTCGCGGTCGCCTACACCGACGTCTTCCGCGGCATCCCGACCATCCTGCTGGTCTACCTGGTCGGCTTCGGCGTCCCGGCGCTCGAGCTCAGCGGGACGCCCAGCAGCCCGATGGCGCTGGGCGTCATCGCGCTGGTGCTGTCGTACGGCTCGTACGTGGCCGAGGTGTTCCGGGCCGGAATCGAGTCGATCCACCCGAGCCAGCGGGCCGCCGCCCGCTCGCTCGGGCTGAGCCAGGCGCAGTCGCTGCGGCACGTCGTGCTCCCGCAGGCCGTGCGCCGGGTGGTCCCGCCGCTGCTCAACGACTTCGCCTCGCTGCAGAAGGACACCGCCCTGGTGTCGGTGCTCGGCGTGATCGAGGCGCTGCGCCAGGCGCAGATCCACCAGGCCGAGACCTTCAACTACACGCCGTACCTCGCGGCGGCCCTGCTGTTCGTCCTGCTGACCGTGCCGATGGCCCGGTTCACCGACTGGCTGGCGGCCCGCGCCGAGGGCCGCCGCGCTTCCGGAGGCCGCTGATGCCGCTCCTGCACATCGAAGGGCTCTGGAAGAGCTACGGCGACCGGGCCGTGCTGCGCGGCGTCGACCTCGACGTCGATCCGCACGAGGTCGTCTGCCTGATCGGCGCGTCCGGGTCGGGAAAGTCGACCCTGCTGCGCTGCGTCAACCTCCTCGAGACGGTCGACGACGGGGCGATCCTCCTGGACGGCGAGGAGATCACGGCCGTCGGCGCGAAGGAGGACGCCGTCCGCCGCAAGATCGGCATGGTGTTCCAGAGCTTCAACCTCTTCCCGCACATGACCGTCCGGGAGAACATCACCCTCGCGCCCGTCAGGGTGCACGGGATCCCGAAGCAGGAGGCCGCCGCGCAGGCCGCCGATCTGCTCGCCCGGTTCGGCCTCGCCGACAAGGCGGGCGATTACCCCGACAGCCTCTCGGGCGGCCAGCAGCAGCGGGTGGCGATCATCAGGGCGCTGGCCTGCCGCCCCGAGGTGATGCTCCTGGACGAGGTGACCTCGGCGCTCGACCCCGAGCTGGTCACCGAGGTCCTCGGGATCGTCCGCGAGCTCAAGACCGAGGGGATGACGATGATCCTCGCGACCCACGAGATGGGGTTCGCCCGCGACATCGCCGACACCGTCTGCTTCCTGCACGACGGCGCCCTGCTGGAGCGCGGCTCCCCGGACCAGATCTTCACCGATCCCCAGGAGCCGCGCACCCGCGAGTTCCTCCGGCGCGTCATCGCCAGCGGCAGGCTTTAGCGCCTCAGCGCTTCGCGGAGAGGAGTTCGTCGAAGCCGGCGCGGACGCCCTTGCCCATGAGCTCGACGTCCGGCTGGCCGTCGAAGTCGGCGTTCACGCCGAAGCTGAGGCGGCCCATGTAGGAGAAGATCGCGGTCGCGATCTGGATCCCGCCGGTCAGCGGCACGTAGGGGTACATCGCCTGGATCCGGCGGCCGAGGATGTACAGGGGGAACTGCGGGCCGGGGATGTTGGTCGTCACGGTCTGGACGATGGGGTTGAACAGGCGGACCGGGGTCCGGGCGCCGAGCGCGAGGAGCGCGGGCGCGACCGCGGCGTCGGTCAGCCGGGTGATCTGGACGCCCGCGGCCTCCTGGCCGGTGGCCTTCAGGTCGTCCATCTGCTCGCGGATCAGGTCGTAGCGGCGGACCGGGTCGTCCTCGCCGACGGGCAGGTTCACGAAGACCGCCGACACCCGGTTGCTGAGCACGCCCCGCTCCTCGGGGACCCGCACCGACACCGGGACACCGGACCGGACGACCGTCCCGGCCTCCAGCCTGCCCCGCCCGGCGAGCTGGTCGCGGAAGCCCCGGGTGACGGCCGCGAGCACGACGTCGTTGACGGTGCCGCCCAGCTCCTTGCGGATCTCGCGGGTCTCGTCGAGGGTCGCTTCGACCCACAGCCAGCGGCGGTGCGGCCCGATCGGCCCGTTCAGCACGGAGGCGGAGTCGGCGCCGAACCGCGCGAGCTGCCGGACGAGGCCGCCCGCGTAGTCGAGCATCTGAGGGGCCCGGCGCAGCCCTGCGACGAGCCCCGGCAGGTTCGCGGCGGCCCGGACGGGCTGGAGCACGTTGTCGCGGACCGCATCGGCCAGCAGGGCCAGCTCGGACGGTTCCGGGTGCGCGGTCCACGGCGCGGGCTCGGGATGCGCGGCGTCGGGGGTGAGGTCGAACAGCGCGGTCATCAGGTCCATGCCGGCCACCCCGTCGACCATGCAGTGGTGGACCTTGGCGATCATCGCCCACTTGCCGTCCTCGAGCCCCTCGACCAGCCACATCTCCCAGAGCGGTTTCTTGGGGTCGAGGCGCTGGGCGAGGATCCGGCCCGCGAGGTTGCGGAGCTGCTCGTCGCCGCCGGGAGCCGGGACGGCCGTGTGCCGGACGTGGTACAGGATCTGGAAGTGCGGATCGTCCACCCAGACGGGCCGCCCCACATGGAAGGGGACCGACCGGACCCGCTGCCGGTACCGCTCCACCTCCGGCAGTTTCGCGGCGACGAGGCGGACCACGTCGCCGTAGGCGGGCGGCGGCCCCTCCAGGACGATCACGGCCGCCACGTGCATCGGCGTGTTCTCGTCTTCGATCAGGTAGAAGCTGGCGTCCAGTCCGTTCATCCGCTGCACGACGGCACATCCCTCCGCGGCCGCGGAGATCGGGGGGAGACCGCGGCCGTCTCACAACCCAACCAGCTGCCGATCCTTTCTGACAACGCGTGACCGGAGCGCAACGCGATCTTCATGTCCAGATCCGGAAGGCTCCTGGGGTCGTGACCGGGGTGTCATAACCGCTACGAACGGTGGCTAACCTCGGCGGCCCCATGGGTGCTTTCGTCAGAAATTTCCGGTTTCACTGTTTCGTTCAAGGTAGCTGCGAGAACGGCTCCCAGAAGGCACAGCGCGGCCGTGATGAGAAAAATCTCACGGTACTCGGTGTGCAGGACCCGGTTGATCTCCAGCTGGTAGGCGTCGAGGGCCCGCTTGAACTCGGCCGCCTTCATCCCCAGCGGGAAGGGCGGCTCCAGCTTCCGCTCGATGATCAGGCTCTGGAACCGGTGGAAGCCGAAGCCGCCGATCGCGGCGATGCCCAGCAGCATCCCCATCATCCGGCTGACGACCACGGCGGCCGAGGCGACACCGTGCTGCCCGCTCGGGACCAGGCGCAGGACGGCCGAGGAGACCGGCGCGATCACCAGGCCGAGCCCGAACCCGGCGAGTGCCAGGTCGACGTCCATCCGGGGGAGCGGTCCGTAGGCGGCGGCCGCCGCGTCGAACGGCCAGCGGGAGATCATCAGATATCCGGCCGCGGCCAGCGCCATTCCGGCCGTGAGCGGCCAGCGGTCGCCGTAACGGTGGGCGAGCACGCCGCCGATCACGGCGGCGACCGCCAGCGCGGCCAGGAACCGGGCGAGGACCAGCGCGGACTCGGTGGAGTCGTTGCCGAGGGTCTGGTTGACCAGCTCGACGTCGACGAGCGTGACCATGAGCGCCGCGCCCGACAGCAGGCTGACGGCCAGGACCGTGAAGACCGGCCGCTTGCGGACCCCGGTCAGGTCGAGGAGCTTCGCCCGCGAGCGCTTCTCCCAGATCCCGAAGGCGACGAGCACGACCGCCCCCGCCACCAGGCACGGCACGCCCCAGGACGGCAGCGCGCTCTCCTCGGGGGCCGGGTTGTAGGAGCCGTAGACCAGCAGGCCGAGACCCAGCGCGAGCAGGACCCCGCCGACGCCGTCGATCCGGCCGGGCCGCCCGGGCCTGGCCGACGGGACGGAGAAGTGGACGGCGACCATCGCGACGACCGCGAGCGGCACGTTGATCCAGAAGATGCCGCGCCAGCCGACCAGCCCCGCGAGCGCCGCTCCGTACAGGGGCCCGAGGACGCTGCCCATCTCCTGGGCGGCGCCGACCGCGCCGAGCACCAGCGGCCGCCTGCGCTCCGACCACAGGTCGCCGGCCAGCGCCATGGTGATGGGCAGCAGCGCACCGCCCGCGATGCCCTGGACGACCCGGCCCGCGACCAGCAGGTCGAGGCTGTCGGCCCAGGCGGTGAGGGCGGAGCCGAGGGCGAAGGCGGCGAGGCAGGCGTGCAGGACCGTGCGGCGGCCCAGCCGGTCCGAGAGCTGGCCGAGCAGCGGCATCGCCGCCACGTAGCCGAGCAGGAACCCGGTGACGACCGGAGTGATCCGCTCGGGCCGGTTGATCGGCACGTGGACGTCCTGCACCATCGTGGTGAGGAGCGTGACGATCACGTACGCGTCGAGGGAGGCCAGCAGGACGACCGTCCCGCCGACCCAGATCGCGGCCCTGCGGTTCACGGCCGGCACCGGGTTCGCCGAGGTCACTGCGAGGGGGCCTTGATGGAGGGGTCGGCGTTGTAGTTGGACAGGGCGAGGATCACCGCTCCGCCCGGCATCTCCATGCGGACCTTGGTGAGGCGGCTGTCCTTCTCCGAGACCCACACCGAGCCCTTGACGTCCGCGGTGGACTTCACGCCCAGGCTGGAGACCGAGGCGGCGGGCAGGGTGGCGTCGATCTTGACCGAGTCGCCCTCACGGCCGGTCGTCTGGGCGCCCTGGGCCTGGGTGAGCAGGAGCGGGACGCCCTTGGCGGGGTCGAGGATCGCCGACGGGTCGACCAGGCTGGTGATGTCGCTGCGGGAGCGCTTGGTGTACGGGCCGGCCACCTGGTAGTAGAAGTCGGGGCCGACCAGGACGAACTTCGCCTCGAGCTCGCTGCCCAGCAGGCTGACCGTCGCGGTGCCCTGGGCGTCGCCCGACTTCAGCAGGTCGCCCTGCATCTTCTTGACGGGCAGGTCCGGCGAGCCCTCGGTGGTGAGCGCGAAGGTGACCGAGGTGACGTCCTTCATGGCCGCCGCGGACCTGCTCAGCACGTCCTGGGCGGCGGGCAGGTCGGAGGCGGACGACGAGGGCTTCTTGTCGTCACCGCTGGAGGAGCAGCCCGTCAGGAGAACGGCGGCTGAGACGGAGATCGCGAGGAGGGCGCGGAATCGGGACATGCCGGTGAGCCTAGCCACTCGGCGAGGTGCTCCGACAGCCGCTGTCAGCCGAGCCGCGGCTCGGACCTGAGGGTGAGTCCGGTGCCGGGGGCATCCATCTCCAGAATGACGACCTCGTTGGAGCCGCTGGTCAGCAGCGGGTAGGGGACGTACAGGGCGGTCTGCGGGCCGCGGTCCCAGTACCGGCCGAGCAGGAATCCGTTCACCCAGGCGTACCCCTTGGTCCAGCCCTCCAGGGACAGGAAGGCGTCCAGGGGGGTGTCCACCTCGAAGGAGCCGCGGTGGAAGGAGGGGCCGGCCGAGGAGGTCGGACGGCCCCAGGGCAGACCGGAGAGATCGTCGAGGGGGACGGGATCGGTCTCCCAGCCGAAGACCTGCTGGCGTTCGTGCAGGACGCCGCCGGTCAGGCCCTTGTCCTCGCCCTGGACGGGGCCGTAGTTGACCCGTCCCATGGCCTCGACGATCAGGGTGAGGGCGGCTCCGCCGGGGCCGGTCGCGACGGGCGTGCTCGTGTTCTCGTCGCGGTGCAGGACGTCCCTGACCTCGCCGTCGATGATCACGTGGGCCCGGTCGTGGAGGCCGGGAAGGCGCAGCGGGAGCTCCTCTGCGCGGGGGCCCGGCAGGCGGGAGCGGTGGACGGCGAGGCCGTAGGCCTGGCCCATGTCCTCGAAGGACGGCGGCCGGGCGGAGGTGATCGTCCCGCTGGACAGGGTGTCGAGGCAGTCGAGCAGGGCGAGGCTCCCGCCGAGGGCGACCGGGGTCGGCGGCAGGGTGCGGACCGTGCCGGCGGGGGCGGGCGGCAGGTCGGTGTACCGGCCGAGGACCTCCCGGTAGGCCCAGTACTTGGGGGTCAGCGCGCCGTGCTCGGAGATCGGGGCGTCGTAGTCGTAGGAGGTGACGGTCGGCTGGTAGGCGCCGTCGGCGTGCGGGCCGCCCGCGTTCGCGCCCGCGAAGAAGCCGAAGCTGGTGCCGCCGTGCGCCATGTAGAGGTTGACGTGCGCGCCGGTGGCGAGCAGGGCCTCCAGGGTGGCGGCGGCCTCCCCCGCGTCCCTGACGGTGTGCTCCTCGCCCCAGTGGTCGAACCAGCCGTTCCAGAACTCCATGCAGAAGGCGGGATCGGCGGGACGGTGCCGGGCGAAGGCGGCGAACTCCGCGGCCGGGTCCGAGCCGAAGTTGGCGGTGGCGTAGACGCCGGGGAGGGTGCCGCCGGTGACCATCAGGTCCCAGGAACCGTCCGAGGTGAACAGGGGCACCTCGATGTCACGCGCCCGCAGGCCGTCCGCGAGGTGGCGGAGGTAGGCCCGGTCGTCGCCGTAGGAGCCGTACTCGTTCTCGACCTGGACCATGATCACGTTGCCGCCGCGGGTGATCTGGCGTCCGGCGATCCGGGGGATCAGCTCGTCGAAGAAGGCGTCGACGGGCTCCAGCCAGCGCGGGTCGTGGCAACGGTGCCGGTAGCGGACCCAGGAGGGGACGCCCCCGTTCTCCCACTCGGCGCAGATGTAGGGCCCCGGCCGCACGATCGCGTGCAGCCCCTGGCGGCCCGCCTCGTCGAGGAAGGACTCGAGGTCGGCCATGCCCGTGAAGTCGAACTCGCCGCGCCGGGGTTCGTGCAGGTTCCAGGCCACATAGGTCTCGACGGTGTTGAGGCCCATCGCGCGCAGCTTGCCGAGCCGGTCGGCCCACTGCTCGGGGAGGGTGCGGAAGTAGTGCATCGCGCCGGACAGCACCCGGAACGGCTTCCCGTCGAGGAGAAGGCCGTCCCGTGTCACCTGGAATTCGGACATGCGGGGAGGTTAACCGCTGATCAGCGGTTTGGAAAGCGCTTTCCGTCCTGTGTAAGGTGCTCGCATGGTCACGCTCGCCGATGTCGCACGGCACGCCGGGGTCTCGCTCGCCACGGCCTCCCGCACCCTGCACGGCACCCGCAAGGTCAACGAGGAGCTGCGCCGGAAGGTGCGCCTGGCCGCCGAGGAGCTCGGCTACGAGGCCAACCCGACGGCGCAGAGCCTGGCCAGCGGCGAGAGCAACATCATCGGGCTGGTCGTCCACGATCTCGTGGACCCCTACTTCGCCGCGGTCGCCGACGGCGCGATGGCCGCGGCCGACCGGCACGGGCTGATCGTCACGGTCGGGACGACCCGGCGCGACCCCGCCCGCGAGGTCGCCCTCGTCGCGGCGCTGCGCGCCCAGCGGGCCCGCGCGATCATCCTGGCGGGCTCCCGCTCGCTGGACGATCCGCCGCAGCTCGCCGCCGAACTCGACCGCTACCGGAAGGCGGGCGGCCGGGTCGCGCTGGTCGGGCAGGAGCTGCCGGGACTGCCGGCCGTCGCCCCCGCCAACCGCGCGGGGGCGGCCGCGCTCGCCGGTGCGCTCGCCGAGCTGGGCGAACCCAGGTTCGCGATCCTCGCGGGGCCGCCCGGCCTGCTGACCGCCCGGGACCGGACCGGGGGATTCGCCGGAGAGCTGGCCGCCCGCGGGCTGCCCGCGCCGCTGGTCGTCCACGGCGGCTTCGACCGGGACGGCGGCCACGAGGCGATCGCCTCGGTGGCCGCGGCGGGCGAGGCCACCTGCGTGTTCGCGGTCAACGACGTGATGGCCGTGGGGGCGGTCGCCGGGCTGCGCGAGCGCGGGATCCGGGTACCGGAGGACCTGTCGGTCGCGGGCTTCGACGACATCTCCACGCTGCGGGACCTGGTCCCGGCGCTGACGACCGTCCGGCTGCCGCTGGCCGAGCTGGGGGAGCGGGCCCTGGAGCTCGCCCTCGGCGACGGGCCGCGGGTGGAGGAGGTCGCCGGCGCGGTGGTGCTGCGCGCCAGCACGGGGCCGGTGCGATGAGGCTGGCGGTGAGCACCCTCGGGATGCCGGGGGAGGGCGTGGCGGGGGCCGCCGCGCTGGCCCGCCGGTTCGGCCTCGACGGCCTCGAGCTGCGCCTGCACCCCGGCACCGGGGTCCACGCCGGGCTGGACGGCGACGGCAGGAGGAGGGTGCTCGACCTCCTCGGCGGGATCGTCCCGGTCTGCCTCGCCGGCTACGTGCGGATCAGCGCCCCGGGCGACGACGAAGCGGTGATCGCCGGGCTGCGGGCCGACCTGGAGCTGGCCCGTGACCTCGGGGCGTCCTACGTGCGGGTCTTCCCGGGCGGGACCGATCTCGCGGCGGCGGCCCGGCGGCTCGCGGCCGTCGCGGACGAGGGGCCGGTCGTGCTGGTCGAGACGCACGACGCGCTGCCGACCGGGGCGGCCGTCGCGGAGCTGCTTGCCGGGGCGCCCTCGGCGGCGGCGATCTGGGATCTGCTCCATCCGTGGCGGCACGGTGAGGCGCCCGCCGCGACCCTGGCCGCGCTGGGCGGCCGGACGGCCTACGTGCAGATCAAGGACGCCGTCTCGGCGGACGACCCGGCGCCCGTGCCGCTCGGAACCGGAAGCGTGCCCCTGGCCGAGGCGCGGGAACTGCTCGACGGGTTCGGCGGCTGGGTGTCCCTGGAGTGGGAGCGGACCTGGTATCCGGACGCGGCGCCCGTGGAAGAGATCGTCCCGGGCGCGCTGGCCTGGGTGGAGGGAACGCTGTGAACGACGTCGCGAAGGACAAGGTGCTGGTGCTGGGCCTCGACGGGCTGCGCCACGACCGGATCGACCAGGTCGAGATGCCCAACCTCAGGCGGCTGATCGCGGAGGGCGCGTACGGGACGTCGCTGCTGCCCTACGCGCCGCCCCTCGCCCGGACGGACTCAGGCCCCGGCTGGTCGTCGATCGCGACCGGTGTGTGGCCGGGCCGGCACGGGGTGGTCGACAACGCCTTCACCGCACCGGACTACGCCGCCTGGCCCGACTTCCTCACCCGGGCCGCACGGGCCGGGCTGGCGACCTACGCGAACATCGCCTGGGGCGACCTGGTCGTCCACGGGACGTTCGGCCCGGAGATCGGCACCCTGATCTCCCACGACGGCGACGCGCTCGGGTTCGCCGAGGCCGACGTCCTCGTCGCCGACCATGCCGCGGAGTTCCTCGCGACGGCCGCCGTGGACGCGGCGTTCGTGCAGTTCGGCGGCATCGACGAGGCGGGCCACCGGCACGGCCCGTTCTCGGCGCCCTATGTCCGGCAGATGGAGATCGTCGACACCTACGTCGGGCGGATCCTGTTCGCGCTCACCCGCCGCCCCGCCGGGGAGTCCTGGACGGTCGTCGTCGTCCCCGACCACGGTCACCGCGACGAGGGGAACCACGGCGAGGACAGCCCGCAGGAACGCGGCGTCTTCGTGGCCCTGCACGGGCCGCGGGTCCCGGCGGGCACGGTGCTGGAGGCCCCCGCGCTGGCCGACGTCGCGCCGACCGTGTTGAACAGGCTCGGCGTGCGCCACACGGGACTGGAGGGAAGGGACCTGCTGCCGGTCAGGGTTCCTGGCTGACAGCGGGCCTGCGCAGCCCCTCGGGCAGCCGGGTGCCGGCGTTGAAGAGCTCCAGGCCGACCAGCTCACCGGAGTGGGCGAAGTCGAGGATGACGGCCAGCTCTCCGTCGCGGTCGTCGACCTCGAGCTGGTCGACGGCCTCGCCGTCCTGGTCGAAGACCCCGCCGAGGCCGATGTAGGCGCTGTCGGAGGCGGGCTCGTGCCGCACCCTGACCCGCTTGAACGGGGAGGGGAAACCGAGGTCGGGCTCGCCCCACAGCCTGAGCGACGACGCCTGCTCCGACCCCTCGAGAACGCCCCAGATCACTCCGTGGACGAGCTGGAGCGCCTGGACGGCGTCCTCGCCGACGATGCGGTAGTCGCCGTCCCAGTCGCCCAGGCCCTCGATCCGGTACGGGCACGCCCACGGAGCGTCGGACTCGAGGGGGTTGAGGCCCTCGGTGTCGAGGTACGGCTGGCCGATGGAGATCACGACATCGCGGACGAACCGTCCGGCGTCGTCATGGAGCTGCAGCACCCGGCGGGCGATCACGTTCACAAAGTTGATCTACCCCTCCGGAGCGGCCGGAAATCCCCATGACGGCACTCACCCGGCGTCACCTAGGGTGTCGAGATGCGCTTTGAGATCTCCGTGCTGGACGAATCGGAAATATCGCTCTGCCAGGACCTGGCCGAAGACCGGAACTGGACGCGCGAGGAGGAGAAGTGGCGGCTGCTGTTCCGGGCGGGCACCGTCTTCGGCGTCCGGGCCCCCGACGGGGACGGTCTGGCGGCGATGGCCGTCGCGACCCGTTACGGGGACACCGCGACCGCGATCAGCATGGTCGTCACCGCCGCGCGGTACGAGCGCAGGGGCCTCGGCGCCCTGCTGATGCGGCACATCCTCGCCACCTGCGGGACGCCCACGAGCGTCCTGACGGCCACCGCCTACGGCCGTCCGCTGTACGAGCGGCTCGGCTTCGCGGCCCGGGGCGCCGTCACCGTGTTCTTCGGCGAGCCGGTGGCCGGGGAGACGGGGCTGACCAGGGCGGCGACCCCGGACGATCTCGACACGATCGCCGCGCTCGACCTCGAGGCGTTCGGGGCGTCCCGGCGGGAGATCCTGGGGGAGCTGCTGACCCGGCACGGGCTCGGCTTCCGGATCGCCGAGGGGCCAACGGGCGCGCTCGGCTTCGCCGGGGCCTGGCGCTACGACGGGATCACCCTGCTGGGGCCCGCGGTCGCCGACGGGCCGGAGACCGCGATAGCCCTGATCACCGATCTGATCGCCACGACGCCCGGTCCCTACCGGCTGGAGCTCGGCGACCACCAGACGGAGGTCGTCGCCTGGGCGGAGAAGCTCGGCTTCGCCGCCCGCTTCGGCGTCCCGGTGATGGAGCACGGCCCGGCGCTCCGGGACCGCCGCGAGCGCCAGTTCGGCACGATCGCGCTGGCCTTCGGCTGAACGGCGGGGAACGGGTGCGGTGGAACGGCCCCCGATGACCGCTCCACCACGGGTTCACGGGGCGACGTGCGCGGCGAACCTGGCCTTGGTGAGGGCGAGGACGTCGTCGGGATCGGCCGCCCAGAGGTCGGCGTTGAAGATCTCGACCTCGGCGTCGCCGGTGTAGCCCGCGGCCAGGACGGCCTCGGTGAAGGGGGCGAAGTCGATCACTCCGTCGCCCATCATGCCGCGGGCCAGCAGGACGTCCTGCGGGATCGGGTGCAGGAAGTCGCACACCTGGTAGGAGGCGATCCGGCCGGCCGCCGCGGCGATCTGGTCGAAGACCTCCGGGTCCCACCAGAGATGGAAGGTGTCGACGACCACGCCGACCTCGGCCGGATCGTGCGGTTCGGCCAGGGCGAGGGCCTGCTTGAGGGTCGAGAGGACGGCCCGGTCGGCGCAGTACATCGGGTGCAGCGGCTCCAGGGCGAGCCGGACCCCCTTGTCCCGCGCGTAGGGGACGAGCGTCCGCAGGGCCCCGGCGACCCTCGCGCGGGCGGCGGGCAGATCGCGGGAGAACCCCGCGAGGGGCTCTCCCGGCGCTACGCCCGGCAGGCCGCCGACGACCAGGACCAGGCAGGCGGCGTCCAGGGCCGCCGCCTCGTCGACGGCCGCGCGGTTGTCGGCCTCCTGGTCGGGCGCGGTGAAGAAGCCGCCGCGGCACAGGGAGGAGACGGTCAGGCCGGCCTCCCCGATGAGCGCGGCGGTCGCCGCGAGGCCCTGCGCGGCGACGTCCTGGCGCCACAGCCCGATCGACTCCACCCCGTGCCGGACGCACCCGGCGACGGCCTGCTCGACCGTCCAGGCCCTGGTCGTCCACTGGTTGAGCGAGAGCCTCACGCGCCGTGCACCTTCAGCAGAGCGCGCATCCGCGCGACGGCCAGATCGGGATCGGGCAGCAGCCCGGCCTCGCCGGCCAGCCGGAACACCTTCGACAGGTGGACGATCGAGCGGTTCGCCTGGGCGCCGCCGACCATCGTGAAGTGGTCCTGGTGGCCGGCGAGCCAGGCGAGGAAGACGATGCCGGTCTTGTAGTGGTAGGTCGGCGTCTCGAAGATCGTCCGGGAGAGCGCGACGGTCGGCCCGAGGATCTCGTGGTAGCGGTCGGTGTCGCCCTTGTCGAGGGCGGCGAGCGCGGCGGCGGCGGCCGGGGCGATCGCGTCGAAGATCCCGAGAAGGGCGTCCGAGCCGGACGCGATGAGCTCGGGATAGTTGAAGTCGTCGCCGGTGTAGAGCCTGACGCCCGCGGGCAGCGACGCCCGGAGCCCGATCTCGTGGTCCGCGTCGAGGAGGGAGACCTTGACGCCGTCGATCCTGTCCGCGTGCGCCTCGATCAGGCCGCGGAAGGTCTCGGTGGCCGTCGCGACGTCGGCCGAGCCCCAGTAGCCCTCCAGGTTCGGGTCGAACACGCCGCCGAGCCAGTGCAGGATCACCGGGCGGTCGGCCTGGACGAGGATCCTGTCGTAGACCGTCAGGTAGTCGTCGGCGCCGCGGGCGGCGGCGGCGAGCTGGCGGCTGGCCATGACGATCACTCCGGCGCCCGCGTCCCTGACGGCCGCGATCTGCTCGAGGTAGGCCTCGGCGATCGCGTCCAGGGTGGCGGCCTCCGGCCGGTGGTCGGTGCCCGCGCCGCAGGAGACCAGGTGGACGGGGTCGCCGAAGGCACGGGCCTCGGCGGCGCTGCGCCGGATCAGCTCCCGGCAGGCGGCCCAGTCCAGGCCCATGTTGCGCTGGGCGGTGTCCATCGCGTCCGCGACCCGCAGGCCGAGGCCCCACAGATGACGGCGGAAGCGCAGCGTGGCCTCCCAGTCGACGGCCGCGGGACGTCCCGGGCCGTTGTCGGCGAGGGGGGCGGCGACGACGTGCGCGGCGGCGTAGGCGATCCGGCTGACCGGGGTTCCGGCGGCGTCCCAGGCGGGGGCGTCGCCGACGGTGTGCTCGCCGAAGCCGGGGAGGGTCAGCGTGCGGGCGGCGTTCACGGGGGTCCTCCGGTGGTCTCGGGCGGTCACAGTGCGCCGACCGTCAGGCGGCGGCCCTCGGCGGCCGAGCGCAGGCCCAGCTCGGCGAGCTGGACGCCGCGGGCTCCCGCCGCGAAGTCGTGGGGGAAGGGCGCGTCCTCCAGGACGTGCCGGACGAACATCTCCCACTGGATCTTGAAGCCGTTGTCGAACTCGGCGTTGTCGGGGACCTCCTGCCAGCCGTCGCGGAAGGAGACCGTGACGGGCAGGTCGGGGTTCCACACCGGCTTGGGGGTGGTCGAGCGGTGCTGGATCCTGCAGCCGCGCAGGCCCGCGACCGCGGAGCCCTCGGTGCCGTCGACCTGGAACTCGACGAGCTCGTCGCGGTTCACCCGGACCGACCAGGAGGAGTTGATCTGGGCGATGATCCCGCCCTCCAGCTCGAAGATCCCATAGGCGGCGTCGTCGGCGGTGGCGTCGTAGGCGCGGCCGTTCTCGTCGACGCGGGCCGGGATGTGGGTCGTGGTCTGGGCGTAGACCGAGCGGATCGGGCCGAACAGGTTCTCCATGACGTACTGCCAGTGCGGGAACATGTCGAGGGTCATGCCGCCGCCGTCCTCGGCGCGGTAGTTCCACGACGGGCGCTGGGCGGCCTGCCAGTCTCCCTCGAACACCCAGTAGCCGAACTCGCCGCGCACCGACAGGATCCGGCCGAAGAAGCCGCCGTCGACGAGCCGCTTGAGCTTGAGCAGGCCCGGCAGGAACAGCTTGTCCTGGACGACGCCGTTCTTCACTCCCGCGGCGGTGGCGGCCTCCGCGAGGGCGACGGCCTCGGCGACCGACTCGGCGGTCGGCTTCTCGGTGTAGACGTGCTTGCCCGCCTCGATCGCCCTGAGGATCGCCTTCACGCGCGCCCGGGTGACCTGGGCGTCGAAGTAGACGAGGTTCTCCGGGTCGGCCAGGGCGGCGTCGAGGTCGGTGGTGTGGTCCTCGATGCCGTGCTCGGCGGCGATCTCGGCGAGCTTCGCCGCGTTCCGGCCGACGAGGACGGGACGCAGCAGGACCTTCTCTCCATCGGAGAGGGCCACACCGCCCTGGGCGTTGATCGCGAGCACCGAGCGGAGCAGATGCTGCCGGTGGCCCATGCGTCCGGTGACGCCGTTCATGATGACGCCGAGGGTGGTGGTCACGGTCGCTCCAAGAAGAGGGTGGGAAAGCGCTTTCCGCCACGGTAGGCCGCCCTTCGCGGCCCGTCAAGCGCGGTCATTGTTCATTCGATCCATATGAACAGAAACGCTCAGGTGCGGTAGTGTTCTGTCGTCCGGACCCCCGCCGAGGAGAGAACGCCTATGCATGCCGAGGAGCGCCACGAGGCGATCCTGCGCGAGCTGCGAGCCCAGGGCTCGATCCGCGTCAGCGATCTGGCGGACAGGCTGGGAGTCTCCGCGATCACGGTCCGCCGCGACGTCGAGGCGCTGGCGGAGCGGGGACGGCTGGTCCGCACGCATGGCGGGGCCAGGCTTCCGGCCGCCGAGGGGGCGCCGCGGCCCGTCCCGGAGGGGCGGCTGTCGTTCGGGATGGTCGTGCCGTCGGCCGGCTACTACTTCCCCGAGGTGATCCGCGGGGCGCGCGAGGAGGCCGCCCGGCACGGGATCCGGCTCGTCCTGGGGATCTCCCGCTACGACCCCGCCGAGGACGCCGCCCAGGTCGGGCAGCTCCTCGACGCCGGGGTCGACGGGCTCCTGATCACTCCCAGCGGGGCCGGGAACGCCCGGCTGCTGGAGGAGCTGCCGGTTCCGGTCGTCCTGGTGGAGCGGCGCGGGTTCGGGCGGCTCGAGCACGTCGTGTCCGACCACGGGTACGGCGGGGAACTGGCGGTGCGCCATCTGGCCGGTCTCGGGCACGCGAACATCGCCCTGGTCGCCAGGGGGGACAGCCCGCACACCCCGTGGATCAGGGCCGGGTTCGACCGGGCGCTGGCCGAGGCCGGGCTGGTCCCCGGGCCCTTCTTCGCCACCGAGGCTCCCGACACGGTGGCCCCGGCCGACCACGTCGACCTGTTCGTGAAGGCCGTCAGGGACGGGACGGTCGACGCCGCCCTGATCCACAACGACCATGACGCGATCGTGCTGGCCCAGCAGCTCCGGGCCCGGGGGACGGCCATCCCCGATGACGTGGCGATCGTCGCCTACGACGACGAGGTGGCGGCGCTCGCCGACACCCCCATGACGGCCGTGGCACCGCCCAAGGCGGCGGTCGGGGCGGCGGCGGTGGAGCTGCTGACCCGTCGCCTGTCCGAGCCCGCCGGGCCCCGGCGCCGGATCGCCCTGCTCCCCGAACTGCTCGTTCGAGCATCCTGCGGCGCCTGACGATCACCGCTCCCGGAACCCCTCCGCGAACCCCTCCGCGCCCGTGGCCGGAGGGGTTCGCGCTGTTCAGGGCGGTCGGTACGGGACGAATCCGTCGAAAACCCATGGCATGCTGCTCGGTGACCGGCGTCTCACCTGATCGCTTGCTGTTCGTGATCTGATCGAAATCGGCAACGTTTGATTGATTGTTCATTCGCTCTTGACTTCCGATCGGTCCTGAGCGAATGATGGGCCCCACCTCGCCTCACCCCCAGCTTGCAGCAGGAGCGGAAACGATGAAGTTCACCAAGATCTCCGCGGTCGCCAGCGCCGCCGTCCTCGCCCTCGGCGCCGCCGCCTGCGGTGGCGGCTCGGACGACACGAAGGCCGACGGCCCCGAGACGATCACCTACTGGTCCTGGCTCGGCGGAGCGGACACCCTCGTCGACGCCTTCAACAAGTCGCAGACCCGGTACAAGGTCGTCTACGAGAAGATCCCGGCGGGCGGCGCGGGCGGCTACGACAAGATGAACGCGGCCATCAAGGCCGGCCAGGTGCCCGACGTGGTCAACATCGAGTACAACGCGCTCCCCGAGTTCGCCTCCCAGGGCAACGTGGCCGAGGCGAGCGCCGACCTCACCTCCTACGTCGGCACCCTGCCCGAGGGCGTCAAGGGCCTGGCCACCCTCGGCGGCAAGGTCTGGGGCGTGCCGCGCGACGCCGCTCCGCAGGTCCTCTACTACCGCAAGGACCTGTTCACGAAGTACGGCATCGAGGTGCCGAAGACCTGGGCGGAGTTCACGGAGGCCGCGGGGAAGGTGAAGAAGGCCGACAAGAGCGTCCGCCTGTCCTCCTTCTGGAAGGACGACGCGACCGTCCTGGCCGGATTCGTCTGGCAGGCCGGCGGCAGGTGGTACACCACCCAGGGCGACGGCTGGAAGGTCTCCTACGACGACCCGAACTCGAAGAAGGTCGGCGACTACTGGACCGGCCTCATCAAGGACGACCTCGTGCGCGGCGAGGTCTCCTACAGCCCCGAGTGGACCAAGAACCTGGTCGACGGGAAGACCCTGACCGTCCTCGGCGCGTCCTGGAACGCCGGCAGCCTGCGCGACCTCGTCAAGGACCAGGCCGGCAAGTGGGCGCTCGCCCCGATGCCGAGCTGGGACGGCAAGCCCGCCTCGGGCATGGTCGGCGGCACCGTCTACGCCGAGCTGAAGGGCGTCAAGCACCGCGCCGCCGCCGACGCGTTCATCGAGTTCGCCGCCTCCACCCCCGAGAGCCTCAAGGCCCAGCTCGGCTCGGGCACCAGCTCAGCGCTCCCGGCCGACCCCGCCCTCGTGGACGCGGCCAAGGCCGGCTTCGACTCCTCCTTCTACGGAGGCCAGGACGTCTACGCCCTCACCTCCGCCCAGGTCGCCTCGATCGTCCCCGGCTGGACCTGGGGCCCGGTGCAGGTGTTCGCCAACGCCAAGATGAAGGACGCCGCGGCGTCCGGCGACATCACCGCCTCCCTCACCGCCGGGCAGGACGCCGCCACCGGTGAGATCAAGTCCCGCGGCCTGACCCTCGCCCCGTAGAACCCCCCGGCCGGCGCGGACCCCCTCCCCGCCGGTTCCTCCCGCCGCC
Source organism: Actinocorallia longicatena (assembly GCF_039534125.1). Taxonomy (NCBI): domain Bacteria; kingdom Bacillati; phylum Actinomycetota; class Actinomycetes; order Streptosporangiales; family Thermomonosporaceae; genus Actinocorallia; species Actinocorallia longicatena. The sequence goes on along the minus strand of NZ_BAAAUV010000047.1, from coordinate 6,186 downwards.
CGGACCCGTGCCCGCGGGCCCGGGCGGCCCCCGAACCCCGAACCCCGAAGGGAGCGCGACGTGAGCACGATCCGCAGGCAGCGGACGGCGGCAGCGGTCTTCATCGTCCCGTTCTTCGTGTTGTTCCTCGCCCTCATGGTGGCGCCGATCCTCTACGCGGCCTGGACCAGCCTGTTCCGTGAGCAGAGCGGCGGGCTCGGCTTCGGCGGCACCGAGCGGCGCTTCGTCGGGCTCGGGAACTACACCAGGGCCCTCACCGACCAGGCCTTCCAGGGCGGGTTCGGCCATCTCGCCCTGTACTGCGCGCTCTACATCCCGGTGATGATCGGCGGCGCGATGGTCCTCGCCCTGCTCCTCGACGGGACGCTGGTGCGCGCCAAGCGCTTCTTCCAGCTCGCGTTCTTCCTGCCGCACGCCGTGCCGAGCGTGATCGCCGCGATCGTCTGGGTGTACCTCTACACCCCGGGGCTCAGCCCGGTCCTCCAGGTCCTCAACGCCGGCGGCGCCGATGTCGACCTGTTCGGGAAGAGCCTGACGATCCCCGCGCTCGTCAACGTCACCGCGTGGCAGTGGATCGGCTACAACATGATCATCTTCTATGCGGCGCTGCTGGCGATCCCGCGCGAGCTCCTCGAGGCCGCGACCGTCGACGGCGCGGGGGAGGTGCGGACCGCGCTCCGCGTCAAGATCCCGATGATCAGGTCGGCCATCGTCATGACGATGCTCTTCACGATCATCGGCTCGATCCAGCTGTTCACCGAGCCCACGGTCATGCTGGGCCGCTCGGACGGCGTCAACGCCGAATGGTCGCCGACCATGTTCATCTACTCGGCCGCCTCGCAGCGCCACGACGACGGTCTCGCCTCCGCGGCGTCGCTGCTCGTCGGGCTCCTGGCCGGCGGCCTCAGCTTCGCCGTCACCCGCCTCGGCAACCGCAGGAGGAGCGCATGAGCCTCGCCCTCGGCCGCCGCGCCCCCGCGCACGCGGCTTCCGCCCGCCGCACCCGCCGCCCGCTCATGGCCAGGGGCGTGCTCAACGGCCTGCTCGCCGTCTTCACCGTCTACACGGTGATGCCGCTGGCCTGGCTGGTCATCGCCGCGACCAAGGACGCCGGAGACCTGTTCGCCCACCCCGGTTTCGCGCTGGGCGACCTCAACCTCGTCACCAACCTGCGCCTGCTGTTCACCTACGACAACGGCATCTACCTGCGCTGGTTCGGCAACTCCTTCATCTACTCCGTGCTCGGCTCGCTCGCCGGGACGATGCTGTCGGTGATGGTCGGCTACGCCTTCGACAAGTACGACTTCAGGTTCAAGGAGAAGCTGTTCGGCTTCATCCTGCTGGGCGTCCTGGTCCCGGCGGCCGCGACCCAGCTCCCGCTCTACCTCATGTTCTCCCAGGCCGGCCTGCTCAACACCTACTGGTGCGTCCTGCTGCCCGCCCTGGTCAACCCGTTCGGCGTCTACCTGTCGCGGGTGTTCTCCGAGGGGTACGTGCCGGACGAGGTGCTGGAGGCGTCCCGGATGGACGGCGCCGGCGAGTTCACGATCTTCCGCCGGGTCTCCCTGCCCATGCTCGGACCGGGCTTCATCACGATCTTCCTGTTCTCGTTCACCGGGAGCTGGAACAACTTCTTCACACCGCTGGTCATGCTCTCCCGGGACGACCTCTACCCGGTCAACCTGGGCCTGTACGCCTGGAACAGCACGACCTCGCAGACGCCTCTGTACTACCAGCTCTCGATCACCGGTTCGCTCGTCGCGGTGATCCCGCTGATCGTCGCCTTCATCATGCTGCAGCGCTTCTGGAAGGCCGGCCTCACCGCCGGCGCCGTGAAGTAGCGGACCGGCCGGGGGAACCTCATGATCAAGACAGTTCTCGCGATGGACCCGTCGGTCCGCGCGACGCTCAGCCTCGACCGGCTCGCCGAGATCGCGGACGTCGACCTCGGGCTGGTCGTCACCGACTTCGCCGATCCCGCGGCGGCGGCCGTCCTGGCCTCGGCCGAGGTGCTCTTCACCTGCTGGGGCTGCCCGCCGCTCACCGCCGGGGCGCTCGATCGGATGCCGCGGCTGCGCGCCGTCGTGCACGCCGCCGGCTCGGTGAAACACCATGTGACCGATGCCTGCTGGGACCGGGGCGTCCTCGTGACCTCGGCGGCCGTGGCCAACGCCGTCCCGGTCGCCGAGTACACCCTCGCCTCGATCCTGTTCGCGGGCAAGCGCGTCACCCAGATCGCCGCGATGTACCGCAGCGAGCGGGCCAGGGCCGACTGGTCCGCGCCGTTCCCCGGCCTCGGCAACCACCGGATGACGGTCGGCGTCGTCGGGGCGTCGCTGGTCGGGCGGCGGGTGCTGGACCTGCTGCGCCCCTTCGACCTGGACGTCCTGCTCTACGACCCCTACGTCGACCGGCACGAGGCCATCGAGCTCGGCGCCCGCCCCGCCGACCTGGACGATCTCGCCGAGCTCGCGGACGTCGTCACCATCCACGCCCCCGAGGTCCCCGAGACCCGCCACATGTTCGACCGGCGGCGCCTGGCCCTGATGAAGGACGGCGCGACGCTCGTCAACACCGCGCGAGGCTCGCTCGTCGACACCGCGGCCCTCACCGACGAGCTGGTGTCGGGGAGGCTGCACGCCGTCATCGACGTCACCGATCCGGAGTTCCTGCCGCCGGCGTCGCCGCTCTACGACCTGCCGAACGTCCTGCTGACCCCGCACATCGCCGGTTCGATGGGCAACGAGCTGGCCAGGATGGTCGACCTCGCGGTCGAGGAGGTGTCGCGGCTGTCGCTCGGCGTCCCCGCGGCGCACCCGGTCAGGCCCGAGGCGCTCGCCCACTCGGCGTGACACCGCCGGAGGACCGCGTGCTGAGCCCGTACACGGGGTGGACGCGGGAACACTGGGAACACGCCGCCGACGACCTGCTGCGGGCGGTCCGCCCCCGGTTCTCGGCGGACGGCGCGTCGGTCGTCCTGCCGGGGCCGCCGAGCGCGTCCGGCTGCGACGGCCTGGAGGGGTTCGCACGCACCTTTCTTCTGGCCGCGTTCCGGGTCGCGGGCGGCGGGCCCGTCGCGGCGATCGGACCCTACCTGTCCGGGCTGCGCTCCGGCCCGCGGACGTGGCCGGCGGTCCGCGACCGTTTCCAGCCCATGGTCGAGGCCGCGTCCCTCGCGCTGGGCCTGTGGATGACCAGGGAGCACACGTGGGACGCGCTGTCCGCCGCGGAACGCTCCCGGCTGCGCGGATATCTGGCCGGTGCGCTCGTCCACGAGCCCAACGACAACAACTGGAGGCTGTTCCCGGCCGCGGTCGGCGGGCTGCTCGGCGACGGGGAGGCGGTCCGGCGCGGGCTGGCGGCGATCGACCCCTGGTACCTCGGGGAGGGCTGGTACGCCGACGGCGACGGGCGCGCGCTCGACCACTACAACGCCTGGGCGCTCCATCTGTATCCCGCGCTGGTCGGCCTGCTGTCGGGGGAGCGGAGCGCGGTCCACGAGGAGCGGCTGCGCGCGTTCCTGGCCGGGTACGCGCTGCTGTTCGGCGCCGACGGGGCGCCCGTGTACTGGGGCCGGTCCCTGATCTACCGCTTCGCCGCCGTGGCGCCGCTGTTCCTCGGCGCGCTGCTGGAGGCCACTCCGCTGAGCCCCGGGCAGACCCGGCGGCTGGCGAGCGGGGCGCTCCGTCACTTCCTCGAACGGGGGGCGCTCGACGCGGACGGAGTGCTGACCCCGGGGTGGCACGGGCCGTATCCGCCGGCCGTCCAGGAGTATTCGGGGCCCGCCTCGCCCTACTGGGCGGCGAAGGCCTTCGCCGGGCTGCTGCTGCCGTCCGGGCATCCGGTCTGGACGGCCGAGGAGGAGCCGCTCGCCGACGGTGCGCTCGCGCTGCCCGGCGCGGGGTTCGTCGCGCATCGCAGCGGGGGAGTGGCCCGGCTGGTGAACCACGGGTCGCACGCCGCCGGGTACGGGGAGCTGTACTCGCGGTTCGCCTACTCCTCCGCGACCTCGCCGACGACGGGGGACGACCCGGCCGACAACCACTTCGGCCTGCTCCTGCCGGACGGGCGGATGACGTCCAGGGGACCGTTCGAGCCGCTCGGCGCGGGCTCGGCGGGGGCCCTGAGCTGGGCCCGGTCGGCGCACCGGCCACCGGAACTGCCGGACGCGCTGATCGAGAGCGCGACGGTGGTCCACGACGGCTGGGAACTGCGCCTCCACCGCGTCACGGGGAGCCGGGTCACGGGGAGCCGGTTCGCGCGGAGGCAGACCGGGTGGGCCACCGATCTGCCGTCGTCGCTGATCCCCGTCGCCGGATGCGCGGCCGCCGGATCGCTCGTCGCGGAGGCGGGGACGGCGCACGTCCGGGGGCCGGTGCAGGTCGAGGCCGTCGAGGGCGCTCCGGAGGACGGGCTGAGCGCGGCCCTCTGCTCGCTGGGCTTCCGGGGCCCGCCGCCGACGGTGGTCCTGGAGCACGAGGGAAGCGTGACGACGGCCGTCATCGCCGGGAATCGCCTCAGGCTGGAGTGGGGCCGGTCGGCGTAGGCTGGAGCGAACCGCGGTCTCCGCCCACCCGAGGAGCGCAGGTGAACCCTCTCCGCCCCGAGCCGCCCCCGCCGGGCCCGCCGCAGGAGGAACGCCACTACGGCTTCCACCAGCAGGTGCCGCCGCAGAAGACCTTCCCGACCGTGCTGTTCCTGATCTGCGCGTCGGTCTTCGCGCTGACGCTCCTGGTCGGGGTACGGATCAGCACGGCCTTCTCCGGCTCGTCCTCCTCGCCCGAGCCCGCGGTGGCCGCGGCGCCGCCCCCGTCGGCCCGCGCCGAGAAGCCGTCGCCGAAGCCCGTCCTGGTGAAGATGCCGAACCTGGTCGGCAGGAACCACCAGGAGGCGCAGGACCTCCTGCAGTCCAAGGGCTTCGTCAAGCTGCGCGAGCACGACGCGACCGGCCAGGGCCGCCTGCTGATCTGGGACCGCAACTGGGTGGTCGTCTCCCAGACCCCGGCCCCCGGCACCCGCGTGGACCCCGAGCACACGAAGGTCACCCTGAACAGCAGGAAGAAGACCGAATGACGCCCTAAGATGAGTAGGTAGCCTACCTACTCATCAAAGGAACGGCCTGTTGCCCGCCGACTCCCGCACGGCCCGCCGCATCAACGACCGCGCCGCCCTCGACGTCATCGCCTCCGCGGGCCGTCTGAGCCGCACCGACCTGCGCGAACGCACCGGCCTCACCCAGCCCACCGTCATCGACCTGGTGAACCGCCTCCTCGCGGCCGGCCTCATCGAACCGGCGGGCCCCTCCGACGAGATCCGCCCCGGCCGCCGCCCCGAGCAGTACGCCATCGCCACCACCACCGGCCGCGTGGCCGCCCTCCACCTCACCCCCGACTCCCTGACCGCCGCGCTGGGCGACGTCTCGGGCCGCACCTTCCCCCCGGTCACGGTCCCCCACACCGAGGCCCCCCTGACCTCCCAGCTCGACGCCCTGATCGACCTGGCCTTCACCACCGCGGCCCTCTCCCGAACCCCCCTGACCTCAGCGGTCCTCGCGGTCCACGACCCCACCGCCGACGACCGCGACACCCGCCTCACCTCGACCACGGCGGCCGCCCGAACCGCCCTCTCCTGCCCCGTCACCCTGGAACACGAGACCACCCTCACCGCCATCGCCGAACACCACTTCGGCTCCGCCCGCGACCAGGCCGACTTCACCCTCCTCTGGCTGGGCGACGACCTCTCCCTGGCCCACCTCACCCACGGCACCCCCCTCCCCGGCACCCCCGGCGACATAGGCACCCTCCCCCTCCCTCGGCCCACCCGCGAGGAGCCCGCCCCGCTCAGATCCGGCTTCCGTGAGACGAGCTTCCAGGACCTGGCGAGCACGACCGCCCTCCAGTCCCTGGCCCGCACTCACTCCCTCACCCACCCCACCCTCGAAGCCAACCTCAAGGCAGCCGTCTCAGCCTCCTTCGCCGCCCCCATCCACCCCTTCCTCCAGGAAACGGCCACCCGCATCTCCCTGGCCCTCCACACCATCACCACCCTCCTCACCCCCACCACGATCGTCCTGGCAGGCCCCACCACCACAGCCGCGACCCCCCTCCTCCCCGCCCTGGCAGAACACGCCCTCTCCACCAGAACCACTTTCCGCATGCTCTAGCTATAGCGGATCGACGACCTGCG
>NZ_BAAAUV010000046.1:0-32569 GCF_039534125.1 Actinocorallia longicatena | reverse complement strand
CGCCCGCGCTTCGGGCGGACCGCTGCGGCGGCCGCCGCGGTCGTGGTCTTCGCCGCCGGGGCGCTGGGCGGCCGCCTGCTCGCGGGCGGCCCCGCCCCCGAGTGCTTCGACGGGACGCTCCGCCTGCTCGGCTCGACCGCGTTCGAGCGGACCGCCGAGGCGCTGCGCGCGGACTACGAGGCGCTGTGCGGCGCGGCGACCGTCGAGGTGGACGCGACGGGCTCCAACGAGGGCGTCCGGGCGCTGACCGCCAAGGGCGCGGGCTCGACGATCGCCATGCACGACGGACATCTGCGCCCCGACTCCGACGAGGTCGGGCTCCGCGGCTTCCAGGGCTTCCCCGTCTCCCTGCTCGCCTACGCCGTGATCGTCAACAAGGACACCGGCGTCACCGACCTGCCCGTCCAGACCCTGCGCGCCATCTACGCGGGGGCGGACGGCCCGGCCGACTGGAAGCGGGTGCGCGGCGGCGCGTCCCTGCCGATCCGCCTGGTCAGCAGGACCGAGGGCTCCGGCACCCGGACGATCTTCGAGGAGCGGGTGCTCCAGGGCGCGGAACCCGGCCTGTCCTCCCGGGACTGCCTGCGCAAGGACGACCTCCGCGCGGCGGCCCGGATCGTCCGCTGCGAGCGCAGCAGCCAGGGCCAGGTCCTCGACCTGGTCGACAGGACGCCGGGCGCGATCGGCTACGCCGAACTCCACCTCGCCGCCGACACCGCCCGCTACCCGGGCGTCCGCGTCATCGCCCTGGACGGCCGCCGCCCCGGCACCGCACCCGGCGAGTACCCGTTCAACGCCCCCGAGGTCTTCTACACCTACGGCTTCCCCGCCAACGGCACCCCGGTCTCGGCCTTCCTCACCTATCTGAGCGGCCCCCGCGCCCGGGCCCTGCTGACCCGCGTCGGCTCGCCCCCGTGCCTCGCCCCCACGCCGCCGCTGGCCGCCCTCTGCCGGTCGCGGTGACGGCCGTGCCGGGTCGCGGGGATACGCTGCGCAGGTGTTCGTGAAGGTGTGCGGTCTGCGGACCGCTGAGGACGTCGACGCCGCCGTGGCCGCCGGGGCGGACGCCGTCGGTTTCGTTTTCGCCCCCTCGCCGAGGCTGGTCGGCCAGGACCTGGCGCGGGAGCTGGCGGCCCGGGTGCCCGCGTCCGTGCTGACGGTCGGGGTGTTCCGCCGGCAGCCGCTGGAGGAGGTCCGCTCCCTGGTCGAGGCGTCGGGCGTGCGGGCGGTGCAGTTCCACGGCGACGAGCCGCGCTCCTTCTACGAGGCCTTCCCCGGCCATGTGCTGATCCGGGCGTCCGGCGAGGTCGTCGACCACGGCGCCATGGGCGAGGACCTCCTCCTCCTCGACGCCCCCGTCCCCGGAGAGGGCGTCGCCTGGGAGTGGAAGGCCCCCGGCCATGGCCGGAAGTGGCTCCTCGCCGGCGGCCTCACCCCCGGCAACGTCGCGGAGGCGGTCCGCGCCACCCGCCCCTGGGGCGTGGACGTCTCCAGCGGCGTCGAGATCAGCCGGGGCGTCAAGAGCCCCGACCTGATCAGGCGCTTCGTGGAGACCGCCAAGGCGGCCCAGGGCGTGCCGTGGACACGCCCTGGGGACGCCTAGGGCCGGGACAGATCCGGGCGGTCGTCGGTCCAGCCCGCGGCGGTGACCGTGGTGTCGTTGAGGACGGTGCCGTCGGCGGGGGTGAACATCTCCGTCGCGAGGGGCAGCCCGGTCGACGGATCGATGATCACTCGGTGGAGGACCTTCTTGCTGCCGTCGGCGCCCATGGTAACGGCGTGTCCCTTGCGGCCGAGCTGGTCGGTGGCCTCGCCCAGCGACCTGACGCCGGGCAGCGCGGCCATCATCCGGTAGGTGGCGGCACGGACCCCGGACGAGACCGGCAGATTCATGATCAGCTGCATGCCGTTCTCGAAGGCGAGCATGTCCAGGAACCTGCCCTTGGCCCCGGGGAGCCTGCGGGCGATGGCCGCCTTGAGCTTCGCGGGATCGGTCGGCAGGGCCCGGACCTGGGCGATGGTGATCGGGAGGCCGGCGAGCTCGCCGACGACGCCCTTCCCGCCGAACGCCCGCGTCACCACCGGTTGCGGCTTGGTGCTGAGGATCTGGACCGCGCACCGCCCCTTCGGGCAGCGGGGGTCCTTGTGCTCCAGCCGCCAGCTCTCCGGCGAGCCGTCGGCCCTCCACTTCGCGGCGTCGGCCTCGGTCGCCGGGACGAATCCGAGGTACTGGGAGACCGTCCAGCTCTTCCCGCCGGGCGAGGTCGACAGCCAGAACGTCTGCTTCATCTTCTGGACGACGTCGTAGCCGCGGCCGGTCGCGCTCCTGGCGACGACCCCCGTGCTGGAGATCCGCCAGTAGGCGCCCTCGGACGGCTGCCGTCCCACGGCCGTCGCGGCGTTCGTCAGGACCTCCGATCCCGACATCAGCACCGGCGCGGGCAGGGGCGGGCCGTTCGGCGCGGCCTCCCGCTCGGCCGGTGATCCGCCGCCGACCAGCGCGACGACCGTCGCGAGGCCCGCGGCCGTCACGGTCAGGCCCCCGGCGAACAGGCGGGTCCGCCGCCGCTTGGGCGCCGGGCCTCTGAGCATGGTGTTCCGCAGCCGGTGCCGGCCCTCGTCCTTGACGGCCTGGGCGGCGGCGGGCCTGGCCAGCAGGTCCTTGAGCGCGTGGAGCTCGTCCATCAGTCCTCTTCCTCCAGTGCGGCGCGGAGCTTTCCCCGCGCCCGGTTGAGCCGGGACCCGACGGTCCCGTAGGGGATGCCGAGGGCCTGGCCGATCTCCTCGTGGCTGAGCTCGCCGAGCGCCATCAGCAGCACGACGTCGCGCTCCTTGGCCGACAGGGCGGCCAGCGCCCCGGCCAGCCGCGGCTGGAGATCCTTCGCCGCCACCGACGCGACGACCCGGGACTCGTGGCCGTCCTGGACGTCGGGACCCGCCGATCGGGCCAGCGCCCGGTAGCGGCGGGCCTCGGCCCTGCGGTGCCGGGCGATGATGTTGGTCGCGATGCCCAGCAGCCAGGGGCGCAGGGCCCCGAGCGCGGGATCGAACCGGTCCCGGTGCAGGAACGCCAGCGTGAACGTCTCCGCGGCGAGGTCGTCGGCGGCCTGGGTGTCGAGCCGCCCGGCGATGTAGCCGTGGACGACGTCGAAGTACCGGTCGTAGACGTCGGTGAACCGGTCGGGGTCCTCGCGGACCGCGGCGGCCAGCGAGGCGTCCGTCTCGCGGCCCGTGTTCACGGCCCCGCGCCCGTCATGATGCGCCATCCGTCATCCGCTCGCTCCCTTGTCGGCCCTCACCCATGGTTCGCCGATCGGGGATCCGCTTTCGCTCCGCGCGCGGACTTTTCTCTCAGCGGGGTGGCGGGCCGGGGGTCAGGAGGCGGGGGAGCGCAGGGTGATGAGGGTGATCTCGCTCGGAGCGAAGACGCGGAACGGCGGGCCCCAGAAGCCGGTGCCGCGGCTGGTGTAGAGCTGCGTGCGCTCGGTGCGGCGCTCCAGCCCCTGGACGGACGGCTGGTCGATCTTGACGAGATGGGTGAACGGCCACATCTGACCGCCGTGGGTGTGGCCGGAGAGCTGGAGGTCGACGCCCGCGGCCTCGGCCTTGCCGATCTGCTTGGGCTGGTGGGCCAGCAGGAGCACCGGAAGCTCGGGATCGGCGCCGGTGAGGGCGACGTCCAGGTCGGCGCGGTGGCCGGGGTGGCCCGAGTGGTGGGCGGTGGCGTCGTCGATGCCCGCCAGGACCAGGCGGTCGCCGCCGCGCTCGACGATCACGTGGGTGTTGTGCAGCAGGGTCCAGCCGAGCTCGTCCATGCGGGCGAGCCAGCCGAGGGCGTCGCCGTAGTACTCGTGGTTGCCGGTGACGTAGACGCGGGCGAGCCCGGCCTCGACCTCGCCCAGCGGGGCGGACTGCTCCCTGCGCTGGTCGACGGTGCCGTCGGCGATGTCGCCGGTGTGGCAGACGATGTCGGCGCCGAGCGAGTTGACGACCTTGGTGACCCCCCGAGACCAGCGGGAGCGGTCGATGGGGCCGTAGTGGGTGTCGGTGAGCAGGACCACGCGGGTGCCGTCCAGGCCGGGGCCGAGCCTCGGGAGGGTGATCGGCACCTCCCGGACGCGCGGCACCCGCATCGCCTCGTGGAATCCCCAGGCCAGCAGGACCACGGAGACGGCGAGGACGCCCACGGCGACGATCCGGGCGGACAGGACGAGACGCAGGACGTTCCCGATCACGGACCAGGTGAACAGCACCCAGACCACGCCGAGCAGCACGTCGGCGACGATCGTCAGGGAGTCCCCCCGGCCGCGGGCGTGCCCGAGGAACATGAGCAGGGGGAGCGCGACGGCGACGGCGGCGAACAGGGCCGAGGCGGGGAGGAGGACCGGGGCCGGCCAGTGGGGGGACGCCACGAGCGTCCACCACGGCACTCCGACGAGGAGGGCCACGACGGTCAGGAGGATCGAGGTCACGAGGAGCGGCCGGAGGGAGCGGGGCCGCGTCGCTTCGCTGGTGGTCACGGGCGATGAACGAATCACCGGGGTCCGGTGTTCCAGCCGTGCCGGGAGGTGGGTTGTGGTCCGGCCACACGCGCCCGTGGCCGGCAACGACATCAGGTCACATCGCTACAGGTCGGTGGCGATGATCTTCTCGATGTTGCGTTCTGCGAGCGCGGTGATCGTCACGAACGGGTTGCAGGAGATGCCGTTCGGAAGGAGCGAGGCGTCGATGGCGTACAGGCCGGTGTAGCCCGCGACGCGTCCGTAGTTGTCGGTCGCCTTGTCGATCACCACACCGCCGAGCGGGTGGTAGGTCAGGCCGTCCTGCCACTGCTTGCTGCCGCCGAAGAGGTCGGTCCGGTAGATCGTCCCCTCCTTCTGGTTGATCTTGTCGAAGATCGTCTTGGCCTTGTTGATGGAGTCCTGCTTCCAGGCGGTCTGCCAGGAGAGGTCCACCTTGCCGGTGGAGGCGTTCCAGGTGAACTGCGCCCGGTACTGGGTGTTGGTGACGGCCAGGTACATCGAGGCGTAGGTCTCGATGCCGACCGGCAGCGGGGTGACCTCGGCGAACGCGCCGCCCGCCTCCCAGTTGTCGATGCCCGAGCACGGGATCGTGGACTGCAGCTTGCCGGTCGGGTCCCACAGGTGGTTGGCGCGGGCGACCATGACGTTGCCGTTGTCGCCCCAGCCCTTGCCGACCTCGCCGTTGAGGTTCGGGAGCTGGCCGGTCGCCTTCATCTTCACCAGCAGCTTGCTGGTGCCGACCGAGCCCGCCGCGCAGAACACCTTGCCCGCGGTGACGTTCTTGGTCGCGACGACGTCGCCGCTGGTGTTGATCTCCTCGATCGTCACCCGGTAGCCGCCGGTCGCGGTGGTGATGTTGGTGACGCGGTGGAGCGTGCTGATGTTGACCTTGCCCGTGGCGAGCGCCTGGGCGATGTAGGTCTTGGGCAGGGACTTCTTGCCGGCGTCGTTGCCGTACAGGACCTGGGTGTCGAGGGCGGACCGCTTGACGGTTCCCGCCTGCTCGGCCTCCATGTAGTTCCAGTCGTAGACGTCCGGGACGAAGGTCCAGTTGAAGCCGGAGCGCTGGGCGTGCTTACGGCCGACGCGGGAGTACTGGTAGCACTCCGCGGTGTCGAACCAGGCCTGGCGGATGTTGCCGACGCCGAGGTTGGCGTTGGCGCGCGGGTAGTAGGTGTTGTACATCTCGTCGGCGTTGACCGACGGGAGGATCGAGGCGAACCGCTCGCGCTTCGGAGTGACGGCCATGCCGCCGTTGACCAGCGAGCCGCCGCCGACGCCGCGGCCCTGGTAGACGGTGATCCCGGCGAACTCCTCGGCGTCGAGGATGCCGGTGAACTTGCTGATCTCCGAGTCGATCGGGAACGAGAAGAAGTTGCTCACCGGGGCCTTGGACTTGGTCCGCAGCCAGTAGGCGCGCGCGCCGGGCTGCGAGGACCGGCAGAAGACGTTGCCCTCGCCCACTCCGGTCATCGGCGGGAGCGTGCTCCAGTCGAGGCCCATCTCGACCATCTCGACGTTGATGCCGGCCTGCGCGAGGCGCAGAGCGGCGACGGAGCCTCCGTAGCCGGTGCCGATCACGAGCACCGGGACGGTCGCCCCGTTGGCGATCGCCGGGCCGGGGGCGGCGGCCGCGCGGGTGGCGAGACCTGCGCTGGCGACGACTCCGAGGCCCAGGATAGAACCTGTTCCAGCGACGAATCCACGACGCGAAACGCGTCCCGACTCGGTGCCGGGCATGGTGGTGTCACTCATGTGACGTTCCTCACTCTCGACGGAATGAGAACATGTTCTACATGTTGCAGCCGAATTAAGCCACGGTTACCAAGCGGTAATTTGTGACCGATCACACACCCGTTTCACCAACTCACATTGCGTCCATCTGGTAGACGCTCGGCGATGGAACGGTCACGAACCGGACCTAGGCACCGAACCAAGCGCTTGCTACGCTCCGGGCATGATTTCCACGATTGTCTGGGGCACCGGCAACGTCGGCCGGCTGGCCATCCGCGCCGTCGAGGCCCACCCGGCGCTGAAACTCACGGCCGTGATCGTCCACAACCCCGACAAGGTCGGCCGCGACGCGGGCGACCTCGCCGGGCTCGGGCGTGAGCTGGGCGTCGCGGCGACGGACGACATCGAGGCCGTCCTCGCGGCGGGTCCGCAGGCCGTCGTGTACGCGGCCTCCGGAGAGATCCGGCCCGACGACGCGCTCGCCGACTGCAACCGTGCGATCAGGGCGGGCGCCGTGGTCGTCACGCCGTCGATGTACGCGCTCTACGACCAGAGCAACGCCCCCGCCGAGATGCGCGAGCCGGTCCTGGCCGCGATCGCCGAGGGCGGCGGCTCACTGTTCGTCTCGGGCGTCGACCCCGGCTGGGGCAACGACGTCCTGCCGCTGCTGATCAGCGGCCTGGGCAGCGAGATCGACGTCATCCGCTGCCAGGAGATCTTCGACTACACGACCTACGACCAGGAGGACTCCGTCCGCTACCTGGTCGGCATGGGCCAGCCGATGGACTACGACGCGCCGATGATCGCCGCGACCGTCCCGACCATGGTGTGGGGCGGGCAGATCCGGCTGATGGCCCGCGCGCTGGGCGTCGAGATCGAGGAGATCCGCGAGACCGTCCTGCGGCGCGAGCTCGACGAGACCGTCACGACCAAGCTGATGGGCGAGTTCGAGGCCGGCACCCAGGGCGCGCTCCGCTTCGAGGTGCAGGGCATCGTCGACGGCGAGCCGCTCATCGTCATCGAGCACGTCACCCGCATCCACGCCTCCTGCGCGACCGACTGGCCGATGCCGCCCACCGGCGACGGGGCCCACCGGGTCATCATCGAGGGGAACCCGCGCATCGAGGTCTCGGTCGAGGCCACCGACGAGGAGGGCAACCGCGCCGGAGGCGGCAACGCCACCGCCGTCGGCCGCCTGGTCAGCGCCATCGACTGGCTCGTCGAGGCCGAACCGGGGCTCTACGACGCCCTCGACGTCCCCCTCCGTCCCGCCGTCGGCAAGCTCGGAAAGAAGAAGTAGATGAACATCGACATCCCCGAAGGCAAGGACGCGATCGAGTACGTCTGGGGCGAAATGGTCCCGGGCATCGGCATCGCCGCCGCCAACTTCTCCCTCTCCGTGTACGCCCACACCACGCTGGGCCTGCGCGAGTTCGAGGCCGCCCGGCTGCGCGTCGCCCAGATCAACGGCTGCATCTTCTGCCTCGACTGGCGCACCGACCGCGACGGCGAGAAGGTCGAGGAGGAGTTCGCCGCCGCCGTCGAGGAGTGGCGCACGACCGACCGCTTCGACGACCGCACCCGCCTGGCCGCCGAGTACGCCGAGCGCTACACCCTCGACCACCACAACCTCGACGAGGACGACTTCTGGGACCGCATGTCGGCCTGCTACTCCCAGCTCGAGATCGTCGAGCTCTCGATGTGCCTCGGCTCCTGGCTCGCCTTCGGCCGCCTCAACCACGTCCTGGGCCTCGACACCGTCTGCGCCCTGCCCAGCCACCGCTAGGGGCTGTTTCAAAGTCAACTGCCCTACTGCGCGGCGCCCAGGCACGCACCTCGCGAGGTTGTCTTCGGTCGCCGACCCAACCAGGTCGACTCCCTCCTCCGCCCCCGCGAGGCACGCACCTGGACGCCGCTCGCCACGGGCGCCGACTTTGAAACAGCCCCTAGACCTCTTCCTCTTCCCCACTCCCCGTACGCCCGCCGGGTCAAGGCTCAGACCCGGCGGGCGTCCGTATCTCCTCAGGGACGGCCGGAGTAGGCCGTCCTGAGTTCCCGTTTGAGGATCTTGCCCGCCGCGGTGCGGGGGAGCGGCTCGGCGGAGAACCAGATGCGGACGGGCACCTTGAAGGCGGCCAGGTGCTCGGCGACGTGGGCGCGCAGCACGTCCTCGCCGGCCGGATGGCCGGGGCGGAGCTGGACGATCGCGGCCGGCTCCTCGCCGAGGACGGGATGGGGGAGCCCGATGACGGCGGCGTCGGCGACGGCCGGATGGTCGTGCAGGACCGTCTCGATCTCGACGCAGTAGATGTTCTCGCCGCCGCGGATCAGCATGTCCTTGGCGCGGTCGACGATGTGGACGAAGCCGTCGTCGTCGATCCGGGCAATGTCGCCGGTGTGGAACCAGCCGTCACGGAACGCCGCCGCGGTGTCCTCGGGCCGGTTCCAGTAGCCCTTGACGATGTTCGGGCCGCGGATCAGCAGCTCGCCCGTCGCGCCGGGCGGCAGATCGGCGCCGTCCGGCCCGGCGACCTTGACGTCCACGACCGGGACCGGCGGGCCGACGCTGTCCGGCCGGGCCGCGTAGTCGGAACCCGCGTTCATCGTCGACAGCGACGAGGTCTCGGTCAGCCCGTACCCGTTGGACGCCGCCCGGCCGGGGAAGTGCGCGGTGATCCGGCGGACGAGGTCGGGCGGGGCGGGGGCGCCGCCGTAGCCGATGTTCCTGATGCTGGAGGTGTCGCGGGCCGCGAAGTCCGGATGGTCGAGCACCTGCATGACCATCGAGGGGACGCCGCCGAAGGCCGTGACCCGCTCCCGCTCGATCAGCTCCAGCGCGCGTCCGGGATCCCAGCGGCGCATCATGACCAGCTTCCCGCCGGCCAGCAGGTTGGCGATCAGGATGGAGTGGCAGCCGGTGGCGTGGAAGAACGGCACCGACAGCAGATGGCCCGGCTGCCCCGAACTCTGCTCCCCGGAATTCGGCTCCCTGCTCTCGCCGTCGCGCAGGGCGGTCCTGGCCCGGACGTAGCCGAGGCTCATCGGGTTGGTGCAGATGTTGCGGTGGGTGCCGAGCGCCCCCTTGGGGCGTCCGGTCGTGCCCGAGGTGTAGAAGATCGTGGCGTCGTCGTCGGGGCCGACCGAGGTCCGCGGGGCCTCGGCGGTCGCGGGCACCGAGGCGAGCAGCGCGTCGAACGGCCCGCCGGTCTCGACGACCGTCAGGCCCGGCACGCCGCCGATCCGCCCGGCCCGCTCGGGATCACAGAACACGACGGACGCGCCGGAGTCGGCCAGCCCGTAGCGCAGTTCCTCCCCGGTCCACCAGGCGTTCAGCGGGACGGCCACCGCACCGGCCACCGCGGCCGCCCAGAACGCGATCGACCATTCGGGCAGGTTCCGCATCGCGATCGCGACCCGGTCGCCCTCGCGGACCCCCAGCCGATCGCGCAGCGCGTGCGCCAGCCGGACGGACGCGAGGTAGTGCTCCTCGAAGGAGATCCGCCGGTCCTCGTGGACGAGGAAGACGGCGTCGGCGTGGATCCGGCTGAGGGCCAGGGCGTCGCCGAGCGTCGCGGGGGCGTTCTTCCACACGCGGGTCGGGACGCCCCGCACCTGCGTCTCGACCACCTCGAAGGGCTGGCCGGGCGCGGTGAGCAGGGTGTCGAGGTCGGCGAGCGGGCCCCGGCCGGTCACAGCGGAAGGTCCCCGGTGGCGGCGCGGGTCGTGCCGTGCTCCTGGTAGGCGGCGATGGCGCGCTGGGCGATGCGCATCTGGTGGATCTCGTCGGAGCCGTCGGCGATCCGCGCCCAGCGGGCGTGCTGGTACATGTGGGCCAGCGGGGTGTCGGTGGAGTAGCCGAGGGCGCCGTGGACCTGGATCGCGCGGTCGATCACCCGGTTGAGCATGTTCGCCACGAAGTGCTTGGCCATGGAGACCTCGGACTTGAACGGCAGGCCCCGGTCGATGCGGTGGGCGGCGTGCAGGACCATGAGCTTGGCCTGGTAGACCTCCATGGTCGAGTCCGCGATCATCCACTGGACGCCCTGCTTGTCGGCGAGCAGCGAGCCGTGCGCGAAGCGGTCGAGGGACCGGCCGACCATGAGGTCGAGGGCCGTCTCGGCCTGGGAGATCCACCGCATGCAGTGCGCGAGCCGGGCGGGGCCGAGCCGGTACTGGCCGAGCAGATGGCCCTTCCCGCGGCCGCCGAGCAGGTTCCCGGCCGGGACGCGCAGGCCGTCGAGGCGGATCTCGGAGTGGCCGGTGCCGCCGTGCATCGTCTCGATCTGGCGGACCTCGGTCCAGCCCTCGGACGGGATGTCGACGAGGAACGCGGAGTTGGCGGCCTGCGGGATCTCCGGATCGTCCTCGGTCCTGGCGATGACGATCGCGAACCGGGCCCGGTGGGCGTTGGAGATGAACCACTTGTGGCCGTCGATCACCCACTCGTCGCCGTCGAGGACGGCCGTGGTCCTGATCAGGGTCGGGTCGGAGCCCGCGACCTCAGGCTCGGTCATGGCGAAACAGCTCATGGCGCGGCCCTCGCACAGCGGGCGCAGGTACCGCTCCTTCTGGGCGTCGTCGGCCCAGTGCAGGAGGGTGTGCATGTTGCCCTCGTCGGGGGCCTGGCAGTTGAGGACGAACGGGCCGTAGTAGGTCTTGGCCGCCTCGGCCTGGACCATCGCCAGCTCGACATGGCCGAGCCCCATCCCGCCCCACTCCGCGGGCATGTGCGGCAGCCACAGGCCGGCCGTCCTGGCCTCGTCCCGCAGGCCGAACAGCAGCTTGATGTAGGAGTCGCGATCCAGGTCGCGCTCGCCGAGCAGCCGGGTCTCGGCCGGCCGGACGACCTCGTCGACGAAGCCGCGGACCCGGAGCCTGATGGCTTCCAGTTCGGGTTCGAGAGTGAAGTCGATCGCCATGGGGTCCACCTTTCGCCGCCTTCATGTTTAATGCGACCGCATTCAATGTCAATATGAGTGCATGAATTCGGGTGGTGACCTCAGGGAACGTCTGATCACGGCGGCCGAGCGCCTGTTCGCCGAGCGCGGGCTCGAGGCCGTCAGCCTCCGTGAGATCAACGCCGCGGCCGGCACCCGCAACGCCAGCGCGCTCCAGTACCACTTCGGCGACCGGGCGGGGCTGGTCAGGGCGGTGCTCGCCCGGCACGACACCGAGGTCGAGGCGCGCAGGCACGCGCTGCTCGACCAGTACGAGGCCGACGGGCGTCCCGATCTGCACACGCTCGTCGCCGCGCTGGTGCGGCCGCTCGCCGCCGAGCTCGACGCCGAGGGCGGTGTCGGCTACCTCCAGGTCCTCGCCGACGTCCTCAACCGGCCGCGCCCGCCCTTCTCCGCGCCCGAGGATCCCGACACCAGCACCCATCGCTGGCGCGCCCTGGTCCTGCCGATGCTCGACCCGCTGGCCGTCAGCCACCACCGGCGCTTCCTCGCCGTCCGGTTCACGATCACCGAGCTGGCCCGGCGCCCGCGGGTCTCCAGCCGCACCGACCACGCCCTGTTCGTCAGCGATCTCATCGACCTCGTGACCGGACTCCTGGCCGCTCCCGTCTCGGCGGGCACCCGGGCCGCGTCCCGGGCGCGGGCCCAGGGTCATGTTTAATCATGGTGGATCGCCCGGAGGAGGTGCGCGGAGTGCTCGCAGGACAGCGGCGGGAGGAGATCGCCGAGCTGGTGCGGCGGGACGGGGCCGTGCGGGTCGCCGAGCTCGTCCAGCGGTTCGGGGTGTCCGACATGACCGTGCGGCGCGATCTCGAGGTGCTGGCCGAGCAGTCGGTGCTGGTGAAGGTGCACGGCGGGGCCACCGCGATCGGCGCCCCCGCGACCGAGGAGCCGGGGTTCGAGGCGAAGTCGGCGGTGCAGCGGGAGGAGAAGGAGGCCATCGCGGCGCGGGCGGCGGCGCTCGTCGCGCCCGGGACCGCCGTGGCGATCTCCGCGGGCACCACGACCTGGGCGCTGGCCCGCCATCTTCTCGGCACGCCCGGCCTGACGGTCGTCACCAACTCCCTCCAGGTCGCCGACGTCTTCCACCGGCAGGGCCGTCCCGACCACACGGTCGTGCTGACCGGCGGGATCAGGACGCCGTCCGACGCTCTGGTCGGGCCGATCGCGGTGGCCGCGATCCGCTCGCTCAACGTCGACCTGCTCCTGCTCGGCGTGCACGGGATGAGCACCCACGCCGGGTTCACCACGCCCAACCTGCTGGAGGCCGAGACCGACCGGGCCCTGGTCGCGGCGGCCAGGCGCCGGATCGTCCTGGCCGACCACACCAAGTGGGGCACGATCGGCATCAGCACGATCGCCGACCTGCGCGACGCCGACGTCCTCGTCACCGACGCGGGCCTCGGCCCGGCCGAACGCGAGGAGCTGACCGGCCAGGTCGGCGAGCTGCTGATCGGCTGAGCTAGCGGGCGTGGGCGCCGGGGGACGCGACCGCCTCCAGGAAGACGGGGGAGGTCCAGCCGTTCCCGGCGAAGACGGTGGTGACCGCGGTCCGCACGCGCGGCAGGGCGTCCAGGTGGACCAGGGCGAGGATGGAGCCGCCGAAGCCGCCGCCGAACATCCGGGCCCCGAGCGCGCCCGCGCCGAGGGCGGCCTCGACGGCCGCGTCGGCCTCGGGCCAGGAGACCTCGTAGTCGTCGCGCAGTGAGACGTGCGAGGCCGTGAGCAGGGGGCCGATCGCCGCGATCTCGCCCCGCCGCAGATGGCCGACGGCGGCCTCGACGCGCAGGTTCTCGCCCACCACATGCCGGACCCGGCGGCGCAGGACCGGGTCGTCGAGCGGCGGCTCGGGATCGGTGAGCTCCCGCAGCGCCGCCACGCCCAGCAGCCCGGCCGCCTTCTCGCAGGACGCCCGCCGGTCGGCGTAACCCCCGTCGCCGAGCCGGTGGTCGGCCCTGGTGTCGACGACGAGGACGCGGTGGTCGCCGAGGTCGAGCGGGATCTGCGCGGACTCGCCGCTCGCGCAGTCGAGCAGGAGCGCGTGCCCGGCCCTGCACAGCAGCGACGCCGACTGGTCGAGGACCCCGCAGGGCACCCCGGCGTAGCGGTTCTCGGCCCGCTGGGCGACCAGCACGAGCTCGGCGCGGTCCAGCCGCACCCCGTAGAGGGCGGTGAGGGCGAGGGCCGTGGCGCACTCCAGCGCCGCGCTGGAGGAGACCCCCGCGCCCGGCGGAAGATCGGAGACGAACCGCAGGGTCGCCCCGCCGACCGGATGCCCGGCTTCGCGCAGCACGCCCGCGACCCCGGCGACGTAGGCGGCCCAGCCGGTGACCGATCCGGGCTCCAGGCCCGCGAGGTCGACGGTCTCCGACCGGCCCTGGGAGTGGATCTCCAGCAGGCCGTCGTCGCGGCGCGACCCGGCGACCGTGACGCCCTGCGGCAGCGCGAACGGCAGGACGAGCCCGGCGTTGTAGTCGGTGTGCTCCCCGATCAGGTTGACGCGACCCGGCGCGTGCCAGACCCCGATCACGAACGGTCTCCCGCGGCGCGGAAGAGCGCGGCGGCGGCCTCGGGGGACACGTCGTTGATGAAGGCGCCCGCGGACGACTCGCTGGAGGCCAGGAACTTCCACTTCCCCGCGGCCCTGCGGGTGGTGAACATCTGGACGTAGAAGTGCGAGAGGTCGGCGCGGTGCAGGACCGGGGCCTGATGCCAGCAGGCCATGTAGGCGGTCGGGTCGCCGAAGAGCCCGTCGAAGCGGCGCAGGACGTCGCCGTACAGAGCCATGAGCCGGGGGAGGAGCTCCCCGGGCAGAGCGGCCAGGTCGGGCACGCAGGCCAGCGGCGCGAGGTGCACCTCGTAGGGCCAGCGGGCGGCCTCGGGCACGTAGGCGACGAAGTCGTCCGTCGCGGCGACCACGCGCGGCCCCGCCGCCTCGGCGGCGACGACCGAGCAGAGCAGGCAGCCGCCGTGCTCGGCCCGGTGCGCGCGGGCCGAGGCCAGCACGGCGGCCTGGACGGGCGGAAGATAGGGGTAGGCGTAGATCTGGCCGTGCGGATGGGACAGGGTCGCCCCGACCTCGGCGCCGCGGTTCTCGAACACGAAGACCTGCTCGACCCCGGGGAGCGCCGACAGCGCGGCCGTCCGGTCGGCCCAGGCCCGGCCGATGGTCGTCAGCCGGTCCGCGGGCAGGCCGGAGACGGAGCGGTCGTGGTCGGCGGAGAAGGAGACGACCTCGCACCGGCCGCCGACCGCCCCGCCCAGGGAGGGGAACCGGTTCTCGAAGACGGCCACGTGGTAGTCGGCCGCGGGGACCTCGGTCGGATGCCCCGGCCGGGACGGGCAGAGCGGGCAGTCGCCTCCCGCGGAGCTGACCGTCCGGGTCTGGCGGTGCGCGGCGATCAGCACGGGCTGCCCGGTCAGGGGGTCGCGGCGCAGCTCGGCACCGGGGGTGAACGGTGCCAGGTCCCTGGTGTCGGAGGCCGTCCGGTCGTGGCCCGGCTCGTCGTCGAAGTAGAGGATCTCCCGGCCGTCGGAGAGCACCCCGGCCGTCCGGGCCCCGGTCTCCAGCACACTGCTCATGACATTATCAACACTTTCAAACATATGATGTTGGATTATGTTGGAATCATCTCTCAAAATCCGGCATATGTCCACACCCGGGATGATCGGGACCGGAACTGTCGGCGGGGGATCGTAGGATGCCGGGCATGTCGCGACAGCGGTTCGACCGGGCCATGGAGAGGATGCGCAGCCAGGACGTCCGGCTGCGGCAGGACGGGTTCGACTTCGTGCGTGAGCACGCCGACTCCTACGTCACCGAACTGATCGAGGAGTTCGGCCGTGAGCCCGCGGGCGAGCTGCGCCGCTGGCTGCTCGAGCTGATCGCGGAGGCCCGGTCGGAGGAGGCCCTGCCGGTCTTCGCCGCCGTGCTGGACGGCCACGACGAGGATCTGCGGTTCTGGGCGATCCGGGGGCTGGAGGAACTGGACACGCCCCTGGCCCGCAGGGAACTGGAGCGGGCCGGGGGCGAGCCGTGGAGCTACTGAGCCGGGTCAGGCCAGGGACTTGAGCAGGGCCCGCGTCCTGATGCCGTCCTTTCCGGAGGCGTACTCGCCCGCGATGAAGTCGGTGACGCCGATGGCGGCGAGGTCCTGGATGCGGGCGGCGACGGTGTCCTCGTCGCCGACGATCGCGACGCCCTCGGGGCCCGTCGCGCCCTCGCGGTCGAGCATCGCCCGGTAGGACGGCAGGAAGCCGTAGACCTTGAAGACGTCGGCGGCGCGGGCCGTCGCGGCCTCGGGGTCGTCGGTCACGCAGACCGGCAGGATGCTGATGACGCGCGGCGCGGGGCGGCCCGCCGCGGCGCCCGCCGCCGTGATGGTCGGGATGGTGTGGTCGCGCAGGGTCGCGGGGCCCGTCATCCAGGTGACGGTGCCGTCGGCGCGCTCGCCCGCGAGCTTGAGCATCTGGGTGCCGAGCGCGGCGACGACCACGGGCACCCGGCCG
Source organism: Actinocorallia longicatena (assembly GCF_039534125.1). Classification (NCBI taxonomy): domain Bacteria; kingdom Bacillati; phylum Actinomycetota; class Actinomycetes; order Streptosporangiales; family Thermomonosporaceae; genus Actinocorallia; species Actinocorallia longicatena. The sequence goes on along the minus strand of NZ_BAAAUV010000046.1, from coordinate 16,845 downwards.
GTGCGCGGCGGCGACAGCGTGATGTTCCCGGTCAGCGTCTCGCCGGTGAACTGGGCGGGCTTGTCGTCGAGCAGAGGCAGCAGGACCGACAGGTACTCGTCGAGATGGCGCAGCGGACGGCTGAAGTCGTGCCCGAACATGCCCTCGATGACGATCTGGTGCGACAGGCCGATGCCGAGGGTCAGCCTGCCCTCGACGGCGAGCGCGGTCGTCAGGGCCTGCTGGGCCAGGGCGGCGGGGTGGCGCGGATAGGTGGGGACGACCGAGGTCCCCAGTTCGAGGCCGGGGATCCCGCTGCCCGCGACGGCCAGCGAGGTCAGGGCGTCGAGGCCGAAGATGTGGGTGGCCCACGCGGAGGACAGGCCGTCGTCGGCGGCCCGCTGAAGGGTGGTCCGCAGCTTGGCCAGGGCGTCAGGTCCAGTGGGTTCGGTCAGGCCGATGCCGATGCGCATGGGCCGCAGCCTACCGAACGGCGTTCTGCAACCCCGTGCCGCCCGAAAACCCCGGCAAATGAGTAAAAGGGACCAAAAGGGGGATTCATCGGGTCCGAGGCTCGGTCGGTTCCGGCAGTGGATGTGAGAAATGCTCGCAGTGGTCGGCGTCATCCTGATGGTCGTAGGCACGGTCCTTCTCGTGGGCGATCCGGCGGGCGGCGTCAGCCTGGTCCTCCCCGGCATCGTCACGGTGCTCAGCGGAGCGGCCCTGCTCCTGTTCGCCCTTCTGTTCGCCGGCCGGATGGGCCCGAACCGCCTGCTCGCCAGCAGGCGCCGCCGGGTCGTCGCCGATGCCCCCGTCTCCCTGCTCGAGGCCCCGGCGGACGCCGCCGACGCACCCGAGAGCCCGCAGCCGCGCCTCGATCTCTGAGGTAGCGATCTTTGAGGCAGATCGTCCCCGGTGTGCGGGGGGCGGTGGCGAAGTAGAGTCGCGGGCATGGCTGGTGAGGTGCTGAGCGGGCGGGTGGACGCCTGGATCTGGTCGGTGCGGATGGTCAAGACGCGCTCGCTGGCGGCCGACGCGTGCCGGGGCGGGCATGTGCGGGTCAACGGCGTGCGGGCCAAGCCGGCGCAGTCGATCAAGGTGGGGGACGAGGTCAGGGTCCGGGTCGAGGGCTGGGAGCGGGTCCTGGTCGTCAAGAAGATCATCAGCAAGCGGGTCGGGCCGCCGGTGGCCGTCGAGTGCTATGTCGACAACAGCCCGCCGCCGCCCGCCCGGGAGACGGCCGTCGCCGTCCGCGACCGCGGCGCGGGACGGCCCACCAAGCGCGAGCGCCGCAGCATCGAGAAGCTCTTCGGACGGCCCCAGTGGCAGCCGCGCCGCCCCGAAGAGGACGACCCGAGCGACGACGAGGCCTGACGGCCCTGTGCGGGGCTTCCCTCGGCGCGGGGCGTCTCAGCTCAGTGCGGGGCGTCACAGCGCGCAGGTGTCTCAGTGCAGGGCGTCCAGGAGCGTGGTGAGCGCCTCCGGGGACGGGACGTGCGGGGTGCACAGGGCGATCCGGTCGGCGAGCCCGGTGGCACGGGCGCGGATCGCCGCGGCGACCTGGTCGGGAGAGCCCGTCACGGCGATGCGGTCGAGCAGCTCGTCGGGGATCAGGCCGGGCAGGTCGCCCCAGCGGTTCTCCCGGGTGAGGGCGCGCAGCGCGGGGTGGAGTTCCGCGGCGCCCTCGGCCTCCAGGACCGGCAGGTAGGCGGCGGTGGAGCCGTAGAAGGCGATCATCGTCCTGGCGGCCTCGCGGGCGGAGGCGACCTCGGCCTCGTCGCGGCCGGTCCCGACGATGAACTGGTGGCAGATCTCCAGGTCGGAGCGGCTGCGTCCGGCGGTGGCCAGGCCCTTGTCGAGGGCGGGCAGCGTGGTCGTCTCGACCGAGGCGGGGGAGTTGAACGGGTGGATGAGGTAGCCGTCGGCGACCTCGCCCGCGACGGCCGTCATCAGCGGGCCGACCCCGGCGACCAGGACGGGCGGTGTGCCGTGCGGGTTCGGGCCGGGGGAGAACAGCGGCGGCATCAGGGTGTGGGTGGTGAACTCGCCCCGGAAGTCGAGGGGCTCGCCGGTCTGCCAGGAGTGCTGGATCGCCTTGATCGCGAGCACGTACTCCCGCATCCGCGCCGCCGGGCGGTCGAACGCCGCTCCGTAGCGCCGCTCCACGTGCGCCCTGACCTGGCTGCCGAGCCCGAGCCTGAACCGGCCGCCGCTCAGCAGGTGCAGATCGTGCGCGGTGTGCGCGAGATGGACGGGGCTGCGCGGGAAGGCGACCGCGATGTTGGTCATCAGATCGAGCCCCGCCGACGCCGCCAGGGTCAGAGGCAGGAAGACGTCGGCGGGGCCCTCGAAGGTGAAGACGCCGTCGAAGCCGAGGCCGCGCAGGCGCTCGGCGGTGGCGGCGACCTCCCCGGGAGCCACGGTGAGCTGTGCGTCGATGCGAAAACCCATCCGTGCCTCCCGAGCAAGCGTTAGGTCGACACTCTAGAACCCCGCGGTGATCTGAGTGAAGGCCCAGTCGGCCTGGGCGATGCCGCTGCAGTTGGAGACGACGCCGCCGCCGGCGCAGCCGCGGTCACGGTTGACCGACCAGTAGGCGAGGCGGCCGAGCCCGTGGGACTTGGCGTAGTCGCGGATCTGGGTCCAGATGGCGGTGGTCGTGAGCTCCTGCTGGTCGGACAGGCCGTTCATGCCGGAGATGCCGGTATGGGCGTAGGCCGTGGCGTCGTCCCAGCCGTAGGTGGTCTTGAGGAAGTTCTTCAGGCCCTCGAGGGCGTTGACGGTGTTGCCGTACATGTCGTTGCCGCCGCCGAAGTCGAACGGCATGATCGTCCAGTTGTCGATGCCGACGCCCAGGGCCTTGGCCTGGGTCATGAGCCGCTGGGCGTAGTAGCCGGGGCCCGTGGTCGAGGTGCCGAAGGTGATGACGACCTTGGTGTTGGGGTTGTTCTGCTTGACGATCTTGAGCCCGCCGAGGATGCGGTCCTGGACGGTCGTGTTCTCGAACTCGTCGGTGTTCTCGATGTCGAAGTCGACGGCCACCGGCCCGTAGGCGTTGATGACCTGCTGGACGGCCGCGGCGAAGTCGGCGGAGGTGGCGCAGTTCGGGCCGAGCTTGTTGCCCTGCCAGCCGCCGAAGGAGATCTGGACGCCGCCGCCCGCCGCCTTGATCGCGGCGATGGTGGAGGCGTCGACGCCGCCGGTCAGCGGTCGGCTGGAGTCCCAGGCCGGGGTGCAGCCGCCGCCGGACAGCATGAACGCCATGGTGAAGGCCTTGACGCCCGTCGCGCTCATGACGGAGGTGGGGCTGGGCGGGTTGCCCCAGCCGAGGTAGAGGTAGGGGGCGCCGGCCAGCTTGGAGCCGTTGCTCGTGCAGCCGGTGGTCGTGACGCTGACGGAGCCGCTGTGGGCCGACTCGCCGTTGGCGTTGTAGGCGGTCACGTTGTAGGTGTGCGGGGTGCAGGTGCCGAGCCCGCTGATGGTGGCGCTGGTGCCGGTGACGGTGGCCTTGACGGTCGAGCCCTCGTACACGCGGTAGCCGGTGACCGTCCCGCTGGAGCCGCCCCACGACAGGGCGACGCTGGTGTTGGTCGCGCTCGCGGTGGGCGTTCCGGGGGTGCCGGGCGCTCCGGTCGTGGGGCCGCCGGTACAGGCGGCGCCGTTGATCGTGCAGCCGGTCGGGGCGCTGAAGTTGCCGGGCGCGCCGTTGAAGCCGAAGGTCGCCGAGGCGCCGGCCGCGAGCGTCGGGGCCCAGCCCGGGTTGGTGAAGGTGTAGTGCTGGCCGCTGCGGACCATGGTGGCGTCCCAGGCGGAGCTGATCGAGAAGCCCGAGGGCAGGTCGAACTGGACGTTCCAGCCGTTGATCGCGCTGGTGGTGCCGTTGGTGACGGTGTACTTGCCCTCGAAGCCCGAGCCCCAGTCGGAGACCTTGGTGAAGGACGCGGTGACGGGCGCGGCCTGGGCGGGCGCGGCCACGGTGACGACGGACGCGACGCCGAGCAGCGCCGCGACGAGCAGGTTTCTGATTCTCATGGGGGGATCCCTCAGCCGGTGAACGCGGAGAAGACGGAGGTGAACTCGTAGGCGGACTGGGCGACCCCGCTGCACGTGGGGGACAGGGTGCCGCCGGGGCAGCCGCCGTTGTCGCGGCCGATCGACCAGAAGCCGATCCGCCCGACGTGGTTGGACTGGGCGAAGGCCAGGAGCTTCCTGGCGTCCGCCTGGGTGGTGATCGGCCCGGTGTCGTTCTTGCCGATCATGGGAGTGAGACCGAGCATCCGCCGGAGCCGGGCGTCGGTCCGGCCCGGCCAGATCGTCTTCATCTGGCCGAGGGTCGCGGAGGCCGCCGAGACGAGCGCGTCGCCCCAGTCGCCGGTGAAGCCGAAGTCCATGAGCATCGGGTTGACGAGGACCTCGAGCCCCTTCGCCGCGGCGTCCTGGAGGATCTGCACGGAGAACGGGTCGATCCCGTAGTCCTGGCCCTGGATCCGCAGCGTGTAGCTGATCGTGGTGCCGCGTTCGGCCTGGAGCTGCTTCAGCGCGGTGTTGACCTTGGCGACGTCGATGGAGGCCTCGATGTCGACGTCGAGGTGGTTGGTGCCGACGGTGTCGAGGACGTTCTCGTAGGCGGCGAGCAGGCTCGCGGAGGTGCCGCAGACGTGCTCGAGGTAGGGACCGGCCGCGCCGCCGGTGGCGACGATGACCTGCCCGCCCGCGGCCTGGAGGGCCCGGACGTCGTTGATGATCCGGGAGTCGTTCAGCGGGATCGTGCCGCCCCAGGCGGGGTTGCAGCCGGTGCTGTCGCCGAGGGCGAAGGCGAGGGTGAAGTACTTCTGGCCGGTGGCGTTCCGGACCGAGGCCAGGCTGGGCGTGGGGAAGGTGATGTCGATGTAGGGCGCGAAGGTGATGTTCGCGGGCGGCGGAGTGGTGGTCGTGCTGGTCGTGCCGCCGGCGGCCGCGCTGTAGGCGGAGGTGTTGCCGGCGGCGTCGCGGGCCCGGACCTGGAAGGAGTAGGCGGTGTTCGCCGCCAGGCCGGTGGCGGTGTAGGAGGTTCCGGACACCGTGACGGGCGTCGAGGTGCCGGAGCGCAGGACGTCGTATCCGGTGACGCCCACGTCGTCGGTGGAGGCCGTCCAGGTGACGTTCAGGCTGCTGGAGGTGGGCGATCCGGCGGAGACGCCGCCGGGGACGGTCGGAGCGGCCGTGTCCACCGGGGTGGTCGTGCCGCCGGGGCCGTCGAGGACGACGTCGTCGGCGGCGTAGGCGCCCTGGCCGTACCAGCCGTTGAGGTAGACGGTCACGGTGGAGGCCGAGGGACCGGTGGTGAAGGTCGTGGAGACCTTGGTCCAGGTCGCGCCGGGCGCGGCCCAGGTCTGCGGGTCGGTGCCGCCGGTCCCGGTGGCGCCCAGGAACACGTAGTTCCCGCGCACCCAGGCCGACAGCGTGTAGGCCGAGGACGGCTTGACGCCGACGGTCTGCCGGCAGCGGGCGAGGTCGTCGCCCGCGGGGGTGGCGGTCAGCGCGCCGCTCCCGGTGTGGACCGGGCTGGAGACGGCCGCGGCCCCGGACGACGCCGAGCAGGTCCAGCCGCTGAGGCCGTTCTCGAAGCCGGGATTGGACGCGATGTTGGCCGCGTGTGCGGCCGTGGCGGGCAGCAGCACGCCGCCCAGGAGCGTGACGACCGCGACGGCCGCCCTCGAAAGGTGCATGGGTCCCTCTCGCCTTAAGGTTCTTTTAGGAAAGCTTCCTAAAAGTCGGCGGGATGGTAACCCGGCCACACCCGGCCGACAAGGCCCAGGGGCCGTACCGGGTTAGCGGCCCCGGGAAAGTGGCACAGTGCGTTCATGGGCAAGGACGTCGAAGCGGTCGAGATCAGTGGCGAGGACCGCAGGCAGTACCGCGAGAAGGTGCGCCGGTGCCTGGATGTGCTGGCCCGGATGCTGCGCGAATCCCGTTTTGAATTCGGTCGTCCGCATATCGGATTGGAGATCGAACTAAACCTGGTCGACGCGGCGGGTGATCCGCTCATGCGCAACACCGACGTGCTCGACGCGATCGCCGATCCGGCCTGGGAGACCGAGCTGGGCCGCTTCAACCTCGAGATCAACGTGCCGCCGCGCGAGCTGGGGGGCGCGGGCGCGCTGGAGGAGGAGATCCGCGACAACCTGAACAACGCGGAGGACGCGGCCCGCACGGTCGGCGCGAGCCTGGTCATGGTCGGCATCCTCCCGACGCTGCGCGAGTCCGACATCCATCTGGAGAACCTGTCGGGCAACGACCGCTACCACCTGCTCAACCAGCAGATCTTCGCGGCGCGCGGCGAGGCGATGCCCATCGTCATCGAGGGGGCGGAGCGGCTGGAGACGGCCGTCGAGAGCATCACCCCCGAGGCCGCCTGCACCAGCGCCCAGTTCCATCTCCAGGTCAGCCCGGAGGAGTTCGCCGCCGCATGGAACGCCGCCCAGGCCATCGCGGGCGTCCAGGTGGCCGTCGCGGCCAACTCGCCGTTCCTGTTCGGCCGGCAGCTGTGGCACGAGAGCCGGATCACCCTGTTCGAGCAGGCCACCGACACCCGCCCGGACGAGCTGAAGGCGCAGGGCGTCCGGCCGAGGGTGTGGTTCGGGGAGCGCTGGATCACCTCGGTCTTCGACCTGTTCGAGGAGAACACGCGCTTCTTCCCCGCCCTCCTGCCGATCTGTTCCGAGGAGGATCCCGTCGCCGCCTTCGAGGCGGGCGAGACCCCGACGCTCGACGAACTGACCCTGCACAACGGGACCGTCTACCGCTGGAACCGGCCGGTCTACGCCGTCGTCGAAGGGCGTCCGCACCTGCGGGTGGAGAACCGGGTGCTGCCCGCGGGGCCGACCGTCGCCGACACGATGGCCAACGGCGCGCTCTTCTACGGCCTGCTCCGCTACCTCGCCGACGAGGACCGCCCGGTCTGGACCCGGATGGGCTTCTCCGCCGCGGAGGAGAACCTGCACCGCGCCGCCCGGCTCGGCATCCACGCCCCGCTGGCCTGGCCCGACCCCGACGGCCGCGACCACGGCGACCCGACCGCGGCCCGGCTGGTCCTGCGGCGGCTGCTGCCGATGGCCGCCGAGGGCCTGGTCCGGCAGGGTTTCGACCCCGGACGCCGGGACCGTCTCCTCGGCATCATCGAGCAGCGGTGCGCGGCCGAGCGGACCGGTGCCGACTGGCAGATCGCGACCGTCCGGGCCCTCGAGGAGCGCCGCAACCTCACCCGGCCCGAGGCGCTGCGCGCCATGATGCTCCGCTACATCGCCAACATGCACACCAACGAGCCTGTTCACACCTGGCCCGTGGAGGCGTGAGTACGCTGACCGGATGGCGACCGACTCCCGGCAGCGCATCGAACTTGCCGCCTGTGACCTGCTGTCCCGCCACGGATACCACGGTCTCGGGCTGAAGGCCCTGAGCCGGGAGTCCGAGCTTCCCTACGGCTCGATCTACCACCACTTCCCCGGCGGCAAGGAGGAGATCGCCGCCGCGGCGATCGAGGCCTGCGGCGACCTCGTCGCCGGCATGATCCGCTCCCGCACCCCGGACGCCTCGCGGTTCGGCCGCGACCTGTTCTCCTTCATGGCCCGGCGGCTGTCCGGCTCCGGCTGGGCGGACGGCTGCCCGGTCGGCACCCCGGCCCTGGACGGCGCCGCCGACTCCGAGCTCGTCCGCGAGGCCTGCGCGCGCGCCTTCGCCGCGATGACCGAGGCCGTCGCGGGCCTGCTGGTGGCGCTGGAACTGCCCGCGGACCGGGCCGCGGACCTGGCCACGACGATCGTCGCCGCCTACGAGGGGGCCGCCATGCTCGCCCGCGTCCAGCGCTCGGACGCCCCCCTCCGCACGGTGGGCGAGGCCATGGCCGGGCTCGTCCGCCAGGCCCTTCCCTGAGGCTTCGCGGCCCGTGTCCCGCCCGCCGGGACCTTGACTGGAAAGAACGTTCTAGCGACAGTAGAGGGCATGAGACGACTGATGCTGGACGGTCCCGGCGCGCTGCGCTGGGAGGAGGCCCCTGATCCGGAGCTCACCGGGGCGGGGCAGGCGATCGTGCGCCCGGTCGCGGTGGCGACCTGTGACATCGATCCGGCCGTGCTGCGCGGGGCCTTCCCGCTGGCCGGGCCGTACGCGTTCGGGCACGAGGGGGTCGCGGAGGTCGTCGCGACCGGGCCCGGGGTGACCGGGTGCGCCCCGGGCGATCTGGTGATCGTGCCGTTCCAGATCTCGTGCGGCCGGTGCGCGCCGTGCTCGCGCGGGCGGACCGGGAACTGCGCGGAGCATCCGAGGCTGTCGACCTACGGGCTCGGGCCGCTCGGCGGGCTCGCCTGGGGCGGGCTCTGGGCCGACCTCGCGCTGGTCCCGCACGCCGACGCGATGCTCGTCCCGCTGCCCGGCGGGGTCGATCCCGTCGCGGTCGCCAGCGCCAGCGACAACATCCCCGACGCCTACCGGACGGTCGCGGGCCCGCTCGCCGACGAGCCGGGCGCCGAGGTCCTGGTCGTCGGCGGCGGGGGATCCCCGTCGATCGGCCTCTACGCCGCGGGCCTGGCCGTCTCCCTCGGCTCCGCCCGGGTCGTCTACCTCGACCACGAGCCGTCGCGGCTCGCCGTCGCCGAGGCGCTGGGGGCCGAGCCGGTCGAGAGCCCCTACCGGGGCAGGCACGGGACGTTCCCGGTCACCGTCGATGCCAGCGGCGACCACGAGGGCGTGCGGCTGGCGCTCCGGAGCACCGCCTACGACGGCGTCTGCACGGTCGCGACCGTCTATTTCGAGGACCCGCCGCTGCCGCTGTTCGGCATGTACACGCGCTGCTGCACCCTGCGCACGGGCCGGGCGCACGTCCGGCCCGACATCCCCGCCGTCCTCGATCTGGTCGCCTCGGGGCGGTTCGACCCGCGGCCGGTCACCTCCGACGTCGTGCCCTGGGAGGACGCGCCGGAGGTGCTGGCGGCGGGGCCGCTGAAGCTGGTCGCGTCCCGCTGAGGGCTCAGCCCCCGGCGGCCCGGCAGGGGAGCCCCGCGCAGACGTCGACGATCTCGCCCGTCTTCAGGAAGATCGCGGCCTGGCGGCGGGCGTCGGCGGACTTGCGCGGGTCGGAGTGCGGGTCGCGGGTGTCGGACGAGGGCGGGGTGTTGGTGAGCGGCTGGTAGGGCGAGCCGCTGTCCCAGATCACCAGGCCGGAGCCGGTGAAGGGGCCCTCGGGCAGGGCCGGGATGCCCCAGTAGGGGACGGTGTCGGGGTTGCGGCCCTCGGCGGTGGCGGGCCGGTGGATGCGGGCGCCGATCGTCCGGGCCTCGACCTCGGCGGCGAGCGGCGAGACCTGGTGGTCGCCGAACGCGACGTGCATCAGCACCTGGTGCGGCGGCGTGCCGGGCAGCGGGTCGGAGGTCATGTGCTGGGCGTAGCCGTCGGCCTCGCCGCGGTCCCACAGCATCTGGAGGAGCGCCAGCCCGATCTGCTGGTCGAGCCTGTCCGGATAGGCGAGGTTCATGACGGTGGCGTAGGTGCTGAAGTCCGTGCTGCGGTTCAGCAGGGTGCTGTAGTTCATCCCCGGGACGCCCAGCACGGACCTGCGCAGATCGGTGGAGACGGCCGTCAGGGCGCCGCCCATGATCCCGCCCTGGCTGTTGCCGTCGTAGGACAGGCCGAGACTCGTGTCGATCACGGACTTGCCGCCGGGGGACCGGAACGCCCTGTCTCCCGCGAGGCCGGTGGTCATCGCCCGGCCCAGCCACATCATGTTCAGCAGGCCCTGCTGCATCCGGTCGGCGAGGGCGGGGAAGCCGCTGAGGTCGGCCAGCGCCAGGACCGCTGTGGCCACGTCGTCCTGGGACAGCCCGGCCCATTTGGTGGCGCAGAACACGAAGCCGTGCTCGGCAGCCAGCGCCTTGACCGCCCCCGAGCCGACCTCGGACTCGGCGCCGAGCAGGCCGTGCCCGTAGAGCGCGGCCCGGCCGGGGGTGGAGTAGGCCGAGCGGGGGATCTCACACTGGAATCCGGCGAGCTGGACGTTGAACGGGAGCTGGGACGGCAGCCCGTCCGGCCCGTAGTGGAAGCGGGATCCGGGCGGCCCGCCGGGCAGGTTCAGGTAGCTCGGCACCGAGATCGTGCCGCGCACCTCGCGGGCGATCGGGTCGTCGGCCGGGTTCTCGGTGACCTCGGTGACGAGGTAGCCGGGGGTGCGGGCGCCGAGCTTCGCGAACGCGTCGTCCCTGATCTTCAGGATCCGTTCCGACAGGTTGCGCCCGCTCGCGACCGTGAAGTCCCACGCCAGGTAGAGGCCTTCGGTGGTGACGCCGCGCGCGGCGAGGTCGGCGAGGGTGGCCCGCTCGGCGGCCTGCCGGGCCCGCAGCGGGTCGCCGGCGGGCAGGTCGGGGCCGAGCAGCCGGGTGAAGGCCGCGGTCGGCGGGATCACCCGCCCGGCCGCGTCCCTGAGATCGCGGAGGGCGACGGCGTAGCGGTGCCCCTCGAGGAAGTTCTTCGCGGGCCGGACGATCAGCGCCCGCCGGGCCGGATCGGTGGCGTTGGCGTCGAGCTCGGCGAAGTAGGGCCAGCGCTCGCCGGTGGCGGTGTCGACCACGACGATCGGGGCGTCGGGCGCCAGCGACCCGCCGATGTCGGTGATCGGGGCGGCCCCGGTCCGCGCCAGGTCGAGGCCGGGGACGTGCGCGAGCAGCATCGAGCCGGGCGAGAACCCGTCGTTGCGGTTCCACTCGGCCGGATCGACCGCCTTGCCGAGGGTGTTCCTCGGGGTCTGCGCGGCCGTCATGTCGATCCGCCGCCCCGTGCCGGTCTTCGGGTCGCCGACGGTGTACCAGTCGTTGGGGAAGGGCAGCAGGCACGCCGCCGGATCGATCGGATCACATCCGGCCGCCGCCGGTGCCGCCGCAGCCCGCGCCGGTACGCCGAGCAGCGACGCCAGGACACCCGTCAGGACGATCACGCTTCGAGCCCGCACCCGCATCCTCCAGAAGCCGAACAATCTTCGCGAGTGTCCAGCAGCATGCGCGTTCGGCGGGCCCGGGTCAATGGGGTCGGGGGGCCTCGAACCGGGCGGCGGGCATGACGGCTCCGCCCTGCTTCAGGGTGATGGTCACGGGCGCCGACTCGATGCTCTGGACGCCGGACAGCGAGCCGATCCTGGTCGTCAGGTACGTGTAGAGCGCCTCGGGGCTCCGGCAGCAGACGATCGCGGTGAGGTTCGACGAGCCGGTCGTCGCCGCGGCGAAGGGGACCTCCTGGTGGCGGGCCAGTTCGGTGCCGACGGCGTCCAGGTCGGCGGGGTGGACCTTCAGCCAGAGCCAGGCCTGGGAGCGCAGCCCGAGCAGGTTCACGTCCACCTCGAGATCGAAGTAGAGGACCCCGGCGGCGCGCAGATGGTCCATCCGGCGGCGCAGGGCCGACTCCGACCAGCCGACGTCCGCCGCCAGCTCCGCGTTGGGGATGCGGGCGTCCCGGCCGAGGAGGGCGAGCAGGGCCAGGTCGGGCTCGGCGAGCTCGAACGGCTCCTCCGCGACCGGCGGCGCCGGGGGCCGCCGGAGCTCCTTCACCCGGTGCTCGTCGAGGCCCTCGATGAGGGCGGCGCCGTCGCCGAGCGAACCGCCCGCGAACAGGTGCAGCATCGAGTGGGCCGAGACCGCGGTGATCCGGGAGCTGCGCGGCAGCTTGTCGAGCAGCAGGGACGAGCGGGGATCGGGCACGGCGGTCCGCACCCCGCAGAGGATCTCGGCGCCGCCCGACATCAGCTGCACCCAGACGGTGTCGGGCCGCCGGGCCAGCGCCCGGCCGATCTCGGGGGCCGAGCCCGGCGCGCACTGGAGCCGCACCCACCAGCTCGATCCGCCGGTCCTGCGGTGGTCGCACAGGCCGACGACGCGGATCAGCCGCTGCCCGCGCAGCCGCCGGTACCGGCGGGCGACGGTCTGGTCCGAGACGCCGATGACCTCGGCGAGACGGGCGAAGGAGACCCGGCCGTCGAGACCGAGGCCGTGCATGATCTGGCGGTCCAGCGCGTCGATGATGACGGTTTCCACCACCACAGCCTAAGCGGTGTCGGATTCCGCGCCGGATCCCCGGTCCGGCTCCCGGTTCCGCCCGCGGACGCCCGAACCTGGGGTGACGCGAAAGGGGACTCACATGCGTAAGTGGCTGCCGCTGGTGGCGATCTGCACGGGTGCGTTCATGCTGCTGGTCGACGTCACCATCGTGGTGGTGGCGCTGCCGGACATGGCGACCGGGCTCGACACGTCCTTCTCCTCACTCCAGTGGGTCATGGACGTCTACGCGCTGCTGCTCGCGGCGCTCCTGCTCGGCGCGGGATCACTCGCCGACCTGATCGGCCGCCGCCGGGTGTACGTGGCGGGGACCGTGCTGTTCGCCGTCTCGTCGCTGGCCTGCGGGCTGGCGCCGGACGCCGGATTCCTGATCGCCGCCCGCGGGGTGCAGGGCGTCGGGGCCGCGGCGATGTTCGCGACCACGATGGCGCTGATCAACAGCATCTACCAGGGCCGGGACAGGGGCGTCGCGTTCGGGGTGTGGGGCGCCGTCAACGGCGCCGCCGCCGCGGCGGGGCCGATCGTGGGCGGGCTGCTGGTGTCGCCGTTCGGCTGGCGGGCGGTGTTCCTGATCAACCTTCCGGTGAGCGCGATCGCGGTCGTGCTCACGCTGAAGGCCGTCGGCGAGTCGAGGAACCCGCACGCCCGCCGTGTGGACGTCCCGGGGACGGCCGCCTTCGCCGGGGCCATCGGCCTGGTCACCTACGGGCTGATCAGGGCGGGCGAGACCGGCTGGAGCGAGGGCGGGACCGTGGCGTCGCTGGCGGGCGGCGCGGTGCTGCTCGCCGTCTTCGCCGTGGTCGAGACCCGGCGGGACGAGCCGATGCTGGACCTGCGGCTGTTCCGGAACCCGTCCTTCACGATGATCATGATCGCGGGGGCGCTGCTGACGCTCTCCGCCTTCGCCTACGGCGCCTACCTGTCGCTGTGGATGCAGTCGCTGCTGGGGCTGAGCGCGATCCAGACGGGGCTGGTCATCCTGCCGATGAGCGCGGTCGCGTTCGTCGTCGCGGGGGCGGGCGGGCGGTTCTTCCACGAGGCGGCGCCGCGGCTCACCATCGGGATCGGCCTGCTGTTCATCGGGGCGGGGGCGCTCGCACAGGCGGTGCTGTCGGCCGGATCGAGCTGGTGGGCGGTCATGCCGGGGCTGGCGATCGTCGGGATCGGGGTCGGCATCGGCACCCCGGCGCTGTCGTCGGCGGCGATGGCGGCGGTGCCGGTCGAGCGCAGCGGGATGGCGGCGGGCGCGGTGACCACGTTCCGGCAGGTCGGCTTCGCGCTGGGCATCGCGGTGCTCGGCGGCGTCTTCCGGGACGGGATGGCGGGCTCGCTGGAGGGGAGGGTACCCGGCTCCCGGGAGATGGCCGACGCGCTGAGCAGCGGCCGGGCGCAGGCCGTCCTGGAGCGGGCGCCGCAGGCCCGGCATCTGGTGGAGGGCGCGTTCGCGCACGGGCTGAACCTGACGCTGGTCGTGTCGGGGGTCCTCGGCCTCGCGACGGGGGCGCTCGTGCTGCTGATCGTCCGGCGGCCCGGTCACAGTTCGGGACGAACCACTGCTGTTCCGGGTGCGGAGATGGTTTCCTTGGGGGACTGATCGAGGAGTACGGATGGACGCTCTGACCCCCGGGGACCCGCTGGTCCTGGGCCGGTACACCCTGCAGGGACGGCTCGGGGAGGGAGGTCAGGGCGTCGTCTATCTGGGCAGGACCGCGGCCGGTGAACCGGTCGCGGTCAAGGCGCTCAACCCGGCCCTGGTGGCCGACCCCGAGGCGCTGCGGCGGTTCGCGGGCGAGGTCGACCACGTCCGGCAGGTGTCGTCGTTCTGCGTGGCCGAGGTCCTCGACGCCGATCTGACGGGGGAACGCCCCTACGTCGTCAGCGAGTTCGTCGAGGGCACGTCGCTCCAGGAGACCGTCGTGCGGGAGGGCCCGCGCGGCCCCGGCCAGCTCCGGCGGCTCGCGGTCGGCACCATGACGGCCCTCACCGCCATCCACGCCGCAGGGATCGTCCACCGCGATCTCAAGCCGCACAACGTCCTGCTCGGCCCCGACGGTCCCCGCGTGATCGACTTCGGGATCGCCCGGGTGCTCGGCTCCCAGGCGACCGCGGTCGGCACGGTGATCGGCACCGTCGTCTACATGGCGCCCGAGCAGGTGCTCGGCGGCGAGATCGGGCCCGCGGCCGACCTGTTCGCCTGGGCGTCGACCATCGCGTTCGCGGCGGGCGGGCGTCCGCCGTTCGGGACCGGCGGGGCGCCCGAGGTGATGTACCGGATCGTCAACAACGAGCCGGAACTGCCGGCGCTCCCGGCCGACCTGCGCGAGGTCGTCCGGGCCTGCCTGGCCAAGGACCCCGCCGCCCGGCCCGCCGCCAAGGACGTCCTGCTGAAGCTGATCGGCGACCAGCCGACCGCGCCGGACGCCCCCGGCGGCCTGGAGGCCACCGTCCCCGGGCCGCCGGCCGAGCGGACCTTCGTCGAGCCCCCCGCGCTGACCTCCTACCAGGCGGGCCCGGTGGCGCTCCCGCGGGCGTCGCGGCGCAAGCCCCTGGCGATCGGGGCGGCGGCGGTCGCCGTCGTCGCGGTCGCGGGCCTCGCCTTCGCGTTCTGGCCGGACGGCGGATCGGGGACGCCCCCGGCCGCGAAGCTGAGCGGGCAGCCGCTGTACTCCGCGGACTTCAACTCCCAGCCCGACTGGGACGGCTACCGCTTCGTCCCCGAGGGCGGCGCCGACCAGCGCTCCCTGCACGGCTACGAGCCCGACAAGGGCGACTACGCGATGCTCGCCGACACCTCCTACCCCCGCAATCCGGCGCTGTCCCCGGTCCCGGCCAAGGACGCGACGGCCGCCGAGCCACGGCTGATGATCGCGGTCCAGGCCCGGATCAGGGAGCTGGACGGCGCGGGCGAGGTCGGCCTGCTGTGCCGCTGGAACGAGGAGGACGGCAGCGGCTACCTGTTCCTGCTGAGCTCCACGGGGAACGCCCGCATCGTCCGCTACGCCGCCGGTTCCAGCCGGGATCTCGGTTCCGCGAAGACGACGGCGGCGGAGAAGGGCACGGCCGTCCGGCTCCAGGCCGACTGCCGCGCGGACGGCAAGGACCTCGTCTTCACCGTGAACGGCAAGGCGGTGGTCGGCGCGTCCGACGCCGAAGGGCTCCCGGCGACGACCATCGCCCAGGTCGGGCTCGTCACCCAGGTGCCCGAGGCGGGGAGCAACAAGGCGATCGCCGCCTTCGACGACTTCATGGTCACCCGGCCGTCGTGAACCCCAGCACCCCGCCATCCGGCGGGGTTCCTCCGCCGGATGGCGCTGCCGTCCGGCGTCCGGGCGGGACAGGATGGGGGCCTGTCGAGGTGAGGAGAAGGTCATGACGTCTTCCGAGGTGGTCCACCCGCCGGTCCCGTTCGATCCGGAGCTGGCCGCGGCGCTGGAACTGCTGCGCGGGCTGATGCCGGAGCGGATGACGATCGAGGCCGTCCACGAGATGCGCAGGCTCGGCGCGACGATGCCCCAGCCGGACCTCGCCGCGATAGAACTCCAGCTGGAGGGCGCCTACACCCTGGAGGAGAGGTTCGCTCCCGGTCCTGAGGGAGATCCCGAGGTCCCGGTGCTGGTGTGCCGGCCGTCCGGGGCGGCGGGCCCGGTGCCGGGGATCTACTTCGTCCACGGCGGCGGGATGGTGCTCGGCGACAACCGGACCGGCCTGCTGGAGACCCTCGCGCTGGCCGGGGAGCTGAAGGCGGCCGTGGTGTCGGTCGACTACCGGCTCGCGCCCGAACATCCCCACCCGGCGCCCGTCGAGGACTGCTACGCCGGGCTGCTGTGGACGGCGGAGAACGCCGCCGAGCTGGGCGTCGACCCCGGCCGTCTCGTGATCGCCGGGACGAGCGCGGGCGGCGGGCTGGCCGCCGCCGTGGCGCTGCTGGCCCGCGACCGGGGCGGACCCGCCCTCGCCGGGCAGCTCCTGGCCTGCCCGATGCTCGACGACCGCAACGACACCCCCTCCGCCCTCCAGATGGCGGGCCTCGGCGTCTGGGACAGGACCGCCAACGACACCGGCTGGACCGCGCTCCTGGGCGAGGCCCGCGGCACCGACGCCGTCAGCCCCTACGCCGCCCCCGCCCGCGCCACCGACCTGTCGGGGCTGCCGCCCGCCTTCATCGACGTCGGCTCGGCCGAGACCTTCCGCGACGAGGACGTCGCCTACGCCTCCCGCATCTGGCAGGCCGGAGGCGCGGCCGAACTGCACGTCTGGCCGGGCGGCTTCCACGGCTTCGACATGATGGCCCCGCACGCCGCCCTGTCCCGGGAGGCCCGCCAGGCCCGCGCCGCCTGGCTGCGCCGCGTCCTGGGCGATTGACCTCCCAGGCGATTGAATGGAGGCGTGAAGGAGCTGGCGGGACGGCTGGAGGCCCTGGACGCCGACGCGGGGGCCGCGCTGCGGGCGATCGCCTACTTCGACAAGCTCGTCGAGGGCAGGGCGAGCCTGGAGGTACTGGTCAGGGGGGTGGCCGTGCTCGCGGGTTGCCCCGCGAGGCTGGAGGCCCCCGACCACGGCGTCCGGTTCGGGATCGCCGGCGACGGCGTCCGGATCGAAGACCCCGGACCGGCCGATCCCGCCTGGCCAGGGGTCCCGCTGACCGAGGAGGGACCGCCCGCGCTCCGGCTGGAACGGCCGGGGCCGCCCGGCGTCGTCGACCTCGTGATCCTCGAACGCGCGGCGACGGCCGTCCGGGCGGTGCTCGGCCGGACCAGGGGCCGGGCCTCTCCCGCCGATCCCGCGCTGGTCGAGG
>NZ_BAAAUV010000045.1:0-34810 GCF_039534125.1 Actinocorallia longicatena | reverse complement strand
AGCCCGTTCCCGCAGCTCAGGGGCATACTTCCTCGGTGGTGCCATAACTCCTCACCCTTCCAGGTATCGGAGCCTCCAACCAACTCGGGGTGGCCCACACGATCTTGGTGTGTCGCTGTCGAACCCTTGCCGACCTGCGGGTGATGCATTGCACAGCACTTACGGTCGCGTAGGTTTGTGTGCAGGGTGCACAGTATTTTGGTGGATGAGATTCGGGCTTATGTGGCGTTGGGGGACAGTTTCACCGAGGGGTTGAACGATCCCGGGGTGATGGGTGAGTTCCGGGGATGGGCGGACCGGCTCGCGGAGTACATCGAGCGGGCGCAGCCCGGGCTGCGGTACGCGAACCTGGCGGTGCGGGGGAAGCTGCTCGGCCAGATCGCCGACGAGCAGGTGCCGGTGGCGGTGGGGATGCGGCCCGATCTGGTGTCGATCTCGGCGGGCGGCAACGACATGCTGCGGCCCGGGGCCGATCCTGACGTGATCGCCGCGCGGTTCTACGCGGCGGCCAGGGAGCTGCGCGGTAGCGGGGCCGAGGTGCTCGTGTTCACCGGGTTCGATCCGGCGCTGCGGAGCGTCAACGGGCGGGCGAGCGCGCGGTGGCGCGGGAAGGTCGCGACGCTGAACGTGCATCTGCGGTCGATCGCCGACCGGCTGGACCTGCGGGTCGTGGACCTGTGGTCGATGCCGGAGCTGTGCGACGACGGGGCCTGGGACGAGGACCGGCTGCACATGACGCCCGAAGGCCATCGGCGGCTCGCGGTGGCCATCGCCGAGTTCCTGGACGTCCCGACCGGTGAGGAGTGGCGGGGGGAGTGGCCCGAGCGGGTCGTCCTGCCGTGGCGCGAGGCCAAGCAGGCCGACCTGCACTGGGCGAGGACCTACCTGCTGCCCTGGGTGCAGCGGCGGATCAAGGGGCGGTCCTCGGGCGACGGCCGGGTGGCCAAGCGGCCCGAGCTGGCACCGGTCCTCACCGACCACGACCGCTGAGGGGGCCCGGCCCCCGCGACGGTCCGCCGCGGGGGCCGGGAGTCCGGTCAGGGGCGGCTCCTGCCGCGCATCGACTTGTGGATGATCTTCCACTTGCGCTCCTGCTCGGCACGGAGCCGGGCGTCGGTGCGCGAGGCCATCCAGGACGCCTCGCGCTGGAGCTTGTGCCAGGACAGCAGCCGGCGTTCGGGAAGGATCCCCTCCTCGACGGCCGCGCGGACGGCGCATCCCGGCTCGGAATCGTGGGAGCAGTCGGAGAAGCGGCACCGCTCCGCGAGCTCCTCGACGTCGCTGAAGGCCTGGGCGAGGCCCTCCTCGGCGTGCAGGCCGATACTGCGCAGCCCCGGGGTGTCGATGATCATCCCACCGCCCGGAAGGAGCAGGAGCTCCCGGTGGACGGTGGTGTGGCGGCCCCGGCCGTCCGCCTCGCGGATCGCCTGGGTCTCCATCGCCTCGGCCCCCGACAGGGCGTTGACCAGCGTGGACTTGCCGGCGCCCGACCGTCCCAGCAGGACGGCGGTCCTGCCCGGACGCAACCTTACTATGTCAAGGCCGTCGCCCGTGTGCGAGGAGACGGCCACGACCTCCGCCCCGGGGGCGGCCTCGGCGACGACCTCGAGATCGACGTCGGCGAGATCGGCCTTGGTGATCACGACGACCGGCTGGGCGCCGGACTCCCAGGCCAGGGCCAGGAGCCGTTCGATGCGGCCGAGGTCGACCGAGGGGACGGCCGGCTCGGCGATGTAGACGAGATCCACGTTGGCGGCGAGGACCTGGCCGTGCGAGGTGCCGGGCGTCACCCCGGCCCGGACGATCGCCGTCCGGCGCGGCAGCACCGAGACGATCTCCTGGGTCGAGGGGTCGATCGCGACCCAGTCGCCGACGCACGGCAGCGCCACGGGATCCTGGGCGGAGGCGCGCCGCAGCGCACCGGAGAAGGACACGCGGAGCTCGCCGTCCGCACCGAGGACGTCGCACGCCCCGCGGTCGACACGGGTCACCCGCGCGGGAAGAAACTCAGGCCCGACGGAGAAGGAGTCGTCGAAACCGAGGTCGAGAAGTGTGGTTGCCAACGGAAGTGGCGCCTTTCGGACACGGCGCCCCGCCTGCGTTAGGAAGCTCGGCGGACGCCTGGGAGAACCGGATTCGAGGGCACGCCCACGACAACGACCGTCTTCACGTGGCAGCTCCTTCCGTCCCGTCCCGCGTCCTTCGCGGCGGCCATCAGGGTATCCGAGCCGCTCCCGGGACGCCAACGCCTTTGATGCCCGCACCCGCCAATCAACTGACATAACCCACGTCTCAGGGGCATAGTCGGACAATGGCCAAGCTGACCTCCACCGACGAGAAGCCGTTCACGCTCGAGAAGGGCTCGACGGCCCCGGCGGACCACGCGTCCCGCCTCGTCGAGCACCTGCCGGTCGTCTCGGTCAAGTCGGTGCTCGCGGGGGCCAACCGCAAGGGGAAGTTCAAGGGCGCCTCCGACTTCTGGGACGGCACCCCGCCCGCCCGCACCGAGTGGTTCACCTTCGACGCCGACGACACCGCCGACCCGCTCTGGCAGCCGCAGGGGCTGACCTGCGGCTCCGACGGCGGCGGCGACGCCCCCGACGCCTTCCTCGTGAGCTGGTACAAGAAGACCTCCAAGACCGACGACGCCGCCCAGGCCGTCCGGCTGTCGTTCTTCGATCCCGACCGCACGAGCCCCAGGTACCGCCATGTCCTGCTGGTCGTCCCGACCGCCGGCGGCGACTACGACCCGTTGAGGATCCATGCCGGCGGGATCGCCTGGTACGGGAACCTCCTCTACGTCGCCGACACGATGCGCGGCTTCCGGATCTTCGACATGAGCCGGATCCTGGACGTCCCGAACATCGCGGGCGACACCCTCGTGGGACGGTCCGGCAACGGCTTCCACGCCCTCGGCTACAGCCACGTCATGCCGCAGGTCGGGTCGTGGCGGCTCACGACCAAGAACGCCGCCCGCTTCTCCTTCGTCTCGATCGACCGCAGCCACGCCCCCGACCTGCTGGTCTCCGGCGAGTACAGCAAGGACGGCTTCGGCCGGGTGGCCCGCTGGGCGCTGAGGCCCGACGGTTCGCTCGTCACCGACGAGGCGGGCAAGGCCGTCCCGGTCGACTCCTTCAAGGTGCCCGTCCACCGGGTCCAGGGCGCCGTCACCTTCGACGGCAGGTGGTACCTCAGCCAGTCGCGCGGCACCTCCGCCAACGCGACCCTCCTCACCGGCAAGCCCGAGGCCCTGACCGGCCGCGCCTTCCCGGTCGGCCCCGAGGACCTCACCGTCTGGCGCGAACGCAAGATGCTCTGGAGCGTCACCGAGTTCGACCGCCGCCGCCGCGCCGTCTTCGGCGTGCCCCTCTAACTCGGATTGTCAGTGGCGGTCGGCATGATGGGAAGGTGCGGATCGCGGTCGGGCTGGTAGGGGAGCGGGGCGGGGCTCTTCAGCGGCTCGGCGAGGACGGGGTGCCGCTCGGGCCGGTGCGGCGGGTCGAGGATCTGGCCGGGGCCGTGCGGGAGCTCGAGGCGGACGCTCCCCGGTGGGTGTGGGAGGCCTCGTCCCGGGTCTATCCGCGGCTGCTCGCGGCCGGGGTGCGGGTGGAGCGGTGCCATGATCTGGAGCTGGTCGAGGCCCTGCTGCTGGGGTTCGACGGCCGGTTCGGTGATCCGCGGTCGGTGCCGGCGGCGCTGGCCAGGCTGCGGGGGCTGGCCGTTCCCGAGGACGAGGCCGACGACGATCAGCCGTCGCTGTTCGGGGAGCGGGCCGAGACCTCCGTGGAGGACGTCGTCGCGGTCCACGCCGCTCAGCTCGCCGGGCTGGAGGCGCGGGAGGGCGGCGGGCGGCTGCGGCTGCTGGCGGCGGCCGAGTCGGCGGGCGGGCTGGTCGCGGCGGAGATGTCACGGGCCGGGCTGCCGTGGCGGGCCGACGTCCACGACGAGCTGCTGAGCGGGATGCTCGGGCCGCGTCCGGGCCCCGGGATGCGGCCGAAGGTGCTGCAGGGGCTGGCCGACCGGATCGCGGCGGAGTTCGGCGGGCACGTCAATCCCGACTCGCCGCAGCAGCTCCTCAAGGCCTTCGCCGGGGCGGGGTTCACGATCACCTCGACCCGGGCGCACGTGCTGAGGCAGATCGAGCATCCGGCGGTGCCGTACCTGCTGGAGTACAAGGAGCTGTCGCGGATGTACACCGCGCACGGCTGGTCGTGGCTCGACACCTGGGCGAAGGACGGGCGGTTCCGGGCCGAGTACCTGGTCGGCGGCGTCGTGTCGGGGCGGTGGGCCACGCGGGGCGGCGGCGCCCTGCAGATCCCGAAGGTGCTGCGCAGGGCCGTGATCGCCGATCCGGGTTGGGTGCTGGTCGTCGCCGACGCCGCCCAGCTGGAGCCGAGGGTCCTGGCCGCGCTCGCCGGCGACGCGGCGTTCGCGGCGGCCGCCGCCCAGGGGGATCTGTACGCGGCCCTGGCGGAGGCGTTCACCGCGACGCCCGGCGGCCAGAGTCCGCGCGACAAGGCCAAGATCGCGATGCTGTCGGCGATGTACGGGGGCGGCACAGGCGAGGCCGTCCAGCTTCTGGCGGTGCTGCGGCACCGGTTCCCCCGTGCGTTCGCCTACGTCGAGAACGCGGCCAGGGCGGGGGAGCGGGGCGAGCTGGTCCGCTCGCTGCTGGGTCGCACGTGCCCGGCCGCCAGCGCGGAGTTCCGCGACCTGATCACCACGGAGGCGGGCCGGTCGGCCGCCGCCTCGCGCGGCCGCTTCACCCGCAACTTCGTGGTGCAGGGGACGGCCGCGGAATGGGCGCTGGCACTGATGGCCTCGCTGCGCCGCCGGCTGGCCGCGCACAAGGCCCATCTGGTGTTCTTCCAGCACGACGAGGTGATCGTCCACGCCCCGGAGGCCGAGGCCGCCGCCGTGACGGCCGCCATCGGCGAGGCGGCGCTGGAGGCCGCCCGCCTCCTGTTCGGCCCCACCCCGGTCATCTTCCCGATGGAGATCGCCACCGTCGCCTGCTACGCCGACGCCAAGTGAGCCGGTACGCCAAGTGGGTAGGGGAGATCCATGGAAGAAAATCTCGAAGTCGCGGATCTCGACAAGCTGTCCTCCGGCGAGCTGCACGACCGGGCGGTGCGCCAGGCGGTGCAGCGGCGCGACTTCGGGTTCCTGTGGCGGCTGCTGAAAGAGATCCCGGCGGCCGAGGCCGCGACCAGCGACGCCCAGCGAGCCGAGACCGACATTCTGCGCGTCTCCGGCCTGGTCACCGACTTCTTCGGCGCGGGCGAGGGCGAGCTGGCCGACGCCCTGCGCCCCGTCTACCTGGACTACCTGACCTCCCGCCCGTGAGCCGCCGGGGTCAGGAGGCGCCGGGCAGCCCCGCCGCGACGCCGTTCAGGACGCGTTGCAGGCCGTACTCGAAGGCCTCGTCCTGGACCATGTGGGGCTGTTCCGCCTCGATGATGACGCGGTTGAACTGCGGGTACTTGCCGCTCTCCAGCAGGCCGCGGACGTAGCCGGAGTTGAGCCGCATCCACTCCTCGACGGTCAGTCCCACCTCGGCCAGGCGCCGGGTCTGGGCGACCTCCTGACGGGCGAAGCCCCTGGCGTAGGAGTTGACGAGGCCGATCGCGAGCATGATCTCGTCGATCGGCAGGTCGAGTTCGGACATCAGGCCGAGGACGTGCTCGGTGTACCCGATGCCCTTGGGGCCGAAGTAGGGGCCCTCGTTGAGCAGCATCAGCATCCACGGATGGCGCAGCGCGTGGTCGCGGATGGTGTGGCCGAGCCAGTGCAGGCCCTCGCGCCAGGTGTCGTGGGAGACGAGCTCGATCTCCCCGACGGCCTCGTCGAGCATCAGGTCGATGAGATCGCTCTTGCTCTGGATCTGCCGGTAGACCGACATCGTGCCCCGGCCGAGCCCGGCCCCCAGCCGCCGCATGGTCAGGCCGTCGATGCCCTCCTCGTCGGCGATCTCTATGGCGTGGCGGGCCAGCTCCTCGAGCGTGATCTTGGGCGCCGGGCCGCGTGACGGCCGGGGCCGGGCCCAGATGACGGGCTGCGCCTTCTGCTCTGCCATGAGGAGATCCTTCCAGAAACCCACTTGCGTACAACGTACCCAGTTTCGTAGGCTCGGGCCAAACAACTGCGTACTACGTACTCACTTTGGAGGATCCGATGGGCGATCCCATCGTCGTCGCCGAGGGACTGCACAAGCGGTTCGGCGACACGCACGCCCTGCGCGGCCTTGACCTCGAGATCGCCGAGGGGTCCGTCTGCGGCGTCCTCGGCCCCAACGGCGCCGGGAAGACCACCGCCGTCAGAATCCTCGCGACGCTCTCCGACCCGACCGCCGGACGCGCCACCGTCGCCGGTTTCGACGTCGTCGGCCAGGCCGACGAGGTCCGCCGCAGGATCGGCCTCGCCGGGCAGAACGCCGCCATCGACGAGAAGCTGTCCGGCCGCGAGAACCTGCGCATGTTCGGGCGGCTCTACCACCTGGGCGGCCGGGCGGCCCGGCAGCGGGCCGACGAGCTGCTCGACCGGTTCGACCTGGCCGAGGCCGGAGACAAGCTCGTCAAGAACTACAGCGGCGGCATGCGGCGGCGGCTCGACCTCATCACCAGCCTGATCGTCCGGCCGAGGGTCCTGTTCCTCGACGAGCCGACGACCGGGCTCGACCCGCGCAGCCGCGGCGAGATCTGGCGGTTCATCCGCGAACTCGTCACCGACGGGACGACCGTCCTGCTCACCACCCAGTACCTCGACGAGGCCGACCAGCTCGCCGGCGACATCGCGGTCGTCGACCACGGCAGGGTCGTCGCCCAGGGCAGCCCCGACGCGCTGAAGGCCACGATCGGCGACCGTCTCGACGTCGTCCTCGCCGACGCCGCGCACACCGACCGGGCCGCCAACCTCCTGGTCCGCTGGGTCGGCGCGGGCGAGCTCGACCTCACCGACACCGGCATCAGCCTGCCCGTCGCGGCCGACCTCACCCTCGTGGACGTCGTCCGCGAGCTCGACGCGGCCGGGGTGGCCTGCGCCGACGTCTCCCTCCGCCGCCCCACCCTCGACGAGGTGTTCCTGCGCCTCACCGACCGCCACGAGGTGACCGCGTGACCCCCGTCCTCCCCGAGACCCCCCTCGACCGCCTCCGCTGGACGGCCGCCGACGGCCTGACCATGATCGGCCGCAGGCTCACCCACATCAGGCACGCCCCCGGTGAGCTGATCGGCGCCCTGATCTTCCCGATCATCATGATCCTGCTGTTCGGCTACATCTTCGGCAGCGCGATCCAGGTGCCGGGCGGCGGCGACTACCGCGAGTACCTGATGCCCGGCCTGTTCGCGATGGCGACCTTCTCGGGCGTCATGGCCAACGTGATGATGGTCGCCGCCGACGTCTCCCGCGGCGTCATGGACCGCTTCCGCTCGATGCCGATCGCCCGCTGGGCCGTGCCTTTCGGGCAGTCCGGCGCCGACCTGCTCATCAGCGTCCTGACCACGTCCATGATGGTCGTCTGCGGGCTGGCGGTCGGCTGGCGCGCCCACGAGGGGCTCGGGAACACCGTCGCGGCGTTCGCCCTCATCCTGCTGATGCGCCTCGCCCTCGGCTGGGCCGGGATCTGGATCGGCCTGGCGGTCAAGGACGAGCAGACCGCCGACGCCTTCATGCCGCTGATCTTCCCGATCACGATGGTCAGCAACACCTTCGTCCCGACGGACGGGATGCCCGCCTGGCTCCGCGTCATCTCCGAGTGGAACCCCGTCTCCGCCCTGGTCGCCGCCCTCCGCGACCTGTTCGGCAACCCCGGCGCCGCGACCGGCACCGCCTGGCCGGTCCAGCACCCCATCGCCGCCTGCCTCGGCTGGACGGCCGTCCTCCTGGTCGTCTTCGTCCCGCTGTCCATCCGCGCCTACACCCGCAAGGGCCGCTGAACAGCGAAGATCCCCCGGCGGCCGCGCGCCGGGGGATCTCCTCCGTGATCTAGAGGTACTGGCCGAGAAGGCTCTCGGACGGCTTCGGCGGCGTCTCGGGGAGGTCCTCGGGCAGCAGGACGCGGATGTCGGCGTCCTCGGTGGCGGTGGTGATGCGGCGGGCCTGGAGCGAACGCGCCCGGTCGAGGATGTTGCGCATGAGCCGGGCGTTGCCGAAGGAGGAGCCGCGCGGGGCGGCGCGCAGGAGCCCGCGGACGCGCGGCTCGACGCCGTCGGCCAGGGTGAGCCCCGCCGTGGCCGCCATGAAGGCGAAGATCTCCACGAGGTTGTCGTCGGTGTAGTCGGGGAAGTCGACGACGGTCGGGAAGCGCGAGGCCAGACCCGGGTTGAAGTCGAGGAAGCGGAGCATCTCGCCCTCGTAACCGGCGACGATCACGACCAGGTCGGACCGGTGCTCCTCCATCAGCTTCAGCAGCTCCGCGACGGCCTCGTGCCCGTAGTCCTGGTAGGAGTCCGCAGGCGTCAGGGAGTAGGCCTCGTCGATGAACAGCACCCCGCCGAGCGCCCGCTCGACCGCCGCCCGCACCCGCGGCGCGGTGTGCCCGATGTACTCCCCGACCAGGTCGGCGCGGGACACCTCGACCAGATGGCCCGACGACAGCAGCCCGAGCTTGGCGTAGACGGCCGCGATCAGGCGGGCGATCGTGGTCTTGGCCGTGCCGGGGTTGCCGGTGAAGACCATGTGCCGGGTCGGGGAGCCGATCGGGATGCCCGCCTCGCGGCGCAGCTTCTCGGCCTTGGCCTCGGCGACCAGCAGATGGACCTCGTGCTTGACGTGGCCGAGCCCGATGAGGGCGTCGATCTCGGCGAGCGGGTCGCCGGGCAGCTCGACCCGGCCGGTCGCGGCGAGGGAGTCGGGCAGGTCGACCAGCAGGATCTCGTCGAGCGACTCGGTGGAGTCGACGACGCCGTCCTCGAGCACCCGCCGCGACTGCAGCGCGATCGCCCGGTCGAGCAGCGAGGTCATGATCCGGGCGTTGGTCTCGCGCGGACCGGCCTTCACCAGCGCGCGGACCCGCTCCAGCACGCCGTCGCCGAGGGTGAAGCCGCTGTCGGCGGTCTTGCCGACGAAGACCTGGACCAGCTCCTCCTCGGTCAGGTCGGGGAAGCGCACGACCTTGGTGAAGGTCCGCGACAGGTCGGCGTCGCCCTTCAGCAGGCCGTTGATCGAGGCGTCCGGGCCCGACAGCACCACGACCAGGTCGTCGGAGTGGTTCTGGAGCGTCGCGAGCAGGACGTCGAGGGCCTCGCGGTCGCGCGGCGACTCCGAGGTGCCCAGCGTGTGGGCGTCGTCGATCACCAGCACCCCGCCGAGCGCCCGCTCGACGGTCCGCCGGACCTTCGGCCCGCTCTCGGAGGTGTACTCGCCGACCAGATCGGCCCGGTCGACCTCGACGAGATGCCCGGTCGACAGCACGCCGAGCTCGGCGTAGATCCGGCCGAGGATCCGCGCGACCCGGGTCTTGCCGGTGCCGTGGTTGCCGGTGAAGACCAGGTGCCGCGGCCGCGACGCGACCGCCATCCCGGCCTCGCGCCGCATCTTGGCGGCCTTGGCCTCGGCGACCAGCGCGGCGATCTCCCGCTTGACCGGCTCGATCCCGGCGCACGCCGCCAGCTCGGCCAGCGGGTCCACCGACCCGGCCGGCCCGCCCGGCACGAACCGCTGCGGCAGGTCGGCCGCCGTGACGGTCCTGCCGCGCTTGGTGCGGGTGCGCACGGACGCCGCCGCCTGGTCGGCGAGGAACTCCACCAGGCGGGCGTTGCGCAGGTTGAGCATCGGGGGAGTGCGGGTCAGCAGCACCCCGGCCTTCCCCGCGACGGTCCGCGACACGTTCAGGCCGCGCGCCCGCACCGCCCGCACGAACAGGTCGGCGTAGGCGTCCTCGGTCAGTTCGGTCGTCCGGGTGACGTTGAAGGACTGCACGAGCCCCGGGTTGGCGGCGAACAGCCGCTCCTGCCCGCCGACCCGGCACAGCGCCACGACGTTCAGCGCCGGGATGCGCGCGAGCATCCGGCGCAGCTCCTCGACGACCGCCGGACCGCACCGGTCGTAGGTGAGCAGCTTCTCGAGGTCGTCGATGACCAGCAGCTGCCGGCCGTCGACGCACTCCTTGACCCGTGCCTGAAGCCACAGGACGGCGTCGGAGAGGTTCAGGGTCGCGAACACCTGGTCGGAGATCCACAGGGTGTCGCGGATCTTCCCGGCGTCGACCAGCGCCCGTTCCAGGACCGTCACCGAGGTGCCCTTGCCGGTGCCCTCGGCGCCCGAGACCAGCAGCCGGACCGGGCCCGCGGCCTTGAGGCTCTCGCGGATCGCCCGCACCAGGTCGGCCTGGCCGACCAGCGCCTCGCCCGCGGGATCGGCCGCGGCCTCCTCGGCCGCGTCGGCCTTGGCCGTGGCCGGCGGAAACCGGGTGACCAGCGGGTTCTGGATGATCGTCCGCTTGGTGAACATGCGCCGCAGGTCGGTCTGGAACCAGCGGACCGGCACCTGGGTGGTCGGGCTCGCGGCCGTCTCCGGCAGGCCCTGCACACAGCCGGTGATCCGGACGGCCATGTCGAGCCAGGCCCGGCACGCCTCGGCCTCGCCCGCGACCAGGCCGCGCGCCAGCCACGCCCTGATCTCGTGCTGCCAGGGCTCCACCGCCCAGGTCTCGCGCAGCGCGTCCATCCGCGCGCCGATCGACTCGTAGCGGCCCGCCCCGGCGGCCAGGGCGAGATCGGCCGGCGCCTGCACCTGGGCGGCCTGCAGCAGCACCCGGGCGAGCGCCAGCTCGACGTCCTCGTTCGGGACGACCGAGGACAGCCGCTCGTGGACGGCGGTGAAGCCCTCGACGGCCCACCGCAGATAGCCGACGGTGCCCATCAGCTCCGGCAGCGCGGTGAGGATCTCCTCGTCGGCGCGGTCGGCCCAGAGCTGCTCCAGCTCGCCCAGCGGACGCGCCAGATCGGCCTCGGGGTCCTGCCGGTCGAACAGGGTGATCAGCGCCCGCCGCCGGGGCTCCAGCGGCTCCAGCCCCTCGAAGACGTCCAGGGCCTCGCGGCCGAGGGCGTACATCAGCGCCCGCTTCTCGCGGTCCTCGCCCGCCGGGTCGGTCATCCACAGCGCCGGCGGCCGCCACCGGCCCGACTGGGTGAACCACGCGGTCGTGTCCCGGACGGCCGGCTCCGGGCTGGCCAGGAAGTCCAGCAGCAGCTCGTAATCGACGTCGCCGCGCGTGCCCGACCGGATCGCCGACGCCCCCAGCATGAAGGTCAGCAGCGACCACATCTCCGCGCCGAGAACCGAGGCGTCCGAGGCGTAGAAACCGCTGAGGGTCCGTTTCAGCTCGGCCGCGCGGGGGTCGCGGCTGAACGTCATCGCCCGGTCCTTCATCTCCTCCAGCAGCCCGTCCGGGACCCGCCAGGGAGTTCCGTGGGAGTAGAGATCGAAGACCGGCTCGTCGGTGACCAGCAGTTCGAGATGTTCGGGAAGTCGGGGGGCGGTCATGTCTCCAACCCTAACGCCGCGCCGCGACCCGGCCGGAAGGCGACGGCTCCGCGCCGCACCGCCCGGCCGGGACTCCTGCGGTTCACCGTGATCAGGCCGTCCGGTAGGCCGAGGCCTGGAGGCCGTAGAGATCGGCGTACAGGCCGTCGGCCGCCATCAGCTGGTCATGGGTGCCGTGTTCCACCACCTTCCCGTGGTCGAGGACGTAGACCCGGTCGGCGTGCCGGACCGAGGCCAGCCGGTGGGTGATCAGCAGGACGGTCCGGCCGTCGGCGTGCGCTCTGATCCGCTCGAACAGGGCGTGCTCGGCGCGGGCGTCGAGGGCCGCCGACGGCTCGTCGCAGATCAGCAGGGGCTCGTCGCGGTAGAAGCCGCGCGCCGCCGCCAGCCGCTGCCACTGGCCGCCCGACAGCTCCGCGCCGTCGAAGAACCGCTTGTCCAGCAGGGTGTCGTAGCCGTGCTTCAGTTCGGCCAGCACCTCATCCGCCCCGGACGCCGCGATCGCCAGATCGACGAGCTCGTCGACGTCGGGACGGCCCATGATCACGTTCTGGCGGGCCGTCATCGGCCAGTGCGTGTGGTCCTGGGCGATCACGGCGATCCGTTCGCGCAGCACGTCGGGGTCGACCCGCCACAGCGACACGTCGTCCCAGCGGACCTCGCCGGAGTCCGGGTCGTACAGGCCGGCGAGGATCTTGGCCAGGGTGGTCTTGCCCGATCCGTTCTCGCCGACCAGCGCGATCACCTCGCCCTGCCGCAGCTCCACGCTGACCCCGTTGAGCGCGGGGGAGTCGGCGCCCGGATAGGTGAAGGTCACCTCGTCGGCGACGATGGTGGAGAAGTGCCGCGGCGGGACGAGCAGCTCGTCGGTCCTGGCCGGGCCGCGCCCGCTCGCCGAGGCGCAGAACTCCAGGTAGTCGCCGAAGTACAAGCCCTCCTCGTAGGTGCGGTTGACGGCGTAGACGAGGTTGGCCAGGGAGCTCTTGCCGGTGCGGATCGCCAGCACCGCCGTCCCCGCGACGGCCAGCGGCATCACCCCGCGCCACAGCAGCACACCCAGCGCGAGGTAGACCAGAGCGGTCGCGACCCCCTGCAGGGCCTCGCCCGCGGCCCTGGCGTAGGTCATCCGCCGGGTCACGTCGAGCTCGACGTCCCGCTCGTTCCTGGCCAGCCTGCCGTACTGGCCGAGCAGCATGTCGCGGACGGTGAACGAGCGGACCTCGGCCGCCTGGTTCCGGTTGGTCATCAATTCGGCGAGGATCCACCGGCGCCGCCGCGACGCCGACAGCTCGAGCTGGACGTTGTAGCGCATCCGGGCCGCCCGCATCGCCGCCCACGCCTCCGGGACGGCCGTCAGGATCAGCAGCGGCAGCAGGATCGGATGCAGCACGCCCAGCGCCCCCGCCGCCGCGACGAGCCCGACCAGGCCCGTGAGCACGTCGACGGTGTAGAGCACGACCGAGCTGGCCGACATGATCCCCCGGCTGCGCGCCCGGTTCAGCTCGTCCAGGAACTCCGAGTCGTCGAGCGCGGCGAGCTGCACCGAGGTGGTGAGCTCGTACAGGCGCATCTCCACGACCTGTTCGATCTGCGGCTCGAGCCGGGCCTGGGCCCAGCCCGCCCCGGTCCTGAGCGCCCCCTGGGCGGTGTAGGCGACCGCGACGAGCGCCAGCGCCGGCAGGGCGCCGCGCACCTTGTCGGGGGTGGGCCCGGCGGCGAACAGGGCGTTGAGCACCCCGGTCGTGGCCAGCAGGCCGAAGGTGGTGAACACACCGGCCACGAGGTTGAGGCCGATCGTGGTGGCGGTGTCGCGCCGGTTGGCCTGCCAGGCCAGCCGCAGCGACTGGGAGATCAGCGCGGGCAGCCGCCGCGCGACCTGTGTGACCTTCGTCTCCGCGAGCTCGCTCGCATGGACGATCCAGCGGTTCTGCACGAGCTTCGGGAGCTCGTCCTCCAGCGGAACCCTTGTTTTCCGTGCGCGTCTGAACAGCCGTTTCGGCCGCATGTCCCTCCCGACCCTGGATGACACCCGCTCCGCCAGTGTCACCCCGCAGTACGACGTTTTTCGTGTCGTCTCGTACGTGCGAGCGGAAGAGAGTTGATTCGGAAGAACGACGCGCCGGGAGATGTCGTCTCATAGCGTATAAAGCATGACCGACCAGGATGGAGTGAGGCACATGGCGCCCCAGTTCGCGCCGACCACACCGGACTTTCCCCACAGGCCGCCGGCCTCCCGTGACCGCCGCAAGTGGTTCTGGAGGATCCCGCTGCTCCTGGTGCTCGTGCTCCTGGTCGCGTTCGTCGCCGGCTACTTCACGCTCAACGGCCGCCTGCAGCACGAGAAGGCGCTCGCGGGCTACTCCGGCAGGATCGGAGACACCCCGGGCACCAACTGGCTCATCGTCGGCTCCGACAGCCGCAAGGGCCTTTCCAAGGCCGACAAGAAGCGGCTGCGGACCGGCAGCGCCGAGGGCAAGCGCACCGACTCGATCATGCTGCTGCACTACGGCGACGGCGGCACCACGCTGCTGAGCATTCCGCGCGACTCCTACGTCGCGATCCCCGGCCACGGCAACGACAAGATCAACGCCGCCTACGCCTTCGGCGGCTCGCCGCTGCTGGTCCAGACGGTGGAGAAGGCCACCGGCATCCACATCGACCACTACGCCGAGATCGGCTTCAACGGCTTCGTCGGCGTGGTCGACGCGGTCGGCGGCGTCAAGCTGTGCGTGAAGTCCCCGGTGAAGGACCCCAAGGCGGGCATCGACCTGAAGGCCGGCTGCCAGAACCTCAAGGGCACCGACGCCCTCGGCTACGTGCGCACCCGCAAGTTCGCCCAGGGCGACCTCGAGCGGGTCAAGCACCAGCGGGAGTTCTTCTCCGCCCTGATCAGCAAGGCGTCCTCGCCCGGCACCCTGCTCAACCCGTTCCGGAGCATCCCGCTGGCCTACAACGCCAGCGGCAACTTCACCGTCGACGACGGCGACGACCTGTACGACCTCAGCCGGATGATGCTGGCGATGCGCGGGGTCTCCGGCGGCGAGGGCAAGACGCTGAGCGTCCCGTTCGGGAGCTTCGGCAGCAGCGCCGCCTCGGGCTCCTACATCAACTGGGACCGGACGAAGTCCCAGCAACTGTTCAACGCGCTCAAGGCCGACAAACCGATCCCCGCGGGGATCAGCTAAACAACGTCTCAAGTAAATCTTTACGTTCGGCGATGTCCACCCTGGCACGTCCACGGGGAATCACTCTGGGTGACTGAGTGTGAACCTAGCGTGGTAGGGGTCGAAATGATGAAGAAGTACCTCAAGTGGGCCAGCATCGCGTTCCTCGTCTGGTACGTCGTCAATCGTCCCGACGGCGCCGCAAGCGTCGTCCAGGGAACTCTCAACGGTCTCGGCGGTGCGGCCGACTCCGTGTCGACGTTCATGACGAGCGCGATCCCGTAGCTCCACCCGAACGCAGGACCCCCGTCGCCAAACGGCGCCGGGGGTTTTTCGGCATGTCCGAGTGTGGTCACGCTCCGTGCAAATTGCCCCGAGAATGTCATGCCGGGAGTGTTCTGTGTCGTCTCGATCCACCGCGAACGAGACGACTGTCCAACCCCTCCCGCCTGGTCTTTCCCGAGGTCAGGGCGCCTGCGCCGCCAGCGGATCGCATGAGCGCGAAAACCCTTGTGGCTACTGGGCTCCTGCCACGTGCGGCGACGTCTTACGATGGGCATACATCGTGGCGATGGGGCCACACAAAGGTCTCTTTGCGGGCATCCAACTGGTGGGCACAACTGAATCGGGTCAGTGTGTCACTGCGTAACAAGAGGGACGGCGCCTGATGAACAAGAACGTCCGCTATGTGGCGATTGCCTTCGTCATCTTCTACCTGCTCAGCCAGCCGAAAGCTGCAGCGCAGGTGGTGAACAACGCGTTCGCCGCGGTCGGTGACGCCGGCACGCAGCTCGCGATGTTCGTCAACACCCTGGGTACCTGAGCTCGGGAAGCACCGAAGCGGGCACGGCGACGACGCCGTGCCCGGACGGGACTCGTAAGATCACGGCATGAGTGCTCTCAACGTGGACATCGAGTCCCTTCAGGGGGGACCGGCCGACCTGGCCCAGTACCAGGGCAAGGCCGTACTGGTGGTGAACGTCGCCTCCAAGTGCGGCCTCACCCCCCAGTACGCCGGCCTCGAACGCCTCCAGGAGGCCTACGCCTCCCGCGGCTTCACCGTGCTGGGCGTTCCCTGCAACCAGTTCCTCGGCCAGGAGCCCGGCTCCGCCGAGGAGATCGCGACCTTCTGTTCCTCCACCTACGGCGTGACGTTCCCGCTCACCGAGAAGATCGAGGTGAACGGGCCGGACCGCCACCCCCTCTACCGTGTGCTGGTGGACGTCGCCGACGCCACGGGCCACTCCGGCGACATCCGCTGGAACTTCGAGAAGTTCCTCATCTCCCCGGACGGCACGGTCACGCGGTTCTCGCCGCAGACCGAGCCCGACGACGACACCCTCGTCGCCGCCGTGGAGAAGGCCCTGCCCGCCTGACGGCGATCAAGGCCGAGACGATACGGTGATATGCACCACATTGCCGCTGTTACATGATCGGTCTAAATTCACCCTCACATTTCTCTGAGGGAAGGCCTGGCATGGGCGGCTGGACGACGGCGGACATCCCCGACCTGAACGGCAAGCGGGTGATCGTCACCGGTGCCAACAGCGGCATCGGCTACCACGCCGCGCTGCGGTTCGCGGCAGCCGGGGCCGAGGTGGTCCTGGCCTGCCGCAACCCCGGACGGGGAGAGGCCGCCCTCCAGCGGATCAAGGACGCCTCGCCCGGCGCGGCGGTCTCGCTCGCCGCCCTCGACCTGTCCTCGCTGCAGTCGGTGCGCGACTTCGCCGCCGCGCAGGTCAAGGAGCCGCTCGACCTCCTGATCAACAACGCGGGCGTCATGGCGATCCCGCGCGCCGAGACCGCCGACGGCTTCGAGATGCAGCTCGGCACCAACCACCTCGGCCACTTCGCCCTCACCGGGCTGCTGCTCCCCGCCCTGCTGGAGCGGTCCGGGGCGAGGGTCGTGACGGTCGGCAGCACCGCCTCGTTCTGGGGAAAGATCCGGCTGGACGACCTCATGAGCGAGAAGAAGTACGGCAAGATGGCCGCCTACGGCCAGGCCAAGCTGGCCAACCTGCTGTTCTCCGCCGAGCTGGGCCGCCGCGAACCCCGGCTGGTCAGCGTGGTCGCCCACCCCGGCTACGCCAGGACCGAGCTGATGGCCTCCGCCGTCGCCCAGACCGGCAGCCGGATCGAGGCGATCAACTACGCGATCGGCGGCTTCCTGTTCGCCCAGTCCGACGCGGCGGGCGCCCTGCCGACCGTCCGGGCGGCGCTCGACCCCGCGGCGAGGAGCGGTGAGATCTACGGCCCCCGCTTCATGATGCGGGGCGCGCCCGTCAAGGGCTTCCTCAGCCCGCGCGGCAGGGACCAGGCGATGGCCGCGAAACTGTGGGACCGCTCCGCCGAACTGACCGGCGTGCGCTTCGGCTGAACGAATCTCCACCCGGCCCGCTGATCACGCAACGATCCGCGGGCCGGACGCATGATCGGCACATTGGATCGCTGACCTGCAGTTTCTAGGCTTCTCCGCATGACCTCCTCTGTTCTCGAGCCCGCCGCGGTCTCCTCGGCCGGGAAGCTCGGCCCGACCCGCCGGCACTACCTGATGTGCCGGCCCTCGCACTTCGCCGTCACCTATGCGATCAATCCGTGGATGGACCCCGACGCCGGGGCCAGCGCGGAGACGGCCGTCGCCCAGTGGGAGGCGCTGCGGGCCGCCTACCTGTCGCTCGGGCACGAGGTCAGCCTGATCGACCCCGAGCCCGGCCTGCCCGACATGGTGTTCGCCGCCAACGGAGCCACGGTCGTGCGCGGACGCGTCTACGGCGCCTCCTTCGCCTTCGCCGAGCGCCAGGCCGAGGGCCCCGCCTACGAGGCGTGGTTCCGCGCCAACGGCTTCGGCGACGTCATGACCCCCACCTTCACCAACGAGGGCGAGGGCGACTTCCTCACCCTCGACCGGATGATCCTCGCCGGGACGGGCTTCCGCACCAGCATCGACGCGCACAAGGAGGCCCAGGAGTTCCTCGGCCTGCCGGTCGTCACCCTCCAGCTCGTCGACCCGCGCTTCTACCACCTGGACACCGCGCTGTTCGACCTCGGCCACGGGAACGTCTGCTACTTCCCCGGCGCGTTCTCCGAGGGCAGCCTCCGGGTCCTGCGCACCCTGTTCCCCGACGCCGTCCTGGCCACCGAGGAGGACGCGACCGTCCTCGGCCTCAACGCCGTCTGCGACGGCGCGAACGTCGTCATCAACGCCGAGGCCACCGGCCTCATCGCCGAGCTCCGCACCCGCGGCTACACCGTGCACCCGGTCGACCTGACCGAGCTCCGCAAGGCCGGCGGCGGCCCCAAGTGCTGCACCCTGGAGATCCGGGCCCAGACGCACTGATCTGAAGGCTTCTCGTGACCTGTGATCTTCTTCATCCCATCGGGAGGTCAAGATCGTAGGATGTCGGGGTGCCGAAGATCACTGAACCGACGGTGGCCGAGCACCGGGCACGGCAGCTGCGCGTCCTGCTCGACGCCGGCCGGACCCTGGTCGCCGAGGAGGGCCTCGAGGCACTGTCGCTGGCGGCACTGTCGCGCCGGGTCGGGCTCTCCCGGCCGAGCCTGTACGAGTACTTCGGATCCCGGGACGACCTGGTCGCCGCGATCCTCGAGGAGGAGCTCCCGGACTGGGCTGCGGCCCTGACCGAAGCGATCGGCGGGGCGGGGGAGCTGCGCGGCAAGATCGAGGCCTATGTGGCGGTCCACTTCGAGGCGGTGAGCGACGGCCGTCACGCCGCCGCGACCCGCCTGGTCGAGCACGCCCGCGCCGAACCGGCCCGCGCCCGCATCCGGGCGGGCCACACCCGGCTGCTGGCCCCGCTCACCGGGGCGCTGGAGGCGGCCGGGGTCCCCGCGCCCCGGCTGCGCGCCGCCCTCGTCCAGGGCATGATCGAGACGGCGGCCGCGCTCGCCGAGCGCGACCCCGGGGCCCGTGAACAGATCGCCGCCACCGTCGTCGACCAGGCGCTCGCCGGGCTCACGGGCGACGGCGGCTGACCCGCCGGGCGGCGGCGCGGTCAGGCCTCCTGGACGCGCCGGGCGAACACCAGGGCCGTGCCCATCGGAAGGGCCAGAAGGATCAGCAGCCCCGCCAGCGCCGCGTAGGACAGCGTGGAGACGATCACCCCCGCGACCAGGCCGCCGAGCGCCGCCCCGCCGTTCATCAGCAGGTCCGACAGGCCCTGGACCGAGGGCCGGAGATCGACGGGAACCGACTCGGTCAGCAGTGCAGAACCCGCGACCAGCCCGCACGACCAGCCGACGCCCAGCAGCATCAGCGCCAGGCTGAGCTGGACGAGCGCGTGCTCGTCCGCCGTGCCCGCCACCAGTGCCGCGCAGACGATGAGGATCATTCCCAGCAGCAGCACGGGGACGTGCCCGAACTGGTCGGCCAGCCAGCCGACCAGCGGGGAGAGGGCGTACATGCCCGCGATGTGCAGGCTGATCACCACCCCGACCGCGTCGAGGCTCGCGCCGCCGTGGTCGAGATGGACCGGCGTCATCGACATCAGCGCCACCATCGAGGTGTGGCTGACCACGATCGCCGCGACCGCTATCCCGGCGCTCGGCGACTGCCGCAGGACCGTCCAGGCCGCGCGCATCGACCGCTCAGGAGCGATCTCCCCGCGGTCGCTGCCCAGATGCGCCACCTGGAGCGGGTCGGGACGCAGCCCGGTGAAGACCCCGCCGGTCGCCAGCAGGAACGCCAGGGCGGCCACGAGGTAGACGCCCGTGTGGCCGCCGAAGTCGTCCGCCCGCCCGGCCAGAAGGGGGCCCGCCACCGAGCCGCCGGTCGTCGCCCACACCACGATGCTCAGGTCGCGGGCGGAGTGCCCCGGCCGCGACAGGTCGGTCGCCGAGTAGCGGGCCGCGAGGTTCGCCGCGCTCCCGCCGCCGAAGAACAGCAGCCCGGCCAGGAGCAGCGGCCAGGACCCCGCGCTGACCGCGATCGTCGCGATCAGCGCGCCGAGCAGGCCGCAGCCGTAGGCGAACGTGATCGCCGCCCGCCTGCCGCGGGAGGCGGCCAGCCGCGCGGCGGGCACCGCGACCAGCGCGGCCCCGAGCACGGCGCTCGTCTGGGCGAGCCCGCCGATCGCGTCGCTGCCGGACATGTGCTTGGCCACCAGGGTGCCCGCCGCGACTCCGACGCCCACCCCGATCCCGCCCACCACCTGCGTCGCGGTGAGCACCGACAGCACCCGACGCTGTACGGCCACCCGGTAGTGCGCCTGCTGCGCCGTCCACTGCTGCCCGGATCGCACGGAAGCCATCGTCGCCCTTAGTTGCGTTTAGCGGGATAAGTGCACGTCAGCATAGATGTGCTGATCCACTCGGCGCCATTGTTCGTTTCCTGTTTTCCGTGACGGTTCCAGGGTGCGGTCCGGCGGTCGCTCCGGGGCGTCAACGTCACGGCCGTGAAGGTCGCAATCGTGGCGGAGTCGTTCCTGCCCCGGGTGAACGGCGTGACCAACTCGGTCTGCCGGATCCTTGATCACCTGGCCGCACGCGGGCATGAGGCGCTGGTCGTCGCCCCCGCACCCGGCCCGGACAGCTATGCCGGATTCCCGGTGAAGCTGGTCCCGGGCGTAGCCCTGCCCGTCTACAAGTCCTTCGTCGTCGGGGTTCCCGGCCGGCAGGTCGAGAACGCGCTCCGCGCGTTCCGGCCGGACGTCGTCCACCTGGCCTCCCCGGTGGTGCTCGGCGCGGCCGGCGCCACCGCGGCGCGCAGGCTCGGCATCCCCTCGGTCGCGGTCTTCCAGACCGACCTCGCCGGGTTCTTCCGCCGCTACGGCTTCCGGGGGACCGACGCGATGCTCTGGTCCTGGCTGCGGCGCGTCCACGCCAGGGCCGACCGGACGCTCGTCCCGTCCTCGCCCACCTTCCGGGAGCTGGAGGAGCAGGGTTTCCCCCGGCTGGAGCTGTGGGGCAGGGGCGTCGACCAGACGGCCTTCCACCCCCGGCACCGGTCGGCCGAACTGCGCGCCAGGCTCGCCCCCGCCGGAGAGAAACTGATCGGCTACGTCGGCCGGATCGCACCGGAGAAGCAGGTCGAACTGCTGACCCGGCTGGTCGGGGTGCCGGGATCCCGGCTGGTCGTCGTCGGGGACGGGCCCGCCGAACGGCGGCTGCGCGGGCTCCTGCCCGAGGCGGTCTTCCTCGGCTTCCGGACCGGCGGCGAGCTCTCGGAGATCGTCGCCTCCCTCGACGTGTTCGTCCACACCGGGGCGAACGAGACCTTCTGCCAGGCCGTCCAGGAGGCGCTGGCCTCCGGCGTCCCGGTGGTCGCCCCGGCCGCCGGAGGCCCGCTCGACCTGGTCAGGCCCGGCGTCAACGGGCTGTTGTTCCCCCCGTCCGACGGCACGTCCCTGCGCGCCGCCGTCACCACGCTCGTCACCGACGACGCCATGCGCGCCCGGCTGGCCGCGGGAGCCCTCCCCTCGGTGCGCCCCCGCACCTGGGAGGCCGTCTGCGACCAGCTCCTCGCCCACTACTCCGAGGTCATCTATGGCTCCGCCGCCCGCCACCGCGCCGCCTGAGTTCACTCTGGTCGTCTCGGTCCACGACGTGGCCCCGGCCACGCTTCCCGAGACGGCCGCGTGGCTCGGCGACCTGGACGCCCTGGGCGTCCCGGCGACGCTCCTGGTCATCCCCTCGGCCTTCGCCGGCGGCCCCTCCCTCGCCGACGACCCCGGCACCGCCGCCGCGATCCGGCGGGCGCGCGACCGCGGCCACGAGGCGTCGCTGCACGGGTTCACCCATGTGGGCGTGCCCGGCGGGCCTCCCTGGCGGCAGCGGGTGAACCAGATCATGGCCCGCGGGGCGGGGGAGTTCTGCGCCCTCGGTGAGGACGAGGCCCGGCGGCGGCTGGAGGCGGGGCTCGCCGTCCTCACCGCCGCGGGCCTGCCGGTCACCGGGTTCACCCCGCCCGGCTGGCTCGCCTCGCCCGGCACCAGGGCCGCCCTGGACGGCCTGGGCTTCACCTACTGGACCAGCCAGGCGGCCGTCCATGATCTCGGCGGCGGCCGGGCCCTGAGAATGCCCGCGCTGTCGCACCGGCCGGGCGGGCGCGGCGAGCGGACCGGCGCCCGGCTCATGGTCCAGGCCTCGCGGCTGTTCGCCCGCACCCGCAGGCCGTTCCGGATCGCCCTGCACCCGGCCGACCTGGGCCGTCCCGGGCTGCGCGAGGCGGCGCTCGCCTCGATCGGGCACGCCCTGTCGGCGGGGGCCCGCCCGGTCACCTACGAGGCCCTGGTGACCTCCGCACGATGAGGATCGTGCAGCTCGCCAACCTCTACAGCCCGGTGTCCGGCGGGCTGCGGACGGCCGTGGACGCCCTCGGCCGCGGTTACGCGGCCGCGGGGCACGAACGCGTCCTGGTCTTCCCCGGCAAGGCCTTCACCCGGAGGGACACCGAGATGGGGACGGTGATCACCGTCCCGGGGCCCTCGGTGGCGCCCGGCTACCGGTTCGTGCTCGACCCCCGGCCGGTGCTGCGCGTCCTGGAACGGGTGCGACCCGACGTCATCGAGGTGTCGGACAAGGCCACGCTGGCCGTCGCCGCCCGCTGGGCCCGGGGGAGGGGCGTGCGGTCCGTCCTGTTCTCCCACGAGCGGATCGACGCCATCCTCGCGCCCCGGCTGCCGCGCTGGATGCCGCTGGAACGCGGCGCCGACTGGTGGAACCGCAGGCTGGTCGCCGAGTTCGACGCGATCGTCGTCACCTCCGACTACGCCGCCGAGGAGTTCCGGCGGGTCGGCGCGGCCGAGGTGCACCGGGTCCCGCTCGGCGTGGATCTCGGCACGTTCCGGCCGTACCCGAGGATCGCCGCCCGGCAGGCACGGCTGGTGCAGCTCGGACGGCTGTCGAAGGAGAAACGGCCGGGACTCGCGCTGGCGGCCGTCAGGGAACTCGTCGCCCGGGGCCTGGACGTGCGGCTCGACGTGATCGGCGACGGCGAACTCGGCCCCGCCATGCGGTCCGC
Organism: Actinocorallia longicatena; assembly: GCF_039534125.1. Classification (NCBI taxonomy): domain Bacteria; kingdom Bacillati; phylum Actinomycetota; class Actinomycetes; order Streptosporangiales; family Thermomonosporaceae; genus Actinocorallia; species Actinocorallia longicatena. The sequence continues at coordinate 12,184 of NZ_BAAAUV010000045.1, read as the reverse complement.
CGCCCGCGGGCTGCCCGTCACCTTCCACGGGCACCTCGGCTCGCGCGAAGATGTCGCCCGGCTGCTGGCGGCCGCCGACGTGGCGCTCGCCACCTGCCCGATCGAATCGTTCGGGCTCGCCGTCCTGGAGGCCCTGGCCTGCGGGACGCCCGTCGTCGCCGCGGACAGGGGAGCGGCGGGCGAACTGCTCGTGGCCGGGGCGGGGGTGGCCGTCCCCGCGACGGGCCGGTGCCTCGCCGACGGCGTCGAACGGATCCTGGCCAGGCCGGGGCCCGAACGGACCGCCGCGGCCAGGGCGCGGGCCGAGCACTACCCCTGGAGCGCGGCCGTTTCCGGCATGCTGGCCGTGCACGCGGGGGGTGCGGGCGAAATCCGCTGAGGCGGCGGTAACCTCGTTCCCGTGCGACGGTTCTTCACTCCCGCCTGGCTGGGCATCCACGCCATTGCGATCACCCTGTTCGGGGCCTTCCTGGCCTTCGGGTGGTGGCAGCTCGCCCGTGCCCAGGGCGGTAATGCCCGGAGCTGGGGCTACACCTTCGAATGGCCGCTGTTCTCGATCTTCGTGGTCGTCATGTGGGTGAAGATGATCCGCGACGAGCTCAAGGGCGTCGGCACCGGTGCCGAGGTGCCCGAACAGGCCGAGAACGTCCGTCCGCTCAGCGAGATGGAGAAGATCAAGGCGGCCGAGGCGGAGAACCCCGACCTCGCCGCCTACAACCGTTACCTCGCCCGCCTCAACTCCCAGCGCCGCTAAGGAAGACCCGTGGAAGCTGCCGTCAACCGATTCCGGATCATCGCCTACATCGTCGGCGTCCTCCTGGTGCTGCTGACCGTCGGCATGATCATGAAGTACACGCCGATCGACGATCCGACCCTGGCCGGGATCGTCGCGCCGATCCACGGGCTGTTCTACATGATCTACCTGGCGGCCGGGTTCGACGTGTGGCGCCGGGCCGGCTGGGAGCCCAAGCGGATGCTCCTCATCGCCCTCGCCGGGATCGTGCCGGGCCTCACCTTCTTCGTCGAGAAGCGGATCGTCGCGGACGCCCGGTCGGCCGTCCCGCTCCAAGCCTGAGAAAACAGGCCCGAGGCAGATGGCCTCGGGCCCGCTTCAGGGGTCTGGCGTATGCGTCAGCGCGTCATCAGATCAGGGGATGGCGGCCCCTTCCCGCGCCCCGGCCGGGCGCCGGCGGCCGTGAGCCGGGCGGTGGTTCACCGGGGCGGCCCTCCGTTCACTTTGCGTCACCATCTCGTGACCTTGAGTACCCGCTGGTCAAGCGGGGGTAAACGCAGGTCAAGCGCCTTTCTTTGAACGGGTGCCGGCAGGCGTCGTCACGGTGTGTGCCCGATGGTCCGGCTCCGTGTCGATCGCTCAGAGCGAACGCGGGGATGGAATGGATCGGGAGCACGTTTGTTGAGTGCAAGTGACTCAAGAAACGTGATTCTTAGGAGCAGGACATGAGTGAGACGCTGACGGTGCCGGTGCTGCCGCTGGACGACACGGTCGTCCTGCCCGGGATGGTCGTCCCGCTGGAGCTCGCCGACGGTGAGGTCCGCGCGGCCATCGAGGCGGCGCGCGCCGGGCGCGCGTCCGGCAAGCCCAGGGTCCTGCTGGTCCCGCGCGTCGACGGGCGGTACGCCGCCTACGGCGTGCTCGCGGTCGTCGAGCAGGAGGGACGGCTGCCCGGCGGCGAGCCCGGTGCCGTGGTCCGCGCGACCACCCGGGTGAAGATCGGAACGGGGACCACCGGTCCCGGCGCCGCGCTGTGGGTCGAGGGCGAGACCGTCGAGATCCCCAAGGCCGCGGACACCGCCGACCTGGTCAAGGAGTACAAGGGCCTGGTGCAGGCGATCCTCCAGCACCGCGGTGCCTGGCAGCTCGTCGACATCGTCCAGCAGATCGACGACCCGTCGCTGCTGGCCGACCAGTCCGGCTACGCGCCCTACCTGACCGTCGAGCAGAAGATCCAGATCCTCGAGACCCCGGACGTCGTCGAGCGGCTGACCCGGGTCATCGGCTGGGCTCGCGACCACCTCGCCGAGCTCGACGTCGCCGAGACCATCCGCAAGGACGTCCAGGAGGGCATCGACCAGCAGCAGCGCGAGTTCCTGCTCCGCCAGCAGCTCAAGGCCGTCCGCAAGGAGCTGTCGGAGCTCAACGGCGACAGCGAGGGCGAGGAGGAGGACTACCGCGCCCGCATCGAGGCCGCGGACCTTCCCGAGAAGGTCGAGAAGGCGGCGCTCAAGGAGGTCGACAAGCTCGAGCGCGCCAGCGACGCCTCACCCGAGGGCGGCTGGATCCGCACCTGGCTCGACACCGTCCTGGAGATCCCCTGGAACGAGCGGTCCGAGGACTCCTACGACATCAAGGGCGCCCGCGAGATCCTCGACGCCGACCACGCCGGCCTCGACGACGTGAAGGAGCGGATCGTCGAGTACCTGGCCGTGCGCAAGCGGCGCGGCGAGCGGGGCCTGGGCGTCGTCGGCGGACGCCGGTCGGGGGCCGTCCTCGCCCTCGTCGGACCGCCCGGAGTGGGCAAGACCTCGCTCGGGGAGTCCGTCGCCCGCGCGATGGGCCGCAGCTTCGTGCGCGTCGCGCTCGGCGGCGTCAGGGACGAGGCCGAGATCCGCGGCCACCGTCGCACCTACGTCGGGGCGCTGCCCGGCCGCATCGTCCGGGCGATCAAGGAGTCCGGTTCGATGAACCCGGTCGTCCTGCTGGACGAGATCGACAAGGTCGGCGCCGACTACCGGGGCGACCCGACCGCAGCCCTGCTCGAGGTCCTCGACCCCGCGCAGAACCACACCTTCCGCGACCACTACCTCGAGGTCGAGCTCGACCTGTCCGACGTGCTGTTCCTGGCGACGGCCAACTCCCTGGATACCATTCCGGGCCCGCTGCTCGACCGCATGGAGCTCGTCTCCCTCGACGGCTACACCGAGGACGAGAAGGTCACGATCGCCCGCGACCACCTCCTGCCCCGCCAGTTCGACAAGGCGGGCCTGGAGCCGGGCGACGTCGTCTTCCCCGAGGAGGCGCTGCGGCTGATCGCCGGGGAGTACACCCGGGAGGCGGGTGTCCGGTCGCTGGAGCGGTCGATCGCCCGGGTCCTGCGGAAGGTGACGGCGAAGGTCGCGCTGGAGCAGGAGTCCCTGCCGGTCGTCATCGGCGACCTGAAGGACTACCTGGGCCGCCCCCGGTTCACCCCGGAGGCGTCGCTGGAGGAGAACGAGCGGCGCACCTCGGTCCCCGGCGTCGCGACCGGCCTGGCCGTGACCGGCGCGGGCGGCGACGTCCTGTACGTCGAGGCGTCCCTCGCCGATCCCGAGACCGGCGACACCGGGGTGACCCTCACCGGCCAGCTCGGCGACGTCATGAAGGAGTCGGCCAGGATCGCGCTGTCCTACCTGCGCTCGCACGGCGCGGAGCTGGAGCTCCCCGTCGGCGACCTGAAGGACCGTGGCGTCCACGTGCACGTTCCCGCCGGAGCCGTTCCCAAGGACGGCCCCTCCGCGGGCGTGACGATGACCACCGCCCTGGCCTCGCTCCTGTCGGGCCGGCCGGTCCGCGGCGACGTCGCCATGACCGGCGAGGTCTCCCTGACGGGCCGCGTCCTGCCGATCGGCGGCGTCAAGCAGAAGCTGCTGGCCGCCCACCGCGCCGGGATCAGGACCGTCCTCATCCCCAAGCGCAACGAGCCCGACCTGGACGACGTCCCGGCCGAGGTCCTCGCGGAACTGGAGGTCCACCCGGTCTCCGACGTCCGCGACGTCCTGCGCATCGCCCTCGAGCCCGCCCGCACGGAGGCCCTGGCCGCCTGATCCGCGCACAGGGGAGCCCCGCACCGCAACCGCCGGCGCGGGGCTCCGCGCGTCCTCAGGCTTTCGGGGTGAGGCGGAAGATGCGGATCTCCCGCTCCAGCCGGGCCTGGTACTTGTCGTAGACCGGCCAGACCCGGTTGAGCTCCGCCCAGACCCTCTCGCGGTCCTCGCCCTCCAGGAGGGCGCCGACGACGTCGTAGGCCTTCTTACGGTATTCGACCCTGGCCTCGGGGGTCTTGATGAGGTTGCCGGTCCAGGCCGGGTGCTTCTCCTGGCCGAAGTTGCTGCCGACGACGATCCAGCCCTCGCCCTCGGGCATGCAGAGCAGCGGCGACAGCCGGGGCTCGCCGCTCTTCGCGCCGATCGTGGTCAGGTAGAGGCTCGGTACCAGCGACTGGCCGAGCATGACCTTGCCGCCGGTGAGCTTGTGGACGGTCCGGTCGAGCCGCGGGACGATCTTCGGGCCCACCTTGCTGAACCACTTGGCGCCGGACATCTTCTGGAACATCGGGCCGAACGCCTTCTGCATGAGGGTCGAGCTGGTCGTAGCACCGGACAAGGGAAGCTCCTGGGGACGGGCCGGGGGGTGCGGACAATCTAGCGCTTGGTTGCTCAATTGGCGAGATCCTCGGTTACCGGGACGCCGCGCGGTGACCGGTGGAAGACTCACAGCGACGATCCCCGGACCCCGAGGCGCATGATCACAGACAAGCACGTCCCCGCGGAGCCGGACGACTTCATCGGCCGTGAACGCGACATCGAGGAGATCGGCCAGCTTCTCGACGCCGTGCGTCTTCTCACGCTCTGCGGGCCCGGTGGCATCGGCAAGACCCGGCTGGCCCTACGGGTCGCGCACACATCCGCGATGGCCTCGGCCTGGTTCGTCGAGCTCGCCGGCGTGAGCCCCGCTGGCCCGGGCGAGGGGGGCGCCGAGACGGTCGAGAGCGTCGCCGACGGGGTGGTGCGGCGGATCGCCCAGGTCGTCGGGGTCGCGGAGGAACCGGAGCAGGACCTGGTCGAGGCGCTGCTGGCCACCCTGAGCGGCCGGTCGGGCCTGCTCGTGCTCGACACCTGCGAGCACCTGGTCGAGGACTGCGCCGAGCTGGCACGGCGGCTGCTGGCCGCCTGTCACCGGATCCGGATCCTGACCACGAGCAGGGAACCGCTGCGGATCCCCGGTGAGAACGTGTGGCGGGTGCCGCCGCTGGAGATCCCCGAACCGGGGCAGGAGGCCGCGGACGCCGAGGCCGTCAGGCTGTTCGCCGCCAGGGCCGGCGCCGCGCGTCCGGGGTTCGTGCTCGACGAGGCCGCCCTGCCCGCCGTCGCCGACGTCTGCCGGATGCTCGACGGCGTGCCGCTCGCCCTGGAACTGGCCGCCGCCCGGATGCGGGTGCTGTCGGTGCGGCAGCTCTCGGCGCGGCTCGTCGACCGGTTCGGCCTGCTGTCGGCCGGTGACAGGACCGCGCCGTCGCGGCAGCGCACCCTGCGGGCTGCCGTCGACTGGAGCCACGACCTGCTCGGCGAGCCCGAGCGGATCCTCCTGCGGCGCCTGTCGGTGTTCGCGGGATGGACCATCGACCCGGCCGAGCGGGTGTGCGCCGACGCCCTCCTGCCCGCCGCGACCGTCCTGGACGCCCTGACCGCGCTGGTGGACAAGTCGCTGGTCGTGGTGGAGCGCGAGGTCGCGGGCCAGGTCAGGTTCCGGCTGCTCAACAGCATCCGCCAGTACGCGGCCGAACGCCTGGCGGAGGCGGGGGAGGAGCGGGCGCTGCGCACCCGGCACCGGGACTGGACCCTGGAGCGAGCCGAGGCCACCGCGCAGACGATCTTCGGCTACCGGCCGGCGGCGTGGGCGGAGAAGGTCCGCCTGATGCGCTCGCACGAGGCCGACCACGACAACACCAGGGCCGCGCTCGCCTGGTCGGCCGAGCACGGCGACCTCGCCGAGGGGCTGCGGCTCTGCACGGTCCTGCGGATGCACGGGGTGGCGCGCGGCGAGTTCACCGAGTGGATCGGCTGGACCCGCCGCTTCCTCGACCTGGCCGAGGACGCGCAGGTGCCGCCGGACGTCGCGGGCGCCGCGGCCGTCGCGCTGGGCGAGATGGGACTGGAGTCACGCGCGCCGGAGCTGACCGAGAGCGCGGTCATCCAGGGGCTCGAACTGCACCGGATGGCGGGGGCCGAGGGAAGACCCGCGCGCGGCCTGCACCTGGCCGCGCTGGCGGCCATGCGGGCGGGTCGGCGGGAACGGGCCGCGCTCCTGCTGGCCGAGGCCGCCGAGGCCGCCCGCGACGACCCCTGGACCACGGCGCTGATCGTCTACTCCCGGGCCGTGCTCCGGTCGGAGGAGGGCGCGGGGCGCGAGGCGCGGCGGCTGGCGGAGAAGGGCATCCTCCTCATGCAGGCCCTCGACCAGCAGTGGGGCGTCGCACGCGGGCACATCATCCTCGGGACCTTCGCCCGCGCCCGCGGCGACCACGACTCGGCCTTCGACCACTTCACCCGGGCCCTGCCGCCGCTGCGCGAGGTCGGCGCCCTGCCCGACCTGGCCCGCTCGCTCGGCGGGCTCGGCCGGGCCGCGCTCCTCCTGGGCGACCCGGCGACCGCGCGGACGGCGCTGCTGGAGAGCCTCGACCTCAGCACGACCATGGGCCTGCGCCTGGGCATCGCCCGCGGCCTGGAATCGCTCGCCGAGCTGCACGCCGCCGAGGGCGACGCGCGCCGGGCGGTCCTGCTGTGCGGCGCCGCCGCCGGGCTCCGCGGCGCCCTCGGCAAGGGGCCCGCGCACGGTGCCAGGCTCGAATCGCTGCTGGAACCGATCCGGCGCTCCCTCGGCGAACCGGCCGTCGCCCGGCTGTGGGGCGAGGGCCGCGGCCTCGACCAGGACGGGGCGCTCGCCCTCGCGGTCGGGGAGGGCCGGGCGCGCCCCCCGGTCCCCACGCCCAGGGACGCCCGGCACGACACCGGCGGCCACGCCCTCCCGGTCCCGCGAAGGCCGGGCCAGTCGAGCGCGCTGACCCGCCGGGAACGCGAGATCGCCCGGCTCGTCGCCCGCGGGCTCGGCAACAGGAGCATCGCGGAGGAGCTCGTGATCAGCCCCGCGACGGTCGCCCGCCACATCACCAACATCCTCACCAAACTCGGCTTCTCTTCCCGCTCCCAGGTGGCCGCCTGGGCGGTGGACAACGAGACGGGGGAGACATGACGCTGCCGGCCGAGCCGAACGGGTTCGTGGGCCGTGAACGGGACATCGAGGAGCTGGTCTCCCTCGCCGACGCGGCACGGCTGGTGACGCTGTGCGGCCCCGGCGGGATCGGGAAGTCCCGGCTCGCCCTGCGGATCGCCCATGTGCTCGGCGCGGAGGAGACGCGCTTCGTCGAGCTCGGCGACCTGCCGCCCGGACGCGACGTGCTCCCGCTCGCCCAGCTTCTGGTGCGGCGGCTCGGGCTCGTCAGGGAGGCCGGAGGGGAGGCCGTCACGGCACTCGCCGACGGGCTGCGCGACCGGACCCTGCTCATCGTCCTCGACACCTGCGAGCACGTCGTCGAGGCCTGCGCCGAGCTCGCGCTGAGCCTGCTGGCCGACTGCCCGGGACTGCGGCTGCTGGCCACCAGCAGGGAACCGCTCCGGATTCCCGGCGAGACCATCTGGCGGGTGCCGCCGCTGGACCTGCCGGGCGAGGACGATCCCGCCGAGAAGATCGCGGAGGCCGAAGCGGTGCGGCTGTTCGCCGCCCGTGCCGCCGCCGCCAGGCCGGGATTCGCGGTGACGAAGGAGAACGCCGCCGCGGTCGTCGAGGTCTGCCGTGCCCTCGACGGGATGCCCCTGGCGATCGAGCTCGCGGCGGCCCGGGTGCGCGTGCTGTCGGTCGAGCAGCTCGCGGCCAGGCTCGCCGACAGGTTCGCGGTCCTGTCCAGCGGAGACCGGACCGCGCCGTCCCGCCAGCGGACGCTCCGCGCCGCCATCGACTGGAGCTACGAGCTGCTGGAAGAACCCGAGAAGCTCCTGCTCAGCAGGCTGTCGGTGTTCTGCGGCTGGACGGTCGAGCAGGCCGAGGGCGTCTGCGCCGACGAGGTCCTCCCCGCCGCCGACGTCCTGGACCGGCTCACGGCCCTGGTCGACAAGTCCCTGGTCGGCGTCGTCGGCGAAAGGGCGGGCGAGGTCCACTTCCGGCTGCTCGACAGCATCAGGGAGTACGCCGCCGAGCGCCTCGCCGGCAGGGACGAGACCGCCGTGCTCAGGGACCGGCACCGCGACTGGTACGTCCGGCTGGCCCGCGAAGGCGTGCTGTCGGCGTTCGGCTGGCGGCGGGTGCCGTGGGGCGAGCAGATCCGGCGGCTGCGGATGGCCGTCGGAGAGCACGAGAACCTCCGGGCGGCCCTCGACTGGTCGTGGGAGCGCGGGGACGTCGAGGCGGGGCTGCGGCTGCTGCCGGCCGTCCATGTGATGAGCATGTCCAGCGGGCATCTGGCCGACTGGCTGCCGTGGACCGACCGGTTCCTCGCCCGCGCGGACGAGGCACCGCCGGACGCCGCCGCCGTCGCGATCGTCACCCGGGTCAGGCTCGCCCAGGAGTTCCACGATTTCGGCCCCGACACCGGCACGCTCACCGAGCGGGGGGTCGAGCTGAGCCGGGCTTGCGGCGACGACCGGCTCCTCGCGTTCGCCCTGTTCAACCGGTCGGTCCACCATCTGACGGCCGTCCGGTTCGAGGAGGCGGAGGCCGACCTCGACGAGTCCGAGGCGCTGGCCCGCGCGTCCGGCGACGCCTGGAACGAGGCCGTCGCCTGCTACGGCCGGGCGATGCTCCAGCTCATGCGAGGACGCTCCCGGGAACCGGTCGAGCTGTGCGAGCGGGGCGTCGCGCTGATGGCGGGAGCGGGCCTGCGCTGGGGCGTCGCCCGCGGCCGGGTGCTGCTCGGCACCCTGGCCAGGGAGCGCGGCGACCAGGCCGAGGCCCACCGCCAGTTCACCGAGGCGCTCGGCCCGCTGCGGGACCTCGGCGCCCGGCCGGAGATCGTCCGCTGCCTCGCCGGATCGGGGCACGCCGCCGTCGGCCTCGGCGACCTGCCCGGCGCGCGCCGCTCGCTCACCGAGGCGCTGGTCCTCGGCCGGGAGCTGGGCATGCACCGCGTCGTGGCGCGGTCCCTGGAGGCGCTGGCGAACCTGCACGCCGCCGAGGACGACCCGCGCACCGCCGTCGTCCTGGCCGCGGCGGCGACGGCGCTGCGCGAGGCGGTCGGCAAGGACCTCAGCTCGCGCGCCCGGCTGGAGTCCCTGCTGGAGCGGGTCCGCGCCCAGCACGGCGCCCCCTACGTGGCCCTCTGTGGGGCGAGGGCCGGGCGCTCCCGCTGGAAGAGGTGATCCGCATCGCCCTGGCCGCCGCACCGGCCGTCCCCGCGCCTCGCTCCGATGCCGCCGCGGCGCCTGGCGCCCGCGCCCGGATCCAGCCGGTGACCCCGCCGAGCTCCCTCACCCAGCGCGAACGAGAGATCACCGCGCTGATCGCCCGGGGCCTCAGCAACAAGGCCATCGCCGAGGAACTCGTGATCAGCCCCGCGACGGTCGCCCGCCACGTCACCAACATCCTCACCAAGCTCGGCTTCACCTCCCGCTCCCAGGTCGCCGCCTGGTCCGTCGAGCGCGCCTAGGGCCTGTCTCGAGGTCGGCGCCCGTGGCGAGCGGCGTTCAGGTGCGTGCCCTGGTGGTGCGGAGGAGGGAGTCAGCCTGGTGTGGCTGGCGACTGACGACAAGCCTCCAGGGTGCGTGCCTGGGCGTCGCGCAGCAGGGCAGGTGACTTCGAGACAGGCCCTAGGCGATATTCAGGGCCGAAAGCGGCGGACGAAGCGCTTCTGCCAAGGGGTTTCGACGGCTCTGGGGGAGTAGACGCGGCGGATGTGGGCGACGGCCTCGTCCGGGGGGACGCCGTCGAGGACGGCCAGGCAGGCCAGTGCGGTGCCGGTGCGGCCACGGCCGCCGCCGCAGGCGAACTCGACGCGTTCGGTGGAGGCGCGCTCCAGGGCCTCGGCCAGGGCGGCGCGGAGAACGGCGGGGTCCGAGGGGAGCAGGAAGTCGGGCCAGCGGACCCAGCGCGACTCCCAGGACGTCTCGATGGGACGGCCCAGCAGGTAGACGCCGAACTCCGGGAGCGGACCGCCGGGGGTGGCCGAGCGGAGGCCGCGGCCGCGCACCAGCCGCCCCGAGGGGAGCTCCAGGACGCCCGGACCGTCCGGCGCCCAGCCCATCAGGCGTGCACCGAGGTGCGGGAGCCGGTCCGGGACTTGTGCAGGCGGAGCTGGGCGGGAATGCGGACCCGCAGCTCGGCGACGTGGCTGACCACGCCCACGGTCCTGCCGCCGTCGCGCAGCGCGTCGAGCACGTCCATCACCTCGTCCAGGGTGTCCTCGTCGAGGGTGCCGAAACCCTCGTCGACGAAGAGGGTGGAGATCTCGGTGCCGCCCGCCTCGGCCGTGACGACGTCCGCCAGGCCCAGCGCGAGGCTGAGGGAGGTGATGAAGGACTCGCCGCCCGACAGCGTGGCCGGGTCGCGGTCCTGGCCCGTCCAGCCGTCGATGACGCGCAGGCCGAGGCCGCCGGAGTTGCGGCTGCGGTCGGCGGCCGACCGGTCGTCGGAGTGCTTCAGCAGGTAGCGTCCCGCCGACATCGTGCCCAGACGCTCGTTGGCGGCGTCGACGACCTGCCCGAGCCGGGCGGAGAGCACATAGGCCGACAGGCGCATGTTCTTGCGGTTGTCGCCCGACTGCCCGGACGTCACGCCCGCCAGCCGGGTGACGACCGCGTGCGCCTCGGCGGCGGGCTCCCAGTCGCGGAGCTGGCCCGCGAGATGGGCGGTCAGGTCGCCGAGCCGGTCGCAGCGGAGCCGGGCCCGGTCATGGGCCTGGGCGACCCGCGTGTGGTGGGCCTCGGCGGCGTGGAGCGCGGACTCCAGCGCCGCGAGATCGGCGGCCGGTGCCGCGGCGGCGGCGTGCAGGACGGGGTCGGCGAGGAGCTCGCGGACGGCCGCCTCCTCCGCGTCGTGCCTCCTGGCCTGCGCCTCCAGCGGCGCACGGTCGTGGACGACGGCCGCGGCGGCCTGCTCGGGCGTGGCGAACCCGGCGTCGGCGCTCGCCGTGACCAGCTCCTCCTCGGCCTTGCGGAGCTCCAGCTGGGCGGTCTCGGACTGCTCGGCGGCGGTGACGGCCGCGGCGACGAGTTCGGCCTCGCTGGTCAGCCGCTGGATCCTGGCCTGGAGGGAGGGGTCGGCGCCGCGCGCCCGGTCGAGCTCCTCGCGCAGCCGCAGCTCCTCGGCGGCGCCGTTCTGGAGGGCCGCGGCGAGCTCGGTGCGCTGCCGGACCGCCTCGGTGTGCTGGAGCCGGAGCTCCGACAGCCGGTGCTCTCCGGCGGCGAGCTGTCGCTCCAGCTCGTCGCAGCGGAGGCGGGCGGCCTGGCGGAGCTCCAGGTCGCTCCGGGCCGAGTCCAGTGCCTCGGCGAGCGTTTCGACGGGGGCGTCGGTGGTCTCGATCAGGCCGTCGAGCTCGACCCGGAGCCCCGCGAGCTTCACTTCGGCGGTCTCGCGCGCCCGCTGGGCCCGGTCGGCGGCCTGGCCGGCGGCGCGCTCGGACTCCTCGGACGGCACCCCGCCCAGGCCCGTCGCGGGGGCGGGATGTTCGGGCGATCCGCACACGCCGCACGGCAGGCCGTCGACGAGCTGGGCGGCGAGGACGGCGGCCATGCCGTTCAGCCGTTCCTCACGCAGGTCGAGATGGGTCTGTCTGGCGCGCTGGGCCTCGTCGGCGGCCGAGCGCAGCGCCTCTTCGGCGGTGGCCACGGAGCGCCGGACGAGGTCGCGGCGGCGGCCCTGCTCGACGAGCCGCCCCGCCTCCGTGACGTCCTTCTGCGCCGCCTCGATCCCGGCCGCCTTGATCCTGGTGTCGCCGAGGAGCTCGCGTCCCGCCTCGACGGTCCCGGGCAGCTCGGCGAGCTCGGCGGCCAGCCGCTCCTCCGCCTGCTCGGCCAGTGCGAGCCCGGCCCTGCGCTCCTTCAGCTCGTGCTGGGCCTTCAGATGCTTGGCCGCGTGGCCCCTGAACCCGTCGAGGCGGGCGAGCTCGTCGCGCCAGAGCCGGACCTCGGCGAGGCCCTCGGCGGGCTCGCAGGTGCAGGCGGTGTCGAACAGGGCGTCGGGGTCCTGGCAGGTGCACGGCGGTGTCAGGGCGAGCGCCCGCAGCCGGGCGCGTTCGGCCTTGGCCGCCAGATCGGCGGCGATCTCACGCCGCCGGACGGCGGCCCGGCCCAGCGGCACGACCCGGACGGTGCGCTCGTCGACCTCGAGCCGGTCGGCCAGCTCGGCCCCGGCCGGTGCCTG
>NZ_BAAAUV010000044.1:0-37158 GCF_039534125.1 Actinocorallia longicatena | reverse complement strand
CGGCCCTCAGCCCGGCCAGCGGGGGCCCGCGCCGCCGCCGAGCGGGCGGAGCGCTGCCGGCGAGCCACTCCCGGACGCGCAGATGGGCGAGTTCGGGCGGCTCGGGGGCGTTGCGCCCGCGCCGGCGGGCCGGCGGGGCGAGCGCGGTGAGCTCGGCGACGAACGCCTCCAGCAGCCGCGACTCGACCTGGAGCCGGGTCGCCAGATCGCGCACCTCGCCGAGCCGCGACGGCACCCGCCGGGCCACCGCCACGAACAGCGGGGTCGACAGCGCCTGCCCGACCGGCCCGCCGAGCCGGTCGTGGAGCTGCTCCAGCTCGGGGAACGGGGCCAGATCCCCCGGGACGACGGGCAGCAGCGTGAAGACCGGGGTGTCGTGGAGCGTCGGGCAGCCGTCGCGCAGCAGCCCGGTGAAGTCGGCGGGACGGCAGGTCAGCACCACCGGGCGGGCGGTGCCGATCAGCCGGTCCAGTTCCAGGACGGCGCGGGCCCTGATCCGCTCGGGGATCGCGTCGAGGCCGTCGAGGACCGGCAGCAGCAGCTCGGACTCGAGGAGCCGCTGCGGGACGTCGCGGCGGCCCCGGTAGCAGCGCCCGGCGAGGGTGCCGACGATCCAGCCGGGCAGCGACTCGGTGACCGGGTCCCAGCCGTCCAGCGGCAGCAGGACCGGGACCGCCCGGCCCGGACGGCGCGCCGCCAGCAGGCCGCGGGCCAGCATCCGGGCCATCGAGGTCCGGCCGGAGCCCGGCTCGCCGATGATGACCGTCCGCTTCGCCGGGATGGCCCGGAACTGCCCGGTGATCCGCTGGACGGTCCGGTCGTCGTCGACGCCCGCGAAGGCGCGCCGCTGGGGAGTCATGACCAGGCCGGACGACACGTCCACGACGGGGCGCGTCGTGGTCTCCCATCGGACCGGGACCGCGAGCGGCTCCATGTCCGGAATTGAAATGATGGCGGCCAGTTCGTCGGCGAGTTCCGTCGCGTCACGGCCGCATTCCCGCCCCCGAGAAATGCGCATTGCCCGAGCGTAGGAGGGCCTTCATGATTCTTTCCGGCGAAGTCGCTAACCGTGGTGCGCGAGGCGGTTCACGGGATGCCCGGTGGTGGCCGAGACCACGACGATCGCGACGATGAGGACGGCCGCGAGGACCGTCGCGGTCGCCGCGGTCCGCCCGGCGCGCAGCCCGTAACCGGACGTGGCCCAGCAGAGGGCGAGCATCGCCCGGTCCCAGCGGCTCTCCTCGGACTTGCGGCGCAGCTCCAGCGCCCGGTACCGCAGCGCCCTGGCCTGACCGGGGTCGTCGCTGGCCGCGGCCAGGCCGAGATAGAGGTCGGAGACGTCCTGGCCCGCCTCGCCGGGCGCCCCACCGGCGAAGGTGCAGCCGCTCAGGCTGAGCTCGCCCAGATCGGGGGAGTCGGCCGAGGCGAAGCCGCAGGAGTCCAGGTGAAGGGCGTGCAGCGCGGTGCGGGTGCTGGTCACGCCGGGCAGGAGCGCCGAGGCGGCCTCGACGACGAGCTCCTGGGCGGTGAGCGAGGTCAGGTCGGCGGGGGTGCCGGGCAGGCGCAGGCGGGCGGTGCGGAAGACGGCGTCACGGGCCGTCACGGAGGACGCCACCGCGTCGATCTTGACCGAGCGCGCGGCACGGGAGGCGTCGAGGCCGAGCCGGCCGCCGGCCGTCAGGGGGCCGAGCCAGGCCCGGTCGCGGAAGCGCGCCCGGTCGAGCAGCAGATGGCGGCCCACCCGGGCGCGGCGGAAGGACAGGACCGAGCGGAAGTGGGCGTCCTGCATGAGGGCGTCGCGGTGGAAGGCGGAGTGGTCGAAGTCGGCGGCGCCGCCGAACCACGCCGACTGGAAGGACGCGTCGGACTCCCAGACGGCGCCGGTGAACAGGGCGTCCCCCTCGAAGGAGGTCTCGGTGAAGCAGACGTGCCGCCCGAACCGCGCCTCGAAGAAGGAGACGTTGCCGAGGAAACGGGCGCGATGGAAGGAGACATGGCCGGTAAAGGCCGCGCCGAAGAAGGTCGTCGGGCCGCGGAAGCGGGCTCCGTCGAAGGAGACGTCGCCGTCGAAGCGGACGCCGTTGAGCGCCACCCCTTCGAACGTCGCGTTCTCGAACCAGCACCGGCCCAGCCGGACGGTGCCGTCGGGGGCGGTGGCCGACGCGCGGATCGACGCCCAGAGCGCCGTGTCCACGACGGTGCCCCGCAGGTCCAGCTTGCCGCCGGGAGTGAGGTCCACGCCTGCGTTGTACCCCCGGGGAAACCTCACGGCATCTCGCGGAGGGTGAGACCGTAGTACTCGACCCGGTAGCCGTTCTGGCGCTGGGCGTGGTCCCCGAGGCCGAGCCCGCGCGGCGAGTCGACGCCGAGGGTGCGGGCGGTGTCGGCGAGGAGCTCCGCGAGGGCCTCGCCGTCGACCTGGCCGGGGTCCCAGGCGGTGGTCGTGTAGGGCATCTCGGTCCAGCGCTCGTGGACCGGAGGGCCCGGAAGCCAGCCCGGCGGGGCGTCGTCGCGCAGGCACGCGACCTCGAGCTGGTCGCCGCACAGGACGTCGAACAGGACGCCGTCGGGGCCGTTGACGGTGAACGACAGCTCGAAGTCCAGGGCCCAGGTGGCGGCGGGGAGCGTCCGGAAGAACGCGGCGGCGGCGTCCTCGAAGACCCGCCAGTCGTCGGTGGACCAGCCGCCGGGCAGGCCCAGCCCCCTGGTGGCCTCGTCCGGGCGGTAGGCGAAGAAGCCGCCGAGCGCGTGGTCGTCGCCGTGGCCCTGGCGCCAGTGCCAGCTCTCCATCGGGCTGCTGGGGAACAGCCACAGGTCGGGCCCGCCGGGGCCGGCGCGCAGCTCCAGGGAGTCGGGGCCGCGCCAGCGGGCGAAGTGGCTGCCGTCCTCGGGGAGCTCGGCGGAGAACGGTCCGGGGGAGCCGTAGGCGCCGAGGACGTGCGGATCGCCGAGCGCCTCGGTCAGGTCGGACAGGACCGCGCGGAAGGACTCGGCCCTGCCCCACGCGGTCTCCACGGGCCGGGCGGCCGGGAGATGGAGGCCGACGAAGAGCTCGCCCTCCGCGTCGCGGGACGAGCGGCGGTCGACGGGATGGAGGGTGGCGCCGGGGGCGAGGGCGGCGAGGCGGGCGGGATCACGCCAGCCACCGGTATCGGCTGAACGCAGGGACAGGGCGAGGTCGACCGTCACGATTTCGACCATAGCGGGCCGGATGAGGTCGCAACTCTGGTTCCGTGCGCCACTTCGGCGTACCTTCCGGGCACCGTGCTTGATGCGAGGAGGCCTCATGTACCGGGTCATGGTGCTCGTTCTGCTGGCGACGTTGCTGGCGGCAGGGCCCGCCGAGGCGACGTCGCGGTTTCCCAAGGACTTCCTGTGGGGGGTCTCGCTGTCGGGCTTCCAGTCCGAGGGGCATTTCCCGGACAGCAACTGGACGCGGTACGCCAGGAAACAGGAGAAGTACCGCAACGCCGCCGACTTCCGGCACCGGTATCCGGGGGATCTGAAACTGGCGCGCGGGCTGGGCGTCGGGGTGTTCCGGACGTCCGTGGAGTGGGCGCGGATCGAGCCGAAGCGCGGCAGGTGGAACTGGAAGGAGATCCGCTACTACGACGACCTGTTCCGGCGGATGCGGGCCGGCGGGATGCGTCCGATGATCACGCTGAACCACTGGGTGCACCCCGGCTGGGTGAGCGACCAGGGAGGCTGGTCGAGCAAGCGCACCGAGGCCGACTTCCAGCGGTTCGCGAGGTTCGTGGTCGGCCGGTACAGCGGGATGGGCGCGCTGTGGATCACCTTCAACGAGCCGAGCCAGTACATCTTCCACGAGGTCACCGACGGCGGGATGCCCGTCGCGAAGGTGCCGGTGATGCGGGCGGCGCTGGTCCGGGCGCACCGCAGGGCCTACGACATGATCCACCGGGTCGATCCGGGGGCGAGGGTCTCGACCAACGTCGCCTACGGGTCGGTGCTGAACGGTATCTCCGACGCGGCGGTGTTCAACGACGTCACCGACAAGCTCGACTTCATCGGCGTCGACTACTACTACGGCGCCAGCGTGGGCAACACCAGCGCCTGGCAGGCGGCGACGGGCGCGTTCTGGAACATCGAGTCCGAGCCCGAGGGCCTGTACTTCGTGCTGAAGAACTACCAGCGGCGGCTGCCGAGGCTGCCCGTCTACATCGTCGAGGCGGGGATGCCGACCGACGGCGGCAAGCGCAGGGCCGACGGGTACACGCGCTCCCAGCACCTGCGCGACCACCTCTACTGGGTGCAGCGGGCGATCGGGGACGGGGTCAAGGTGATGGGCTTCAACTACTGGTCGCTGACGGACAACTACGAGTGGGGCTCCTACCGGCCGCGGTTCGGGCTGTACACGGTGAACGTGCAGAGCGATCCGGCGCTGAAGCGGCGGCCGACCGACGCCGTGGCGACCTACCGGGCGATCATCGCGCGGCGGGGGGTGCCGTCGGGGTACATGCCGGTGAAGCGGCCCGCGTGGTGCTCCGTCGAGGACCCGGTCGCCACCTGCCTGGGGAGCGTCCCCACGCCGCCCGCTCCCTGACGTCGGGGGACACGCCGCCGAGCGACGGTGGAATGATAACGGTTTTCATGTCAAGGTAGGAGGCGACGGAACACCAACGCGGAGGGAAGTGCGTCATGTCGCTGAACGTCTCGAGTGAACTTCTGGGCCGGGCCATGCGGGGGGAGGTGGCGGACGCGGAGTTCGTCGCATGCGTCCGGGAGTCGCTGCCGTACGCGTGGGCGACCATCGCCGCGGTCGCGACCGGGGCGCAGGTCCACGGGTTCGCCGACAACCGGACGCCGCCGCCGTCCGAGGAGGCGCGGGGCCAGCTTCTGCGGGCGCTCGCGTCGGACGCCATGCGGGGGGCGCTGGAACGGCACTTCGGGGTGCGGCTCGCGTTCCAGAACTGCCACCGGGTGGCCGCCTTCACCGAGGAGGGCGAGCGTTACGAGCGGTTCGTCTCGCCACGCGCACAACTGCTGAACCAGTCGCCGGAACTTCGTGACTGCTGACTTCTCGTCCAAGGAGGGGGCCGGTTATTCTCGGGGTGCTGACCGCTCGGTAACATCGAGCCGAACCTGATTCGGTCTCTCTAGTAAGGTGCTGCTTATGGACGTCAACGGAGTATCCGCCGTCGTTTCCGGCGGTGCGTCTGGCCTCGGTGAGGCCTGCGCGCGTGAGCTGGCCGCGAAGGGCGCGAAGGTCGTCATCGCCGACCTGAACGAGGACAAGGGCAAGGCCCTCGCCGACGAGCTCGGCGGCGTCTTCGTCAAGACCGACGTGTCGGACGAGACCTCTGTCGCCGCCGCGGTCCAGGCCGCCGTCGACAGCGGAGCCCCGCTCCGCGTCATCATCAACAGCGCCGGCATCGGCTGGGCGACCCGGACCGTGGGCAAGGGCAACGTCCCGCACCCGCTGGACAGCTTCCAGAAGGTCATCCAGGTCAACCTCGTCGGTACCTTCAACCTGATGCGCCTCGGCGCCGCCGCCATCGGCGCGACCGAGCCCATCGACGGCGACGGCCTGCGCGGTGTCGTCATCAACACCGCGTCGGTCGCGGCCCTCGAGGGCCAGACCGGCCAGGTCGCCTACTCGGCGTCCAAGGGCGGCATCGTCGGCATGACGCTCCCGGCCGCGCGCGACCTCGCCGCGATCGGCGTCCGGGTCAACACCATCTGCCCCGGCATCATCGACACCCCGATCTACGGCGAGGGCGAGGCCGCGGACGCGTTCAAGGCCAAGCTGTCCGACCCGGTGCCGTTCCCGAAGCGCATGGGCAAGGCGAGCGAGTTCGCCCACCTGGCCCAGGCCCTCATCGAGAACGACTACATGAACGGCGAGACGATCCGCTTCGACGGCGGAATCCGCTTCCAGCCGAAGTAGGCCTCCAGCCGGAGCAGGCCGCGCGGGTCCCGCCTCGAGGGCGGGCCTGCCGGCCTGGACCACAGACCTCTCGCGGGCGTCGCCCGCTGTAGCTGAAAGGCGGAAACCGTGTCTGATGCGGTTCTGACCGAAGAGGACGGCGGCGTCCTCGTCATCACGATCAACCGCCCCGAGGCGAAGAACGCGGTCAACGCGGACGTCGCCGTCGGCATCGCGGCGGCGCTCGACGAACTGGACTCCCGCAAGGATCTGGCCGTCGGCATCATCACCGGAGCGGGCGGCACCTTCTGCTCCGGCATGGACCTCAAGGGCTTCCTGCGCGGCGAGAACCCGTTCGTCGAGGGCCGCGGCTTCGCGGGCATCCACGAGCGCCCCCCGACGACCCCGCTGATCGCCGCCATCGAGGGCTACGCCCTGGCCGGCGGCTGCGAGATCGCCCTGTGCGCCGACATGATCGTCGCGGCCTCGGACGCCAAGTTCGGCCTCCCCGAGCCCAAGCGCGGCCTCGTCGCGGCGGCGGGCGGCCTCATGCGCCTCCCGCAGCGCATCCCCTTCCACATCGCCATGGAGATCGCCCTCACCGGCGACTTCTACACCGCCGAGCAGCTGGCGGGCTTCGGCCTCGTCAACCGCGTCGCCGACCCGGGCAAGGCCCTCGAGACGGCCAAGGAACTGGCCGCCAAGATCGCCGAGAACGCCCCCCTCGCCCTCGCGGCGACCAAGCGCATCATCGTCGAGTCCCCCCAGTGGACCGAGTCCGAGAAGTGGAAGAAGCAGGGCGACATCACCCTGCCCATCTTCACCTCCAAGGACGCCCAGGAGGGCCCCGCCGCCTTCGCCCAGAAGCGCAAGCCCAACTGGTCCGGCGAATAACACCACCCCGCCGTCAGGCCGCGCTTCCCCCGAAGCGCGGCCTGACGCGTCCCCGGCGCAAGGTCCCAGGGCTCTGGAGCGGGGTTCGGCTTATGCTCGCGGGATGGTCGAGGTGAGGATTGCCGGGCGGTTCAACGGGCCCGTCGGCAGTGGGAACGGTGGGTATGCGAGCGGGGTGCTGGCGGGGGCGGCCGGGTTGG
This sequence comes from Actinocorallia longicatena, assembly GCF_039534125.1. Classification (NCBI taxonomy): domain Bacteria; kingdom Bacillati; phylum Actinomycetota; class Actinomycetes; order Streptosporangiales; family Thermomonosporaceae; genus Actinocorallia; species Actinocorallia longicatena. The sequence continues at coordinate 30,177 of NZ_BAAAUV010000044.1, read as the reverse complement.
TGGGGAGGCCCGTCGTGACGCTTCGGGTGCCGCCGCCGCTGGATACCGCGATCTCGGTGGTGGCCGCCGAGACCGGGTTCGCGGCGATGGCCGGGGAGACGTGCGTCGCGACCGTCGTCGAGGGGGACGGGGGGCTCGGGGCGCCCGGGTTCGTCCCGTGGGAGACGGCGCTGGAGTGCGAGAAGGCCTTCGCGGGGGATGACGGGCATCCGTTCCCGACGTGCTTCGCGTGCGGGCCCGCGCATCCGACGGGGCTGCGCCTGCGGCCCGGGCAGCAGCCGGGACGGCCCGGGACGACGGCCTGCACCTGGATTCCGGCCGAGAGCGGAGACGGGATCGTCTGGGCGGCGCTCGACTGCCCAGGCGGCTGGGTCGACACCGTCGAGCGCGTGCTCGGGCGGATGTCGTGCGAGGTGTACGGGCGGCCCGAGCCAGGCGCCCGTCACATCCTCGTCGCCGACTCCGGGGCCCCGGACGGCCGCAAGCTCGCCGCCCGCACCGCGCTCTACACCGCCGACGGCGAACTCCTCGCGGCGGCCGCCCAGACCTGGATCGCCGTCCAGAGGTAGACACGCCCCGGGATCAGCGGATCGTCCGGAAGAAGGTGCGGAGGTCGGCGGTGAGGAGGGCGGGGGACTCGAGGGCGGCGAAGTGGCCGCCGGTGGGGTGGTCGGCCCATTGGGTGATCTTGTGGGTCCGGTCGGCGTAGCGGCGGACGGAGACGTCGCCGGCGAAGGCCGAGACGGCCGTGGGGGTGGTCAGGGGTGAGGGGTCCCAGGACGTGGCGTGCATGTTCTCGTAGTACATGCGGGCGGACGAGGCGGCCGTGCGCGTGAACCAGTAGAGGGAGACGTTGGTGAGGAGCCAGTCGGGGTCGATCGCCGACGTCGGGCCCGCCCACTCGTGGAACTTCTCGGCGATCCAGGCGAGCTGGCCCACCGGCGAGTCCGACAGGGCGTAGGCGAGGGTCTGGGGGCGCGTGGCCTGCACCTCGAAGTAGCCCCGGCCGTCGGCCTTGAACGCCGCCAGCCCGTCGAGGCGCTCGCGTTCCAGGTCGGTGAGCGTGGCGCGCTCGGCCTCGGAGACCTCGCCCTGGGGGATGAAGCCCCACGACGCCGCGTTGACGTGCACGCCCAGGCAGCCGGGGAAGCGGCCCAGCTCGGGTGAGACGAACGCGCCCAGGTCGCCGCCCTGGGCGCCGTAGGCCTCGTAGCCGAGGCGCCGCATCAGGACGTCCCAGGCGGCGGCCGTGCGGGTGGTGGTCCAGCCCGCCTCGCGGGTCGGGCCCGAGAAGCCGAAGCCGGGAAGCGACGGGATGACGAGGTGGAAGGCGTCGGCGGGGTCGCCGCCGTGGGCCGCGGGATCGGTCAGCGGGCCGATCAGATCGAGGAACTCCAGGTAGGAGCCGGGCCAGCCGTGCGTCAGGACGAGCGGGAAGGCGCCCGGCTCGGCGGAGCGGACGTGCACGAAGTGGATGTTCTGGCCGTCGATCTCGGTCGTGAACTGCGGAAGCGCGTTGAGCCGGGTCTCCCACGCCCGCCAGTCGTGGTCCGTCCGCCAGCGCTCGGCCAGGTCCCGGACGTATCCGAGCGGCGCCCCCCGCGACCAGCCGGTGCCGGGAAGCTCGTCCGGCCAGCGGGCGGCGCCGAGGCGGGCGCGCAGGTCGTCGAGGTCGGATCGCGGGACGTCGATGTGGAACTTCTGGATGCTCATGCCTGCCACGCTAGGGACCATTGCGGTCAGTTCCGGGCCGCGATGGAGGGAGACCGAGGGCATGGTGGGAACCTCTGCGCGGCTGCTGCGGCTGCTGGCGCTGCTCCAGTCCCGGCGGGACTGGCCGGGAGCCGAACTCTGCGAGCGGCTCGGGGTCGCGCCGCGGACCGTCCGGCGGGACGTCGGGCGCCTGCGCGAACTGGGTTACCCGGTCGACGCGACGCCCGGCGTGGCCGGCGGCTACCGGCTGGGCGTCGGCGCCGTGCTCCCGCCGCTGCTCCTGGACGACGACGAGGCGGTGGCCGTCGCGGTCGGCCTGCGCGGAGCCGGGACGATCGAGGGCATCGAGGAGACCGCGCTGCGGGCCCTGACCAAGCTGGAACGGATGCTCCCCTCCCGGCTCCGCCACCGGATCAGCGCCCTGCACGCCTACACCGTGACGGTGCCGGGCCCCGGACCGACGGTCGACGCCGACGTGCTGATCACCCTGTCGGCGGCCTGCCGCGACGGCCTCAGGCTGCGGTTCGACTACGCCGACCGCGACGGGGCCTTCTCCACCCGCGACGTCGAGCCGCACCGGATCGTCTCCTGGGGCCGCCGCTGGTACCTGGTCGCCTGGGACCTCGCCCCCGGGGACTGGCGGATCTTCCGGGCGGACCGGGTGCGGCCGCGCGTCCCGGCCGGGCCGAGGTTCACGCCGCGGGAGCCGCCCGAAGGCGATTTCCAGCGGTTCGTCGCCGGGCGCCTGGCGTTCTGGCCGATCGAGGCACGGGTGCGGGTGCACGCCCCCGCGGAAAGGATCGCCGGGCTCACGACCGCCGAAGTGATCATTTCTGATGACACGGGCTGCGAGGTGGCCCTGCGCGGGGACTCCCTTTCCGGGCTGGCCGTCGTCTTGGGCTTCCTGGGGGCGGAGTTTGACGTTCTGTCGCCTCCGGAGCTCCGCACGTACGTCGCTGAGCTGGGAAGACGTTACACTCGTGCAGCGGGGTCCTCCCGTTCCGGTGAATTTCCGGAAATGTAAGGGCCGGTTAAGTAAAGGGCATGTCAGTTTGTTTCTTTACCTACGCCAAGGGTGTGTTCAGGAATCTTTCATTTGCCCGGAGCATTCTTGTTTGTGGCGAGGGGATGACCTCCTCTCGGCACCGAGCAGAGAAATCTTTGGGGGAGCATGATGGACGCGCAGGAGACACGGGTGTACGGTCCGCAGCCGAACTACCGGATTCCGGTTCAGCGTCCGGGGCTCCTCTCGGCCCGCCAGAAGGTCGCCGCGACGGCGGCGGCGGTCGCCCTGGCCCTCGGCGGAGGGGCCGCGGGAGCGGTCGGGGCGGTCGCCCTCACCGGGTCCGAGGGCGGGATCAAGGCGCCCGTCACGGTCTCCGGGGTCTCCAGGACCACCTCGATCTCCGACATCGCCAAGGCCGTCCAGCCGGGCGTCGTGTCGATCAGCGCGGAGTCGGCCCGCGAGTCGGCCACCGGTTCGGGGGTCGTCCTGCGGTCCGACGGCACCATCGTGACCAACAACCACGTGATCGAGGGCGCGTCCCAGATCACGGTCAAGTTCAGTGACGGCGGCTCCGCTCCCGCGCGGGTCGTCGGCACGAGCCCCGGCAACGACCTGGCCGTGATCAAGGCCGAGGGCGTCACGGGCAAGACCGCGGTTCAGGTGGCGGACAGCGACAGCGCCGTCGTCGGCGACACCGTCGTCGCGCTGGGCAGCCCGCTCGGCCTGGACGGCTCGGTCACATCGGGGATCGTCTCGGCCAAGAACCGGACGGTCGCCGAGTCCGAGGGCGCCACGATCAAGGGCGCGATCCAGACCGACGCCGCGATCAACCCGGGCAACTCCGGCGGCGCCCTCGTCGACGGGACCGGCGCCCTGATCGGCATCAACACCGCGATCGCGACCACCGGTGAGGCCTCCGGCAGCATCGGCGTCGGCTTCGCGATCCCCTCGAACACCGTGAAGACGGTGGTCTCTCAGATCCTGTCAGGGAACTCCACCGGAGCCTGACGAAAGACTCGCGGCGGGCCCAGGGGGGCACTGGGGGGTGGAACCCTGGGTCCCGCCGCGACACCCGGCCCGTACGGCCGGCGCCATCCCCGTCGCGCCGCCGTACGGGCCTTCCTCATGTCCGGTGCCTCAGGTCCCGTACTTCCTGAGCCGGTGGCGGATCGTGGAGAGATAGTGGTCGCGCGGCGCCGTCCTGATCCTCAGGGGCAGCCGCGGATAGACCAGCCGCAGGACGTTCACCAGCACCAGGAACCGCCGCCGCCGGGCCCGGCTCCACTCCCAGCCGTACTGGGCGCGCAGCCGGGCGGGCATGAGCCCCGCCGTGAGCAGCCGGACCGCGGCCAGGGCGGGACGCTCGTACCAGGCGGCCCTCGGGTGGAGGACCTGCGTGGCGACGCTGCGGCAGGCCTCGGTGATCTGCAACGTGTCGAGCTGGTGCTGGTAGTAGGTGCGGAACTCGTCGAAGTCCTTGGGCTGGCGCTCGGCCGGGACGCCGAGGATCTGGGCGTAGACGCGGCTCTGCTGGTAGAACTCCTCGACCTCGTGGTCGGCGAGACGGCCGAAGAGCGCCTGGTGGAAACGGAGGGCGACGTCGAAGAGCGTCGCGCCGACCCAGATCTGCAGGTCGTGGTCGAGGGCGTCGTAGCCGGGCCCGTTGACCGAGGCGTGCATCCGGTTGGCGTACGCGCTGACCAGTTCGGCCTCCTCCCGGGTGCCGAACTGGACCGCGTAGAGCCACTCCATCGTGTGACGCAGCCGTTTGACCGGATCCCGGAACGTGTAGGAGTGGTCGTGGACGCCCTGCCCGACCCCTGGATGCGACGTCTGCAGGATCGACGCGACACCGCCCGCCGCGATCAGGATCCCCTCCCTGCCGACCCGCCTGATGACGTCCTGGTCCTCGAACAACCCCGAATCGCTCATGGGAGGCAGTGTAAGTAAGCACTTGCATGTGCACTAGTGATCCGAATGAGTGTGACGCGTACCACTTTCCACCGGAAAAGACGGTGCCTCAGCCTCTCAGCGCCCAGGCCAGGCTCGTCGTACAGGCGCAGGGCTTCTGCGAGAGCCGTGTGGCCTTGGAGTCAAGGAAATGGCTTCGACGGATGGGGCGGGGCGTGGCGATAATGGGGACATGTCCGCGACCGGCCCGCTTCCGATCAACGGCTCGGTCGAGATTCCCGAGGCCGAGCTGTCCTGGCGTTTCTCCCGCAGCTCGGGGCCCGGCGGGCAGAACGTCAACAAGACCTCCTCGGCGGCCGAGCTGCTGTTCGACCTCGCGGCCACCGAGGCGTTGAGCGAGACCCAGCGGGAACGCGCCCTCGAGCGGCTGGCGTCCCGTCTGGTGGACGGCGTTCTCACGATCCGGGCCGAGGAGTACCGCTCCCAGCTCCGGAACCGGGAGGCGGCGCGCGTCAGGCTCGCGGCCCTCATCCGGGAGGCGATCGCCCAGCCACCGCGCAAGAGGCGTCCCACCAAGCCCAGCAGGGGCGCGGTCGAGCGCCGCATCCAGGGCAAGAAGCACCGCTCCCAGATCAAGGCCTCGCGCAGAGGCGACTACTGATCACGGTCATACGGAAGAAGGGAGGGCCCGCGCAGGCGGGCCCTCCCTTTTCGTCGTTCGGGTCAGAGCGTGTCGGCGGGCTTCGGGGGCGACGGGATCTGGGCGGGGATCGGGTCGTCCTCGGTGAGCGGGCTCGGGACCGGGGCGGACAGCGGCTTGACCGGCTCGGACGGGCCGCCGACCGACAGCGGCGCCGGGGCGAGCGGTGCCGTGGGAGCGAGCGGCGCGGGCGCGGGGGCCTGCGGCGCGGGCGCGACGGCGACCGGGCGCGGAGCGGGGGCCGGGGAGGGAGCCGGGGCCGCGTGCTTGCGGAGCGGCTTCTTGTTGGTGGCGTCCTCGATCATCTTCTCGAGGGGGCCGGCCTCGTTCTCGGCGCGGAGCAGGGCGCTGAGGGTGTGGCTGATCTCCGTCAGGCGCTGCAGGGCCGAGCTGTGGTTCTTGGTCAGGTGGTTGAGGCGGTCGGTCGCGTCCTCGTTGATGACGCTCGCCCGGCGCTCGGCCTGGGTGAGGGTGCGCTCGGCCTCCAGCCGCGCCGAGGTGACGGTCTGCTCGGCCTCGTGCTTGGCGGAGGTGAGGACCTTCTCCGACTCGTTCTTCGCGGCGTTGAGGACCTGACCGGCCTTGTCCTGGGCGGAGGCGATGTCGCGCTCGGCCTGGCCACGGGCGTCGTCGACGATCCGGTTGGACTCCTTCTCGGCGTCCGTGCGGATCTGGGTGCCGTTGCGCTCGGCGTCGGCGATCTTCTCCTTGGCCTCGTCCTCGGCCAGGTTGATGATCTGGCGGAGCCGGTCGCTGAGGTCGTCCCCGGTGGGCTTGCGCGCCTCGCGGACCTCGGCCATCTCGCGACGGGTGCGCTCCACGTCGTCCAGAGCACGGGCCAGGCGGGCCTCGAGGTCCCGAACCTGGTTCTGATAGCGAATGATCATTTCGTCGACCTGACGGCGGTTGTAACCGCGCATCACGATCTCGAACTGCTCGTCTCGGAGGAGGTTGGGGAGGATCTCTGCTTCGTTGCTCATGATGCCTTTGTCGGGGGTCGGCCCCGTGACCGGGGGCTGTCGTCTCTGTGGGATCGGGGGCTGGGGTGGACCCCTGGGTACAGGTCTAGGTTGACTCTGGTCTGGTCTGACCTATTCGCGCAACCGGAACGTCGGTTCTCACGTCAATTCGTGACCGCCATAGCCGGGTGTTCCGGTGGATACCGGCACTGTCAATCAACCTAGGAGCCTGATCTGTGCGTCCTTCCAGGTGAGGGGCCGTGGCGGGTCCTCACATCGTGTCCACGGGTGGGTCCGCCGCGGCCTCTCGACATCGGGTTGGCCACAATACGGGTTATGAAGCTCGTGGGCGCGCTCGGCGCGGATGAACCGGATATCCACCCCTCGGCCTGGGTCGCACCCGGCGCGGTGGTGGTCGGCAAGGTGACCTTGGGACGGGACGTCAACGTCTGGTACGGGACGGTGCTCCGCGCCGACGAGGAGGTCGTGGTCGTCGGTGACGAGTGCAACATCCAGGATCTGTGCTGCATGCACTCCGATCCCGGCTCTCCGGCGATCCTCGAGGAGCGCGTCTCGCTCGGGCACAAGGCGATGGTGCACGGCGCCCATGTCGAGACGGGGTCGCTGATCGGGATCGGGGCGATCGTGCTGAACGGGGCGCGGATCGGCGCCGGGACGCTCGTCGCGGCCGGGGCCCTGGTCACGCCCGGCAAGAAGTTCCCCGGCGGGGTCCTGGTCGCCGGGGCGCCCGCGAAGATCGTCCGGGAGCTCCGGGACGACGACAAGCTGACCCTCGCCTACACCCCGCCCGCCTACATCGAGAAGGCCGCGCAGCACCGCGAAGCCCGCTGGACCTGACGGTCATAGGGCGCAAGCGGGGTCAATGCGGATCGCACCAATTAGCATGGCGAAATGGCATGGGCACCGGGTGGTTCGCGGCAGCAGGGCGATGCGTTCGCTACGGCCGAGCGTGACGTCAAGGCGCTGGTGGGCGCGCGGTCGTGGGCGGGGCAGGCGGCCGGGCAACGGCAGCAGGCCGTCGCGGCCCGGGTACTGGCGCTGCCCGACGGCTCGGAGTGGGTCTTCGGGGCGTGGGCGCGCTGGTACCGCAAGCACGCCGCCGACACCGAGTGGTACCTCTGCCCGCCGCCGTATGCCACCGCCGTGCGCGGCTCCGCCCGGACGGCCGCGACGTCCTCGCCGCTGCCGCCGCACGTCGTCCCGGTCGGGCCCGACTTCTCGGCGGTGACCGCCGCGGACGCGCTGCCGTTCGTGGACGTCGACCTGTCCCGGCTCACCGGGCCCGCGCGGGCGATCGTCGAGGCCGCGGCGGCGCTGTCGCCCGCGGAGTACCCGCGCCCCGAGGCGCCCCGGTGGGTGCAGGAGTTCTCGCCGCACGTCCCGGTCACGGTGGCCGTCACCTGGGGCGTCATGCTCTTCTGCGCGGACGCCCCCGTGTTCGACGCCGCCCTCGACGACTCCCTCCTCGCGCTCTGGAACCCCTACCGGGTCGCCCCGCTGCCGCTGATCGCCGGGCCGCGCTGGCTGACGCCGCCGACCCTGGAGCAGCTCGCCGGGCTGTACGGCGAGCGCGTCCGGGCCGGTGCCTCCGGGGCCGCCTCGGGCATCCTGCGGACGATCTGGGCGACGGCCTCGGCCCTGCGCGAGGAGAAGCGCTTCCGGCCCCGCGCCGACGCCCTTCTCGCGATCCTCGGCGGCGACGGCAAGAACGACGAGCGGGCCGCCCAGCAGAACGACGCCGCGCTCGTCACGGCGTGGATCGGGCGCTGCCCCGGCAACCTGGCGTCGTCGCTGCGGGCGGAGACGTCGGCGGGGGAGCATCTGCGGCACGCCTTCTACGACTTCGCCGAGGCGCTCGTGCCGTCGGCGGGGGCGCCCGGTGACGTCCACTTCGTGGAGCCGCGCCTGATCGCCGCCTCGCTGCTGGCCGCCGACCTCTCCGTGATCCGCCAGGACGTGGTCGGCCAGGTGATCGCCTGGCTGGACCCCGAGGTCCGCTACACGATCCAGGCGATGATCGCCCAGCCGGGGCATCCGCTGCGGCGGCGGTTCTGGCCGGCCGAGACGCACCTGCCCGACCAGCTCCGCCGGGCCACCCGCGATCCCGCCGGGCTGCTCGCCTCGCTCTACCACCTCGATCTGGCCTGGTGCCGGCTGGGCGGCGGCATCCCCGCGCGTCCCCGGGGATTCCCCGCGACGATCGCGCTGCTCACCGAGCTGATCGGGGACCGGGCCACGGGCACGACGCCGCTGGCCCCCGCGGCGCCGAACCCGGTTCCGGCCGCGCCCGCGTGGCAGCAGCCCGTCCAGCCCTCGCAGCCCGCGCCCGACGCCCGTCCGCTGCCCTCACCGCTGACCTGGGGAGCCCACCCGCAGTCGCCCGCCGCACAGAGCCAGCCCTACGGCGTCCCGGCGGGCAGCCAGCCCTGGCCGGGCGCCCCCGAGGCCCAGCCCTGGGCCGCCCAGCAGGACTCCGACGGCCCGCCCGTCGCAGCCGGGCAGCCGTGGGGCGCCCAGACCGGCCCCGACGGGCTGCCGGTGCCGGTGCAGCAGCCGTGGGGCGCCCAGCCGGGGCCGGAGGGACAGCCCGCCGGTCAGCAGTGGGGAGCCCAGCAAGGCGGCCAGCCCGCCGGTCAGCAGTGGGGAGCCCAGCAAGGCGGCCCGGACGCGGGCCAGGCCCGGGACGCCCAGCAGCCCGCCGCGCCGGAGGAGGAGTACGGGGCGCGACGCCCCGCGATCCAGCGCGGGCCCACGGCCGACGAGCTCGCCCAGAAGGCGGGGAAGGTCTTCGGCCGGGTGTTCGGCCGGGCCAAGAACGCCGGCGGGCGTCTGCTCGGCGGCGGCGAGCCCGACCCGCACTCGACCGGGCCGCTCGGCTTCGACCAGCCGGACGGGCCGCGCCAGCCGCCCGTCCCCGGCCCGGCGGGGGAGGCGACCGGAGAACGCCCGCGCGTCGCCCCGGCCCACGGCACCCAGGTCATGTCCGAGACGATGGTCGGCAACTTCCTCGACTACTCGCCGCCCGCCGTCGAGAACACCGGCGGCGGGGACCCGTCGGCCCCGTCCTCCGCTCCGGCGGCGTCGGCCCCGAAGAACGGCGCCCCGACGGTCGTCCGCTCGGGCGTCACCTTCGTCTACGGTCCCGAGGACGACGCCGCGGAGTTCCTCGACTCCCTCCCCGTCTCCGCGACCGCGGGCAACGCCACCCAGATCGTGACGAACACCCCCTCCGCCGACCAGAACGCCACCCAGCCGAACGCGCTTCCCCAGCCGGGCCCCTTCGACCGGACCCTGGTCCAGGGCGTGGAGCAGGTCCAGGGCGTCCAGCCGCAGGCGGGCCCGCTCGACCGGACGCTCGTCCAGGGCTCGCAGCCGCAGGCCGGTGCGCACGACCGGACCCTGGTCCAGGGCGTGGAGCAGGTTCAGGGAGCGGAGCAGCAGGGGGCCGTGGACGCGCACGCGACCATGCTCGACCAGGGCGAGGTCGCGGCGGCGCTCGCGGAGGCCCGCGGCGGGCGGGCGATCGACCCGCATGCGACCGTCCAGGACTCCGAGGCGCTGCTGGAGGCCGTAGCGGAGGCCAAAGCGGGGCAGGTGGACCAGAACGCGACGCTGCTCGACCAGGGGGCGCTGAACGCCGCGCTCGCCGAGGCCAGGGGCGCGATGCCCACCGCGCCGGACGCGAAGGCCGGGGAGCGGCCCCCGCGCCCCGACGCCCACGCGACCATGCTCGACCAGGGCGGCGCGCAGGGAGCGGGGCGGGTGGACCCCAACGCCACCTCGCTCGACTCGGCCGCCTTCCAGGCCGCCGCCGCGGAGGCGCGCGGCCGGCGGGCCGACCCCCACGCGACGATGATCGACTCCAGCGGCGGGGCCCCGCGGACCATGCTCGACCAGGGCGGCGCCGCCGTCGCTCCGAAGGGCCCCCCGGCCGTGTCGGTGCTGCTGGTCGGCGGGGTCCACACCGGCCAGCGGAGGCTGACGCGCATGATCGCGCAGATCGTCGGCGACGGCGGCTACCGGCTGTCCGACGCCGAGGACCTGCGCGGCCTCGCCCTGGAACGGCTGGCGACCCTGTTCGACCCCGGCGGCCAGACCGTCCTCATCGAACGCCTGGACGCCGCGATCCTCGAGGCCGCGGACCCGAAGGTCTTCCTCAGGGCCCTCAGGACGATCCGGGGCAGGGCCGGTACCCCGATGATCGCCACCTGCGATCCGCGCTCGTTCAAGCGCTTCGTCCAGGACCATCCGGAGGTGCAGGAGATCTTCCGGGTCTTCCGGCTGCCGGAGCTCCGCGACGTCGAGCAGCGCTCGACGCTCCTCGGCGTCCTCGCCCAGGAGCGCAGGGCCTCCCTCGACGGGGCCGCCTGGGCCGTCGCCCGCGAGGATCTGGGACGCCTGCGCGGCCCCGGCGACCTGTCCGGGGCGCGGCTGGTCGAGGCCTACCTGGACCGGGCGTGCCAGCGCGCACTGGGCCGGGGCGCCCGCGACGGCCTGGTCGTGCGGGCCGAGGACCTGACGGGCGTCGCCGAGTCGATCGAACCGGCGCTGCGCCCGGCCGGAGACGTCGAGGGCTACCTCGAGACGCTCCGCGACCTGCTCGGCATCCCCGAGGTCAAGGCCGATGTCGAACGGCTCGCCGAGGAGGCCGACGGTCCGGTCAACCTGCTCTTCGAGGGCCCGTCCGGCACCGGGAAGACCACGGTCGCCGGCCTGGTCGGCGGGATCTTCGGCGCGCTCGGCCTGCTGCCGTCCGGCCATCTGATCCAGTGCCGTCCGGTCCATCTCCAGGGCCGGGACGCCCTCGAGACCGAGCTGAAGGTCGCGGGCATGGCGCAGCAGGCCGACGGCGGCATCCTGCTCGTCCAGGACGCCGACCGGCTGCCGCAGGCCGTCGTGTCCGAGCTGTTCCGCGGGATGCGCGAGCACCCCTACATGCTGATCATCGCGGGCACCGACCTGTCGAGGTTCCTCCAGGCCAACCCGGACGTCGCCGCGACGTTCCAGCGGCTCACGTTCGTCCCGCCCAGCGACCGCGAGCTGGTCAGGCTGTTCACCGGCCTGGCCGAGAACAAGCTCTACCTGGTCGAGGAGGAGCTGCGGGTCGAGCTGATGGCCAGGATCGCCCGGGCCAGGGACGGCGAGGGCTTCGCCTACGGCAGGACCATCCGCGAATGGTTCGAAGAGACGGTGGTCCGCCAGGCCCGCAGGCTCGCCGGCGCGCCCGGCGCCGACGCGCTGACCGTGGCGAGGCTGACGGTCCGGGATCTTCCGGAGAGCAACCTCGAGATCATTCTGGGCGAACTCCACCAGACCAGGCGCGCGGAGGAGTAGCCACCGAATGGCCCGCTTGGGTCATGGGATCCGGGCGGGCGGCGTCGTAACCTTGGCCGTGGGTGTGGGGACCATGGGAACGGAGGTGGAACGCGATGCGCTTGACCGAACTCGACCGGCGCTTGCACGACGACGTGGCGCTCGGAGAGATCGAGCTCTACTCGGAACTGCTCGGCGCGGTCGCCACCGCTGAGAGGCAGCTCACCGCTGCCGAGATCGACATCGTGCTCGGAGTTCGCCCGGAACCGAACGCGTAAGACGACGGAAGAGCCGCCCGGACGACGGTCCGGGCGGCTCTTCCGTGTCCGCGGCCCCTCAGGAGCCCGCGAATGCTGATCTAGTCGACCCCGAACAGCTTCAGCAGCCCGAACACGATCGCCGCCATGGCTCCGGCCGCCGGAAGCGTCAGGATCCAGGCGATGAGGATGTTGCCGGCCATGCCCCAGCGCACCGCCGAGAGGCGCTGCGTGGAGCCGACGCCCATGATCGCCGAGGAGATCACGTGGGTGGTGGAGATCGGTGCGTGGAACCCGATCGCCGCGACGTAGAGGATGGACGAGGCGGTGGCCTCGGCCGCGAACCCCTTCGGCGGGTCGAGCTCGATGACCTTGCGGCCGAGCGTCCGCATGATCCGCCAGCCGCCCGCGTAGGTGCCCATCGACAGCACGAACGCGCTGACGAGGATCACCCAGAGCGGGACGTGCCCGGTGTCGGTCTGGTAGCCGGTGGCCACCAGCGCCAGGACGATCACGCCCATGGTCTTCTGCGCGTCCTGGAGGCCGTGCCCGAAGGCCATGGCCGCCGCGGACAGCGACTGGGCGATGCGGAAGCCCCTGCCGACCTTGCTGGGACGCGCCCGGCGGAAGGTCCACAGGATGGCGACCATGAACAGGTAGCCGAGCAGGAAACCGGCGATCGGCGAGAGGATCATCGGGATGATGACCTTGTCGACGACCTTGTCCCAGCCGATCGTCGTGGCCGCCGCGATGCCCGCGCCGACCAGGCCGCCGATCAGGGCGTGCGAGGACGACGACGGCAGCCCGAACCACCAGGTGATCAGGTTCCAGATGATCGCCCCGGCCAGCGCGGCGAAGACCACCGCGAGCCCGCTCACGCCCGACAGGTCGGGCAGGATGTCGGCGATCGTCTTGGCCACCCCGACGCCCACGAACGAGCCGAGCAGGTTCATCACGGCCGCCATCAGCAGCGCGGCACGCGGCGTCAGCGCCCGGGTGGACACCGACGTCGCGATCGCGTTGGCCGCGTCGTGGAAGCCGTTGGTGTAGTTGAACCCGAGCGCGACCGCGACCACCAGCACCAGCCAGATGCTCTCGGCCGACGGGCCGAGCCACAGGATGGCGATCACCCCCGCCACGACCGAGACGGCCGCGCCGGCGAGGGTCACATGGAGCGTCCGGCGGCTCTGCTTGGCCTCCGGCCTGGGCGAGGGCGGCGGCGTCAGGGTCTTGACGCCCTCGACCTCGTCGGTGACGGGTCCCTCCGTGGTCATGATTCCTTGACCGCGATGGTCTCGACGGTGTTCGCCACGTGCTCGAACGCGTCGGCCGCGTCCTCGAGACGGTCGATGACCTCCTTGAGCTTCATGACCTCAAGGGGCTCGTACTCGCCGCTGAACAGGTGGGCGAGCAGCTTGCGGTAGATCTGGTCGGCCTGGTTCTCGAGACGGTTGATCTCGATCCAGAAGGCGTTCAGTTCCCGCAGGGTCTTCAGCCGGGGCATGGCCTCAGCGGTCAGCTCCGCCGCGCGCTCGAGGACCTCGACCTGACGGAGGACGTCCTTGGGAAGGCGTTGGATCTTGTAGAGGACGACCAGGTCGGCCGCTTCCTCCATGTAGTCCATGACGTCGTCGAGCTGGGACGCCAGATCGTAGATGTCCTCCCGGTCGAACGGAGTGATGAAGCTCTCGTTGAGCCGGTGCATGATCGCATGAGTGCATTCGTCGCCCGCGTGTTCGCAGGCGCGCATCTTCTCCGCGATGGCCTCTCTGTCAGCGCCTTCGCTGATGAGCTCCACGAGCAGGCGGGCTCCGGTGACCAGGTTGTTCGCCGAATCGGCGAAAAGGCCGTAGAAGCCGTCTTCACGCGGTGTGAGACGCAAGCGCACGTTCTTCTCCTAGTGCGGGAACTGTCCGCAGGCGATCGTAGGCGGTCATGCCCGGTATGACGAACTTTCACCGAGGTTTTTCCGCCCGGCCACCAACCCCTCTCCGGAGATGGTTGCCGGTGATCAACTTCCGCACACCCCTGACACGGACGTTTTCGCGCGCCATGGCCACCTGTTGACCTTGGAAAAGCGGCGGGGCCCGCCTTCCGGCAGGCCCCGATCACGTGCTGGACATCACCCGAAACGGCCGGTGATGTAGTCCTCCGTCGCCTTCTCTCCGGGGTTGGTGAAGATCTTGGAGGTTTCGTCGAGCTCGATGAGCTTGCCCGGCTTGCCGGTGCCCGCGATGTTGAAGAAGGCCGTGCGGTCGGAGACGCGGGCGGCCTGCTGCATGTTGTGGGTCACGATGACGATCGTGAACTGGCTCTTGAGCTGGGCGATCAGGTCCTCGATCGCGAGGGTGGAGATGGGGTCCAGGGCCGAGCAGGGCTCGTCCATGAGCAGGACCTGGGGCTGGACCGCGATGGCCCGGGCGATGCACAGACGCTGCTGCTGACCGCCGGACAGGCCGGCGCCCGGCTTGCCGAGGCGGTCCTTCACCTCGTTCCACAGGTTCGCGCCCTTGAGCGACTCCTCGACGATCCCGTCGAGCTGGGAGCCGCCGCGGACGCCGTTCAGCCTGAGGCCCGCCGCGACGTTCTCGTAGATCGACATCGTCGGGAACGGGTTGGGCTTCTGGAAGACCATGCCGACGACGCGGCGGACCGCGACCGGGTCGACCCTGTCCTCGTAGAGGTCCTGGTCGTCCAGGAGGACCTTGCCCTCGACGCGCCCGCCGGGGATGACCTCGTGCATGCGGTTGAGGGTGCGCAGGAAGGTGGACTTCCCGCAGCCGGAGGGGCCGATGAAGGCGGTGACCGAACGGGGCTCGATCGTCATCGACACGTCCTCGACCGCGAGGAAGTTGCCGTAGTAGGCGTTGAGTCCGGAGATCTCGATGCGCTTGGCCATGGGACGGAAACTCCTTAACGGATCGAGGTACGGCGGGCCACGAGCCGGGCGCCGAGATTGAGCAGCATGATGATGAGGATCAGGGTGAGCGCTCCGGCCCAGGCCCGGTCGGCCGAGAACTGGTTCGGGTCGCCGGACTGCTCCCAGATGAAGGTCGGGAGGCTGGAGATCGACCCGCTGAACGGGTTGGTGTTGATGACCTTGGTGGTGCCGATGACCAGCAGCAGCGGGGCCGTCTCGCCCATGACACGGGCGACGGCCAGCATGATGCCGGTGATCATTCCGCTGAACGCGGTCGGCAGGATGACCTTGGTGATGGTCCGCCACCGGGGGACGCCCAGCGCGTAGGAGGCCTCGCGCAGCTCGTTCGGGACGAGCTTGAGCATCTCCTCCGAGGACCGGACGACCGTCGGGATCATCAGGATGGCCAGAGCGAGGGCTCCCGCGAAGCCCGAGGCCTGGTTGCCGAGGACCAGGATCCAGAAGGCCAGGATGAACAGGCCGGCGATGATCGACGGAACGCCGGTCATGACGTCGACGAAGAAGCTGATGATGCGCGCCAGCCGCTTGTTCTGGCCGTACTCGACCAGGTAGACCGCGGTCAGGACGGCGATCGGCACGGCCATGATCGTCGTCAGGAGCATGATCTCCAGCGTGCCGACGATGGCGTGGTAGGCGCCGCCGCCCGGCTGGAACCCGGCGACCCCCTTGGAGGAGTGGCTCAGGAAGTCGCCGTCGAGGCGGGAGATGCCGCTCTTGACGACCATCCAGATCAGCGAGATCAGGGGGACCAGCGCGAGCCCGAAGAACACGTACATCAGGCCGTGCATGATCCGGTCGACGGTCTTGCGCCTGGCCGAGATCTGCGGCAGCGCGGGGGACGGGGCGCTCACACGAACTCCTTGCGACGCGCGACGATCGCCCGCGCGGCCATGTTGACGATCATGGTGATGAAGAACAGGACGAGGCCGGAGGCGATGAGCGCGCCGCGGCCGATGTCGCCCGCCTCGCCGAACTTCAGCGCGATGTTCGAGGCGAAGGTGCTGCCACCCGTCTTGAGCAGGTGGAGGGTGATGCCGGGGGCCGAGGCGAGGACCATCGCGACGGCGATCGTCTCGCCCATCGCGCGGCCGAGGCCGAGCATCATCGCCGAGATCATGCCGGAGCGGCCGAACGGGAGGACCGCCATGCGGATCATCTCCCAGCGGGTCGCGCCGAGCGCGAGAGCGGCCTCGATGTTGGGCCGGGGCACCTGCTGGAAGACCTCACGGGAGATCGAGGAGATGATCGGCAGGATCATGATGGCCAGGACGACCCCGGCGGTGAACAGCGAGCGTCCGCTGACCTCCGCCTCCGGCCCACCGAAGATCGGGAACCAGCCGAGGTGGGCGTTGAGCCAGACCGAGAAGGTGTTCATCTTCGGCACGAAGAAGATCAGGCCCCACAGGCCGTAGACGATGCTGGGCACCGCGGCGAGCAGGTCGATGACGTACCCCAGGCCGTCCGCGAGCCGCTTGGGCGCGTAGAAGGTGGTGAACAGCGCGATGCCGATCGCGATCGGGGTCGCCAGCAGCAGCGCGATGGTCGAGGCGGCGACGGTGCCCCAGGCCATCTGCAGGATCCCGAAGCGCGCCGGGATCGAGTTGGCGTCCCATTCCTCGGACGTCAGGAAGTTCGCCTCGTTCGCCTGCAGCGCGGGGATCGCCTTCCACACCAGGAAGACCGCGATGGCCGCCATGATGACGAGGACGAACACGCCCGAGCCCAGTGAGGCTCCGTAGAACAGCCGGTCGCCGTTGCGTCCGGTGCTCGTCGGCTTGCGCGGTGCCCGTACCGTCGTGGCGGCGGTGTTCACCTCGTCGAAGCTGGTCACCCCAACCCCTCCTTCAGGGTTCTTTACTTCATGTTCGGAAGCGGGTGCGGCCCCGCCACCCGATCGGGTGGCGGGGCTGCGGTCGTGCCTGCGGTTCAGCGCTCTGCTCGGACTAGGAGAGGGCGGCGACGGAGGCGCGGACCTTGGTGATCAGGCTGGCCGGGATCGGGGCGTAGCCGATCTTGACGAGCTCGGCCTGGCCGGCGTCGCTCGCGGTGTAGGTGAGGAAGGACTTGACGAACTTGGCCTGGTCGCCCTCGAGGCCCTTCTCGCAGGCGATCTCGTAGGTCACCAGGACGATCGGGTAGGCACCCGGGGTCTTGGTGGCGTAGTCGATGTCGAGCGCCAGGTCGTTGCCGGTGCCCTTGACGGCCGCGCCCTCGATGGTCTTGCTGGCGGCCTCGGGGGAGACGGCGACGTACTCGCCGTTGCCGTTCTGGACCTTGACGGCCGAGAGCTGGTTGTTGGTGACGTAGGAGAGCTCCACGTAGGAGATCGAGCCGTCGGTCTGCTTGACGACCGTGCTCACGCCGTCGGACTTGGCGGCACCCTGGCCCGCGCCGGCGATGGCCGACGGCCACACCTTGGCGTGCTCGTAGCTCCACTGGTCCTTGGCGGTGACGCCCAGGTACTTGGTGAAGTTGTCGGTGGTGCCCGACTCGTCGGAGCGGTAGACCGGCTTGATCGCGGTCGAGGGGAGGGTCGCGCCCTTGTTCTCGGCGGCGATCTCCGGGGCGTTCCAGGTCTTCACCTTGCCGGTGAAGATCAGCGCGAGGGTCTTCGGGGACAGCTGGAGGTCCGAGACGCCCTTCACGTTGTAGACCACGCCGACCGGGCCGACGACCATCGGCAGGTTCAGCGGGGTGTTGCCGCCGCAGCGGGCCTTGGCCGGGTCGACCTCTTCGGGCTTCAGGGCCGAGTCGGAGCCCGCGAAGGCCGCCTGCTTCTGGGTGAAGGCCTGGATGCCCGCGCCGGAACCGGCCGGGTTGTAGTTCAGGACCGCCCCGTCGCAGGTGGCGCTGTACCCGTTCGTCCACGCCTCGACGGCGTTCTTCTGGGCGGACGAGCCGGCGGCGTTCACAGTGGCCTTGACGCAGTTCGCGTCGCCGCCGGCCGGAGCGGCCGTGGTGCCACCGTTGTCGTCCGAGCCGCACGCGGAGAGGGCGAGGGCGCTGGCGAGCACGACGCCGCCCAGCGCGGAGAGCCGGATGCCGTTCTTCACGGGGAATTCCTCCTGGTTAGGTGCGGTGTCCCCGTGGCTGATCAGGGTGATGGGGTCACCGTCGACTCAGAAGTTAGGAAGCCCAGGTGAACGACTCGGACCGGTCCAGGTGAACGCACTGTGAACAGGGCCGGTCTGGTCTGGGAAGAATGTCTCGATTTGGCATTGCCGGAAGGTGAACAAGCTCACGTCCGCGCCGCAGCCCTTACGGACAAGGGCTTTCCGGCCCCGGGAGGCCCGCGGACGGCCCGGGCGCCCGGCCCGTCTGGTAACGGCTCGGACCCGGCCACCGAGATGCGCGGCGCGAGAATCCCCGATCGCGGACCATGGATCCATGGCCTTCCCGCCTCCCGGCCCGGGTGACCCCCATGGTCCCGTCCACCGCCGTCCCGCGCCACCCCCGCAGGGCGTCCCGCCGCGGCAGGGCCCTCCGCCGCCGCAGGGGCCCGGATATCCGCCCGCCTGGCAGGGTCCGCCGCCGCAGGCGCCCTGGCAGGGCCGGCGGCCGCCGCGCCGCCCGGTGGACTGGTGGAAGGTCGTCGCCTACATGGTCGCGACGCTCCTGGTCCCGCTGCTCATCGCCGGGGGGACGCTCGCCGCGAACTACTACCTGGCCCCCGCCGAGCAGGACCGCAGGGAGAAGGCGAAGGAGCAGGCGCTGGCGGTCGAGGCTCCGCTGCGGGTCAAGCTCGCCGACACCTGGTCCAACGACGCCTACATGATCTGGGTCTGGGACGAGCGGCTCCGGCCCTCGGCCGTGACCGAGCTGCTCAGGCTCCCCACCACGGATCCCGAGATCGCCGCCTTCGCCGCCGACCACGGCGGGATCCGCACCGAGGGCGCCTGCATCGACGAGCGCTGCGGGCTCAGCCAGACCCGCTTCAAGCTGACGCTCACCGGCCACCGCACGGGCCGCGTCCGGATCGACCAGATCTCCGGGCGGATCCTGGACCGCCGCCCCCCGCCCCGCGGCACGCTCCTGGTCCTGCCGAGCGCCGGGGCCTCCGAGGTCGAGGGCGGCGCGATCACCCTCGACACGAAGGACCTGCGGCTGCACGCCATCGACCAGGGAGGCCGGCCGCAGCGGCCCTACTTCGACGTCAGATCCGTGGACCTGGAGCGGGACGAGTCCCTGGCCTTCGAGATCTTCGCCTACAACGGCGGCGACGACGTCGACTGGGAGCTCGTCCTCGACCTGACCGTCGACGGGAAGGCCGAGCAGATGACGGTCCGCGCCGACGGAAGCCCCGTGGGCCCGCCCTTCCGCAACCCCGGCGGGACCCTCGGCACCCTCACCTACGGCTCGGAGTTCTTCTGCGCGACGGGCGCCGCGCACTGCACCCCGGGTGTGCCGCGTGACTGAGCCGTCACCCCGCAGGGCGTGTGCCCCGGCCCGGGAGGGGCACAGGGTCTAGGTCGGAGTGTCCGATCTGACTGTTGAGGCGGTGGAAGCGATGACGACCGGAAGACTGCTCGGCTCGGTGACCCTGCCGGGAACCGCGGAGAACGTCGGCGAGACCCGCAGGTTCGCCGGACGCCTGCTCTCCGAGGGCGAGACGGCCGACACCGTGGTCCTGCTCGTCAGCGAGGCGGTGACCAACAGCGTGGTCCACTCCCGATCGGGGAGCGGCGGGATGGTCACCCTGTCCCTGATCGACCTGGGCGGCGACGTCCTGCGGGTCGAGGTCGTCGACGACGGCGCCGCGACCGTCCCGACCCCCCGCCGCTCCGACACCACCAGCCTCGGCGGCCGCGGCCTCGAGCTCATCCAGGACCTGACCGAGCGCTCGGGCTGGGACCCCATAGGCTCCGACGCCCTCTGCACCTGGTTCGAACTGCCCGCGTCTACCCCTTGGCGTACATGACGTCGGTGTGGTGGCGGGTGAAGCCGAGCGAGTCGTAGAGCCGGACGGCGCCGGTGTTGGACTCGTCCACGTAGAGCAGGACCGCGGTCAGGCCCTTCGACTTGAGGTAGTGCAGCCCGGCCAGGGTGAGCGTGCGGCCCAGGCCGACGCCCTGGATGGACGGGTCGACGCCGACCACGTAGACCTCGCCGATCCCCTCGGGGTGGATCTTCGTCCAGTGGAAGCCGACCAGCCGGTCGCCCTTGGTGGCCAGGAAGAAGCCCTGGGGATCGAACCAGGGCTCGGACAGCCGGTGGTTCAGGTCGTCGAGGGTCCACTGCCCCTGTTCGGGGTGGTCGGCGAAGGCCACGGTGTTGAGGCGCAGCCAGGCTTCGGCGTCCGTCGGTTCGAAGGTCCGCAGGGCGAAACCCGCGTGGATTCGGAGGACGGGCAGCGGCGTGGACAGGGGCCGGCGGAGCTGGAAGAGCGCCCGTACGCGCGAGAGCCCCAGGGCGGCGGCGAGGGCCGCGGCCTCCGGGAGGTCCCCGTGGGCCCAGATGCGGGCGTCGTCGCCCAGGAGGGCCACCAGGGCGCGCCCATGGCCCTGCCTGCGGGCGGAGGGGTCCACGACCAGCTCGGCCGAGCCGGAGTCGTCGCGGAAGCCGTAGCCCGCGAGGACCCGGTCGCCGCCCGGGACGTCCTGGTGGTGAAGGATGTGGTGGCCGCCGCCGTGCCGGACTGCCAGCAGGGTCTGCTCGGACAGGGCGGGCGTGCCGTCGTGCTCCTCGGCCCGCTGGGCCAGGGAGAGGACGGATGCGGTCTGCTCCGCGGACAAAGTTGAAACGGCGGTCATAGATCGCCAGCTTATGCCGCTGTTCACTGGTATGACATCACAAGGTGGCCAAGGATGAAGACGCCGATTATGGGATGTACGTACAAGTGACTCGGCGCTGTTCCTTCTCTATCGTCCGGCATAGTCCCCATCACTCCGTCCAGGGAGAGACCCCCTCAATGCTCATACGTATGACGCGCCTGCGGGTGCTGGCCGCGGCGGGCCTCGCGGTCGCCGCGACGCTCTCGATGACCGGCCAGGCCAACGCGGGCGGCGAACGCCTCGTCCCCGTCCGCCTGCTGGCGCTCAACGACTTCCACGGAAACCTCGAGCCCCCGACCGGGTCCTCCGGCCGCATGATCGACGAGAACGGCGCCACGGTCGACGCCGGCGGCGCGGTCTACGCGGCGGCCTGGATGAAGCAGCTCACCAACGAGAACACCCTCAAGGTCGCCCAGGGCGACCTGATCGGCGCGTCGCCGCTGGTGTCGGCCGCCTACCACGACGAGCCCTCGCTGGAGTTCCTGGGCGACCTGGGGATCACCGCGTCGGCCGTGGGCAACCACGAGTTCGACGAGGGTTACAGCGAGCTCAAGCGCCTCATCAAGGGCGGCTCGCACCCGGTCGACGGGGACACCCCCGCCGGTCCGTGGCAGGGCACCAAGTTCACCTACCTGGGCGCCAACGTCCTGCTCAAGGACGCCACCGAGCTCCCCGACCTGCCCGGCTACGAGATCCTCCAGGACGTCGCTCCCGGCAAGCTCCGCAAGGCCCTGCGCGACTACGGCATCCCGGCCCTGCCGCCGATCGCCGTCCGCGAGATCAACGGGGTCAAGATCGGCTTCATCGGCGCGGTCACCGAGACCACCCCGACGATCGTGACCGCCTCCGGCATCCAGGAGCTCAAGTTCGGCTCCGTCGTGAAGTCGGCCGAGTTCGGCTCGCGCCTGCTCGACCTGCTCAACGTCAAGGCCCAGGTGCTGCTCGTGCACGAGGGCGACAACGTCCTCACCGGCAAGTCGCCCGACGCCTGCTCCACCACCAACGACCCGGACGGCTCCAGCGGCAACGGCACGGACATCGCCACCCAGGTCGACCCCGAGATCGACCTGATCCTGTCCGGCCACTCCCACCAGGCCTACGTCTGCAAGGTGAAGGACCCGGCGGGCAACGACCGGCTCTACAGCCAGGGCGGCTCGTTCGGCCGCGTCATCTCCCAGGCCGACTTCAAGGTCGACCGCAAGACGGGCCAGGTCGACCGCTCCACCGAGACGGTCGACAACCAGATCGTCACCCGGACCATCGCGCCGGACCCCGCGACCGCGCAGTTCGTCCAGCTCTGGAAGGACCGCGTCTCGGCCGTCGCGAACAGGAAGGTCGGCGACGTCACCGCGGACCTCAACCGGGTTGCGGCCCCGACCGGGGAGACCACGCTCGGCGACGTGATCGCCGACGCCCAGCTCGAGGCCACCGTCACCGGCGGCGGGGCGCAGATCGCCCTGATGAACCCGGGCGGCGTCCGCAACGACCTCGTCTACGCGCCCGACGGCGTCGTCACCTACGGCGAGTCCTTCGCGGTGCAGCCGTTCAGCAACCTCATGCAGGTGGTCACCCTGACCGGCGACCGGCTCGACGCCCTGCTCGAGCAGCAGTGGACCGCGGCGAAGACGACCGTGCTCCAGCCGTCCAAGTCGCTGTCCTACACCTACAGCCCCGGCAACGCCTTCGGCTCGAAGGTCTCCGACATCAAGATCAACGGTGTTCCGGTCGTCGGCACGGACTCCTACCGCGTCGCGGCCAACAACTTCCTGGTCGGCGGGGGTGACGGCTTCTCCGTCTTCCTCCAGGGCACCGACCTGTGGAGCGGCCCGATCGACCTGGACGCCTTCAACGCCTACCTCGGCGCGCACTCCCCGGTCTCGCCCCCGGCGCTCGACCGCATCACCCTCGGCTGACCTCCGCTCCCGCTCCCGGTGGTCCGCCGCCGGGAGCCGGACGGAAGCGAAGAAACCCGCCGGGCCCAGGGCCTGGCGGGTTTCTTCGTCGACGGAGCGGGACGCGGCGGCCGGACGGGCTGGAGGGAGCCCGGACGCCGGACGCGTCATGCCTCGTCGCTGAGGACGGAGCTAGAACGTTCCAGGTGCGCGTTTCCGCGCTAGGAACGGGTGGAGAGCACTTCCTCGTGGTCGCCGGGGCGGTGGTCGGGAACGAATCGGTAACCGACGTTGCGGACGGTGCCGATCAGCGACTCGTACTCCGCGCCCAGCTTGGCGCGCAGGCGCCGCACATGGACGTCGACCGTCCGGGTGCCGCCGAAGTAGTCGTAGCCCCAGACCTCCTGGAGCAGCTGGGCGCGGGTGAAGACCCGTCCCGGGTGCTGCGCCAGGTACTTGAGGAGCTCGAACTCCTTGAAGGTGAGGTCGAGTACCCGGCCGCGCAGGCGCGCCGTGTACGTGGCCTCGTCGATGGTCAGATCCCCGCTGCGGATCTCCCCGGGCTGGTCGTCCGGCTCACCGGCCGAACTACGGCCGATCGCCAGCCGCAGCCGGGCTTCCACTTCCGCCGGGCCCGATGCCTGCAGCAGGACGTCGTCCAGGCCCCACTCGGGGGTGAGAGCGGCGAGACCGCCCTCGGTGACGATCGCCAGCAGCGGGCAGTCCAGTCCGGTGGTGCGCAGCAGCCTGCACAGGCTTTTCGCCTGAACCAGGTCGCGGCGCGCGTCGACGATGATCACGTCGGCGGGTGGCGCGTCGATCAGCGCGGATGCCTCCGCCGGAGCGACGCGGATCGAGTGCAAGAGCAAACCCAACGCCGGCAGAACCTCATCAGATGGTTCCAGTGCGTTGGTGAGCAACAGCAAGCTGCTCAACGGCCGCCTCCCTCTCCTGCCTCCAGGGCTGTTAAGACCCCAAAAAGACGTCAAGGACCCGGGGGCCTCGCTGCCCGGATCCTTCGCTTGAAGCTTATACGAGTGCCACAAAGGGGCAATGGCCGTCGACCTGTTTCATTACGGGCGATACATGAATGAGATCCTTGGACGATGGCCAATGGTGTGATCCGGTACTGGGCCGCGGCCCGAGCCGCGGCGGGCGTCGCGGAAGAACCCTACGCGGCGGCGACGCTCGCCGAAGCGCTGCAGAACGCCTGCCGGGCAAGGGATTCCGAGTTCGGGCGGGTCCTCGTCCGCAGCTCGTTCCTGCTCGACGGGCGCCAGGTGGGCAACAGGCCCCATGACTCTGTGCAACTGACCGAGAACGGAGTGCTGGAGGTGCTGCCGCCCTTCGCCGGTGGCTGACATCACACCCGCGAACCGGGTAGGGATCCCCTTCGTCTCAATATCTGGAAGGGTGGGGGGTCATGCGCAAGTTTCTGCTCGTACTGCTGGTCCTGGTCGTCGTCGGGCTGGTCGGTTCGGATCGGTTCGTGAAGGCGCGCGCCGAGTCGGAGATCGCCAAGCAGGTCGCGGCGCAGTACGCGCTGCCCAAGGAGCCGTCGGTGGAGATCGGCGGGTTCCCGTTCCTGACCCAGGCCGTCAGCGGGAAGTACGAGCGGATCGATGTGGCGATCGGCGACTACACCCAGCAGGGCGTGACGGTGCAGGACGTGCGGATCAGGCTGACCGGCCTGAACGCCCCGCTCGGCGATCTCGTCAGCGGGGAGAAGGGCAACCTGAGGGCGCGCGAGGCGACCGCCTCCGCGGTCATCCCCTACGGCTACATCCAGCAGCAGGTGGCCTCCCGCGGGGTGACGAAGGTGTCGCGCAGCGGTAATGCCGTCAGGCTTGACGGGACCTATGCCTTCATGGGCCTGTCCACCCCGGTCGGCGTGGTCGTCTCGATCCGCCCGACCAAGGAGGGGATCCTGGTGACCCCGCAGTCCGTCGACGTGGTCGGCGGGCTCGTCCAGGTGCCGATCGGGCTGGTCCAGGAGCAGTTGAGGACCCTCATCCCCGTCACGGGCCTGCCGATGGGGTCGCGGATCACCAAGGTCGAGCCGACCGACGCGGGCCTGCGGGTCACCGGCGAGGCCGACAACGTGCCGCTGAACGAGCCGATCCCGGTCAGCTGACCCGCCGGGAGGCGGCGGGCGCCGCGTGGCAGGGAAGCGACGGGCGCCGCGTAGCGTTGACCTCCTCATGACGGGAATCATCGTGGCGCTGGGCGTCCTGCTGGCTTCGACGGCCTTCGGGCTCGTCTGGCGGCGCAGGACGGGCCGGCTGAAGGAGCAGCGGAGGACAGTGGAACGCGCCTGGGATTTCGATCTTGGAGAGAGGGCCACTCTCGTCCAGTTCTCCAGCGCCTTCTGCGCGCCGTGCCGGGCCACCAAACGCATTCTGGGCGAGGTGGCCGAAATGATCCCCGGGGTGTCCCATGTGGAGATCGACGCCGAGTCCCGGCTGGACCTCGTCCGGGACCTCAACATCCTCAAAACCCCCACTGTGCTGGTACTTGACCGAGCGGGAAAGATCGTCCAGAGGGCGGCCGGTCAACCCCGGAAAGCCGATGTCATAGCGGTTTTGGGACGGTCCATACCCTCGTGACCTGCGGGTATGACAGGAGTCACTGTCTCGATGGGCGAGACGGGAGGTGACATTCGGGAAGAACCCCCGTAACATCGTGTCCGTGCGCTACTTGACCGAGCAGAAGCTGACGAAACGACGGGCAGTCGATTACTGCCGCGTTTCGACCGCGCTCTGTCGCATGGCCTGAGAACAGCCGCTGCATTTATTCGCCGCTGTTGCAGGGTGGGTTGAATTCACCGCCTCTGCACCCTGCCAGGCTCGCACTTCCACTCCTGATCGGGAGTCACTCCGCATGAAAATCGACCCAAGAGGTCAGCGATTTTCCGCTGCTCTCGCGACGATCGTCCTGCTGGTGGTTCTCGCAACGGGATCGTGGCCGGTGCTCGCCGCTCAGGCCGTGGTGTTCGCTATCGGAGTCTTCTTCGGACTGCGTCACCATCCGTACGGGCTGATCTACAGCCGCTTCGTGCGACCGCGCTTGAGCCCTCCAGGAGAACTCGAAGACGAAGCCCCGCCGCGTTTCGCGCAGGGCGTCGGTCTCGGGTTCGCGCTGGTGGGCGTGGCCGGATACAGCCTGGGAATCGAGTGGCTGGGGATCACAGCCACCGCCTTCGCGCTGGGGGCGGCCTTCCTGAACGCCGTGTTCGGGTTCTGCCTCGGCTGCGAAATGTTTCTGATCATCAAGCGTGTCAGTCCGAAGAAGAAAGAGGTTCACGCATGAGCCGCAACGACGTCCTGGTCGACGCAGCCTGGGTCGAGGCCAACCTTGACGCCCCCGGCCTGGTTCTCGTCGAGGTCGACGAAGACGTGTCCGCCTACGACAAGGGCCACATCCGCGGCGCTGTCAAGATCGACTGGAAGTCCGAGCTCCAGGACCCGGTCCGCCGCGACTTCGTCGACCAGGTCGGCTTCGAGCAGCTCCTGTCCGGCAAGGGCATCGCCAACGACGACCTGGTGATCCTCTACGGCGGCAACAACAACTGGTTCGCGGCCTACGCCTACTGGTACTTCAAGCTCTACGGCCACTCCAACGTCAAGCTCCTCGACGGCGGCCGCAAGAAGTGGGAGCTCGACTCCCGCGAGCTGGTGACCGACGTCCCCGCGCGTCCGGCCACCTCCTACTCCGCCCAGCCGCAGGACCTGTCGATCCGCGCCTTCCGCGACGAGGTCGTCGAGGCCATCGGCAAGGAGAACCTGATCGACGTCCGCAGCCCCGACGAGTTCAGCGGCAAGCTGCTCGCGCCGGCCCACCTGCCGCAGGAGCAGGCGCAGCGCGCCGGCCACGTGCCGACCGCCCGCAGCATCCCGTGGTCCAAGGCCGCGAACGACGACGGAACCTTCAAGTCCGACGACGAGCTGCGTGAGCTCTACACCGAGGCCGGCGTCGACCTGGCCAAGGACACCATCGCCTACTGCCGCATCGGCGAGCGCTCCTCGCACACCTGGTTCGCGCTGCACGAGCTGCTCGACCTGCCGAACGTCAAGAACTACGACGGTTCCTGGACCGAGTACGGCTCGCTCGTGGGCGTGCCGGTCGAGCTCGGCCCCGCCAAGTAATCCCGCCGCACACACCTAGTTTCAAGGGAGCTCACCATGACTCAGGGATGCGCAGCGCCGGCGCAGACCGCGCACCTGCCCGCGACCGTCGACCTCAACAACGAGGCCGTCATCCAGGGCACCGTCAGCCGCGATGGGAACCCGGTCTCGGGGGCCTACGCCCGACTCCTCGACTCGACCGGTGAATTCACCGCCGAGGTCGTCACCAGCGAAGAGGGCATCTTCCGCTTCTTCGCCGCCGACGGTGACTGGACCGTCCGCGTTCTCGCCCCCGGTGGCGTGAGCGTCGACAACCAGATCGCCGCCCGTACGGGAGAGATCTCCGGCCTCGCGGTCGCGATCTAACAAGGTTCGTCGTCGTGTGACACCGACACCTCCGGAGCCCCCGCGTCCTGCACGGACGCGGGGGCTCCGGCTTTCCCGCGTGTTCTCGACCGCACTTGTGGGATTTCCGGCCGCATCGGACGGTCTGAGTAATAAGGTGCCACGTTATGGCCAATTGGACGCCTCAGTCGCAACAGCCCGAGCAGCCCCATTTCGGGCCGGGCGCCGGCAGCGAGGACGAGGGCACCCTGCTGGGGACCCCGATCGTCCAGCCCGGTGCGGCCGCACCGTTCCCCGGTCAGCCGCAGCAGGCGCCGCCGCTCCCGCAGTACGCGCAGATGCCCGCGGCCCCGATGTACGCCGGCGCCCCGCCGCAGCCCGCCCCGCCGCAACCCGCCCCGCAGTACGCGGGCCCGCAGCATCCGGCGCCGCCGTTCGGGCAGCCCGGCGCCTACGGCCCGCCGCCGAAGCGGACCTCGTCGTCGGCGGTCGTCGGCCTCGTCGCCGCGGTGCTGCTCGTGGCGTCCGCGGTGGGGGCCGTCGGGGTCAAGGTCATGCGCGCCTCGGAGAAGGACGCGCGGCCGGGCACCGCGGCCACGGGCCCGACCGCCTCCCAGCCGCCCGCGACGGCCACGCCCAAGACCCGGCCGCAGACGGCACGGCCGGTCAGGGCGACCGTGCCGAACATCTTCAAGGATCCCTCGATCAGCACGTTCTACGAGGACACGTTCTTCCGGGCGGGGGCCACGGCCGGGACGTGCAGGAAGCAGGCGCCCGCCGCCTTCCTGAAGGTGCTGGCCAAGCATCCGTGCATCGGCCCGTTCCGGGCGGGGGTGTACGTCAACGCCAAGAAGTCGGCCGTCATCACCATCGTCGTGATGCCGTTGCGGTCGGCGAAGGACGTCGCCGCGGTCAAGGGCGCCGACGTCTATCCCTACCTGCTGAACCCCGGGCGGGAATCCGGCGTTCCGTCGATCAAGGGCAAGAAGGTCGGGACCTGGAACAGGGTCTACAGCTTCAGCAACTTCGTCATCTTCGCGATGGCGCACCGGCCCGACGGCAAGAAGCGCGACCCCAGCGGGATCGTGCAGAAGTCCGCCGCCCACCTCGGAGCGGAGTTCGCCGGCCTGCTCCAGTGGTGACCCGCCGGACCTCTCCGCCTCGTCCGGCCCGACGGCACGGCATCCCCGGATGAACCGGACGACACGCCCGATGATGGCTGACCGGATCCGGCCAGGATCGCGACACGCAATCGGGGTTGTTGGGCCGGTTTGCGCGTATTGCCATACTTGGCCGGAAGGCTGTCCGGCTGTTCCGTTGAACTCGGGACGGCGAAGCGGCAGGCTTCTTACTCTGTCCCTGTAGGGCCCGCGCGGCCCTCTCCACCGGAAGGAACAGAGGGGCCCAGTGGTCGTGACGAGCCGGGTGACACGGTAGAAGATGAACCGTGTCTATGTCGGTTGGCGCTACGACCAGGCGCATCCCGATCCAGGACCCGAGCCGCGCCGTCCCCAGGCGCCGCTGGCCGTTCCCGCCACCTGGCAGGAGGAGGCCGAGCGGTACGAGGGGGAGACGCTCCTCAACCGCCCACTGAAGTGGACCATGGCGGGGGCGGCCCTGGCGGCCGTCGGATTCGTCCTTCTCGGGCTCTGGGCGCTGCTGCCCTGGCCGTTCGCCGGGGTCGGGCTGCTCGCCTGCGGTGTCATCGGCGGGATCACCGGCTGGTCGATCTGGCAGGGCGAGCAGGCGATGCGGATCAGGAAGCGGGCGGAGAAGGCCCGCCGCGACCGCGAGCAGGTCCGGCTCGAACAGCGCAGGGCCGAGGCCGAGGACAGTTACGCCCTGGCCCGCAGCCGCTGGGAGGACAAGCGGACGGCGTTCGAGAACCAGCACGAGTGGCATCCGGTGCCCGTCCCGTCGGGCGTCGACCGGGTCGACGTCGCGGGCGGCACGCTGTCGGGCTGGTCGGCGGCCGTCACCCTGATGGGGGCGGCGCGGCTGACGGCGGGATCGCAGGTGACGGTCGTCGACCTGTCGGAGGGCGCGGTCGCCCAGGAGCTCATCGACCTGTCGCGTGAGGATCCGCTCGTCTGGGTGCTGCCCTCCGACCTCAAGCGGCTCGATCTCGGGGCGAGGCTGACGCCCGACGCGCTCGCCGACGTCCTGTCGCAGACGGTGAACGCGACCGAGCCCGAGTCGACCGTCCGGGACGCCTCGATCGACAACTCGATCCTCGAGCGCGTCATCCGGGTGCTCGGCGGCACGCCGTCCGTCGCCCAGATCACCGCCGCGCTGCGGGCCCTGGCCGAGGTCGGCGACCCGCGTGACGACCTGCGCGCGGGCCTGCTCACCGACGCCCAGCTCGACGCGATCTCCCATCTCTTCGGCCGCACCGCCGCCGACCGGGTCGTCCTCGAACGCGCCTGGACCCTGGAGTCGCAGCTCCGGACGCTCACCGACCTCGGCTCCGACCCGGTGGCGCTGCCGCCCGCCCAGCTCCGCGTCCTGTCGCTGGACCGCAGGTCGGGGGTGTCGACCAACCGGGTGCTGGCGACCTACGTGACGACCACGCTCACCCACATGATCCGCCAGGCCCCGACCTCGACGCCGTGGAGCCACACGGTCTTCCTGTGCGGCGCGGAGAAGCTGCGCGGCGACGTCCTCGACCGTCTCTCCGACGCCTGCGAGACGACCGGCACGGGCCTGGTCCTCATGTACCGCACGATCGCTCCGCACGTCAGGGAGCGGCTGGGCCGCGGCAACTCGGCCGTCGGCTTCATGCGCCTCGGCAACGCCGACGACGCCGCGGCCGCCGCCGGCTACCTCGGCACCGAGTCCCACCTCCTGCTGTCGGAACTCACCGAGACCGCCACCCCCGCCGACCCGACCGACCCCTACTCCAGCACCGTCGCCTACGCCCGCCGCAGCTCCGGCGGACACGCCCTCACCGAACCGGTGATCCGCCCCTCCCCGCCCCCACGCGCCCTGGCCGACGCCATCGCCACCGGCACCTGGCCCCGCACCCTCACCCCGCCCGACGGCCCCGGCCGCTCCCGCGAACTCCGCCCCGAACGCCGCCAGCTCCAGGACCTCCCCCCGACGGCCATGGTCTTCACCCACGCCAACACCGTCCACCTCGTGGACGCCAACCCCGGCATCATGACCCTCCCCACCGCCCACCCCCTCTCCGACGACGAAACCCCCCTCCCGGCCCCCACCCCGCC
>NZ_BAAAUV010000043.1:0-39543 GCF_039534125.1 Actinocorallia longicatena | reverse complement strand
ACCCCCGCGGCAAGGAGCCCGCGCAGCGTCCGACGGCGGAGGACCTGCTCATGCGGCTGCTGGGCGGGCCGGCCGCGGTCCCCGTGCCCCCCGAGCCCGGCGTGCCGCCGACCGCGCTCCTCGCGGCGGGCGAGCAGCGCGCGGGCGCCGACGCCGCGACGACCGAGCGGTACGCCCACGTCCCGGCCCGATGGGACGGATCGGAGCGGCCGTTCGCACCGGTCCCGCCGCCCTACCGCCCGGCTCCCCTGATGGCCGTTCCCCGGCGGACGGCGTTCCGGCCCGGCATCGCCGTCCTGTCGGCCCTGTTGGCGGCGGTCCTGGTGGCCGGGGGCGCCGCCCTGGCGATCTACCTGACCGGCCAGGAGGACGCCTCCCTCACCGCCGTTCCGACCACGCCGTCCACCGGCCAGATCAGCACCCCGCCAGCGGACGAGGAGACGGAGACCCCGGAGCCGGCTCCGGACGCCACGAGCCCCTCCGCCGTCCAGACGCCGCCGCCCACGACCCCGCCGCCCGCGCACGTCACCCTCGTCTGCACCGACGAGAGCCCGTACGCGATCCCGCCGGGCAAGAGCGGCGGGATCGGCTTCAGCTCCACCGGCGGGCCGCTCGGCTGGAACGCGGTCCTGGACGGGCCCGGCTCCCTGTCGAGCAGCACCGGCACGACCACCGCCGGCGTCAACGCCTTCGTCACCTTCAGCCTCACCCCCGACGAACGCGCCGCGGGCGGCCAGGCCACCATCACCGTCAACGCGAGGAACGGCGGCGCCTGCCGGCGGCAGATGACCTGGGAACCGGCGCCCACCTCGCCGCCGGTGACCGTCGAGCCGACCGCCACCGCCACCGCGGAAGCGGGCTGAGGGAAGAGAATCTTCCGGACGGGCGGTCGAAATCGGGCTCCGGGTTCGTCGTCCGGGTGACGACAGCCTGAGAAGAGGAGCCGAGGATGCGGTACATGCTGCTGATCACCGACGACGGGAACGGGGCGGGGCCGGAGGAGATCGCCGCCTCGCCGGGTTACCGGGAGTGGGACACCGCGCTCGCCGGGCGCGGGATTCCGCACGCGGGCGTCCGGCTGCGGCCGGAGGGGGCGGTCGTCCGGGTGCGGGGCGGCGAGACGCTCGTCACCGACGGGCCGTTCGCCGAGACCACCGAGCAGATCGCCGGGTTCGAGATCGTCGAGTGCTCGGATCTCGACGAGGCCATGGAGACGGCCGCCGCCCACCCCTCGTCCGCGGGCTTCGCGATCGAGATCCGTCCCTTCCCGGAGGCCTGAGATGAAGTTCCTGCTGCTGGTGCGCGTCCACGAGGACCTGGCCCCCGGGGAGTTCGTCGATCCGGAACCGTGGATCGCCGAGGCCGGGACGCGCCGCCTCGAGGGCGGGCCGCTCGCCTGGAAGAGCGACGCGACGACCGTCCGGGACTCGGGGGCCCTCGTCAGCGACGGGCCGTTCGCGGAGACCAAGGAGCAGGTCGCCGGCTACGACGTCCTCGAGTGCGCCGATCTGGCCGAGGCCGTCGCGATCGCCGCGAGGCACCCGGTCGCCGCGTTCGGCGCCATCGAGGTGAGGCCGTTCTGGACGGCGTGAAGGCCGCGCTGGAAGAGGCCTTCCGCACCGAGCGGGGCCGGATCGTCGCGACGCTGATCCGGCTCACCGGTGACTGGGACCTCGCCGAGGAGTGCGCGCAGGACGCCTTCGCGCGCGCCCTCGGCGCCTGGCCCCGGGACGGCGTGCCGCTCCGTCCCGGGGCCTGGCTCACCACCACCGCCCGCAACCTCGCGCTGGACCGGCTCCGGCGCGGCACGGTCGAGGCCGCCCGGCTGCGCGACCACTCCGTGACAACCGCAGCCGTGACGGCCGCAGCCGAGCCGCACGCCCGGCTCGAGGAGGACGCCCAGCGTGAGGAGGACGACGTCGTGCCCGACGACCGGCTGCTGCTGATCTTCACCTGCTGCCATCCCGCGCTGTCGATGGAGGCCAGGGTCGCCCTGACCCTGCGCACCCTCGCCGGGCTGACCACCGCCGAGATCGCCCGCGCCTTCCTGGTCCCCGAGGCGGTCATGGGCCAGCGGATCGTCCGGGCCAAACGCAAGATCCGCAACGCGGGCATCCCCTACCGGATCCCGCCCGCCCGGCTGCTCCCCGAGCGGACGACCGCGGTCCTGGCCGTCCTCTACCTGCTGTTCAACGAGGGCTACTCGGCCGGTTCGGGCCCCGAGCCGACCCGGCCGGGCCTGACCGCGGAGGCGATCCGGCTGGCCCGGGTGCTCGCGGACCTCATGCCCGGCGAACCGGAGGCGCGAGGCCTGCTCGCCCTGATGCTCCTGCACGACTCGCGCCGGGAGGCCCGCATCGACGACGCCGGTGATCTGGTCACCCTCGAGGCCCAGGACCGCTCCCGGTGGGACCGCGCCGCGATCGACGAGGCCCTGGCACTGCTCGACGCCGATCCCCCGGAGCGTCCCGGACCGTACCTGCTCCAAGCCGCGATCTCCGCCTGCCACGCGGTCGCCGCGGAACCGGCCGACACCGACTGGCGGAGCATCGCGCTGCTGTACCGCCGGCTGTCCGCGCTCAACCCGTCGCCGGTGATCGAGCTCAACCGCGCCGTGGCCGTCGCGATGGCCGAGGGCCCCGAGGCGGGCCTGGCCCTGCTCCCCCCGCTCGAGCCCCGCCTCCCTGGCTACCACCTGCTGCCCGCGGCCCGCGCCGACCTCCTGCGCAGGCTCGGCCGCCACGCCGAGGCCGCACTGGCCTACGAGAGCGCCCTGGCGCTGGCCCCGACCGACGCCGAGCGCCGCTTCCTGCGACGGCGGGCGACGGCCGCGTCGGCTCAGGCGGCTCCACCGTCGTCAGAGGGCCGTGAGGAGGGCGGCGGTCCAGTCGCGATAACCGCGGGTGGAGGGATGGAAGTTGTCTCCGGCGAACTTGCCGGGCCAGGGGGCGCGGAAGCGCCGGGAGACCGCGGCCACGGAGAAGGCGCGGCCGTGGGCGGCCGTGTGGATGGTGGTGTTGATCCGGGTGACGTAGCGGCCCAGGGCTGAGAGGCGGCCGGAGGGGACGGGAAGGTCCAGGACGGTGGTGGCGGCCGGGAGCTCGTCGACGAGGGAGCGGTAGGCGGAGGCCAGCTTCGAAGGCGGGGTGTACAGGATGTCGTTGGCGCCCACGCCGCAGGTGACCAGGGCCGGCCGGGGAAGGCGTGCCAGCCGCGGGAGCTGGTCGCGCAGGACGTGGGCGATGCGGGCACCGGAGACGCCGAGGTTGACGATCCGCCATTCGGTGCCGGTGGTCTCGGCCAGGCGCGCCCTGGTCTGGCCGACGTAACCGCCGAGAGGATGATGGGCCCCCAGTCCCAGGGCCGTCGAATCACCCAGGACCACCCAGAGGGGGCCGCCCGATTCCAGGGCCGCGGCGTTCTGGCTGCGCCAGAAGTCGGCGTAGGACATCCGCTGGTCCCGGACCGCGACCACGCCGTCGCACCAGCGGCCCATCGGGCCGCGGTGCGGGGCCTCCGGCCGGGCGAAGCGGGAGGCGGCCATCCCGATGACGCCGATCAAGTCGCTCAACACGTCTCCAACCATCCGTGAACAGTGGAGGGTGAGCGTATGTCCTCAAGGTGAACGGACCGCCCCCAGGCGGTCCTAGCCGAACTCCAGGAGGGGGACGTCGTACATGTGGGGCTGCTTGGGACGGAGCATCCTGGGCTCGAGGACCTCGACGACGACGAGTTCGGTGACGAACTGCACGGTGGCGCCCAGCAGGTGGCTGGTGAGGCCCGTCGCGGACTGTTCCTTGAGGCCCATCGAGGCGTGGACGTGCGGGAGGACCTGGTCGGTGTCCGGGTCGTAGGCCAGGGAGCCGCAGCCGATCGCCTCGACGTTCGTCACGTGGACGTTCGACCAGACGGGGGCCATCGGGTCCTCGACCCGGGTGCAGGTGCCGACCAGGTCGGCGTCGGAGAAGGCGGCGAGGAACATCGGGATGTAGCCCTGCCTGACCTCACGGGCCTTGCAGAAGTCGGCGAGCGCGGTGAAGAAGTCCTCGCCGAGGTCGAAGATCACGCCGAAGGTCCTGCCGGTGGTCAGTTCACTGCTGCGCATGGGCGTTCTCCCGGATCGGTACCGCGGCCGGGCCGCCGGCCGCCGCGTGGAAGGCGGCCGCGGCTCCCGCGATCAGTGCGTCGTGGCCCGCCGGGGCGAGCAGGGTGATCCCGTGCGGGCGGCCGATGGCCGTCATGCCGCCGGGGACGGAGATCGCCGCCAGGTCCAGCAGGTTGGCGAAGGTCGTGTAGTGACCGAGCGTGCGGTTGCGGCCGATCGGGTCCTCGCGCAGTTCGGCGACCGTGTAGGTGGTCGGGACCGTCGGCACGACGAGGGCGTCGATCCGCCGCCAGGCCGGGAGGGTCTCGGCCCGCAGCGCCTGGAGGGCGTGCAGGTCGGTGAAGGCGTCGACGGCGCTGAGCGACCGGCCGGGCCGCAGGACCCGGCGGGTCACCGGATGGACGGCCTCGGGATGGCGGTCGGTGAACTCGCCGATCGCGCTCAGCCGCTCCGCGAGGAAGGCGCCCCCGTACAGCAGCTTCCCCGCCTTCAGGAACGGCTCCAGCTCGACCTGGACGAGCGTGTGCCCCAGCTCGGCCAGCCGGGCGAGCGCCCCCTTGAACGCCATCGCGGCGGCGGCGTCGCCGAAGAACTCGGGCCTGCGCGGGATGCCGAGCCGCAGCGGCCCCGCCGCGACGGTCTCCGCGGGCACCGGCAGCGGACGCGACCAGGGATCGCCGTCCTCGAACCCGCCGATGACCCTGAGCACGGTCAGGGCGTCGGCCACCGATCCGGCGAAGACGCTCGCGCAGTCCAGCGAGGCGCAGGCGGGGACCATGCCGAGGGTGCTGACCAGGCCGCGGCTCGGCTTCAGCCCGACCGTCCCGGTGAGGGCGGCCGGGACCCGGCCGGAGCCCGCGGTGTCGGTGCCTATGGCGAACGGCACCAGCCCGGCCCCGACGGCGACCGCCGACCCCGACGACGAGCCGCCCGAGATGAGGCCGGGGACCAGCGGCGACTCGCACGTCCCATAGGGGCTGCGGGTGCCCGACAGGCCCGTCGCGAACTGGTCGAGGTTGGTCTTGCCGATGAGGATCGCCCCGGCCCCGCGCAGCCGCTTCACCAGCGGGGCGCTCTCGGCCGGGGTGTAGGCGTATTGCGGGCAGCCGGCCGTCGTGGGCAGGCCCGCCACGTCGATGTTGTCCTTCACCGCGTACGGGATCCCGTACAGCGGCCCGCCGGGCAACGCGGCGGCCTCGGCGAGGACCTCCTCGCGCGGTCTCAGCAGGATCCAGACCCCGTCGTCGCCGCGTCGGGCGATCCGGTCGTAGACCTCGGCCACGGTGTCCTCGGGCCGGGCCGTCCCGGCGCCGTAGCGCCGGGACAGCTCCGCGATGTCGTTCATGTGCCTCCCAGGGTGGCGAGCAGGTTCGAGGAGTGGGCGATCGCGCCGAACACCCCGCCCTGCATCGTGATCATCTTGAGTGCGGCCTCGTAGTTGCCGGTGTCCGTCGCGCCGGTGCAGTCGGTGAGCAGGAGGCACTCGTATCCCCTGTCGTTGGCGTCGCGCATGGTCGTGTGCACGCACACGTCCGTGGTGATGCCGGTGAGGATGATGTGCGTGATCCCGCGCGTCCGCAGCAGCAGGTCGAGGTCGGTGGCGTAGAAGGAGCCCTTGCCCGGCTTGTCGATGACGATCTCGCCCGGCAGCGGCGCGACCTCCTCGACGATCTCCCAGCCGGGCTCGCCCCTGACCAGGATGCGGCCCTGCGGCCCCTCGTCGCCGATGCCCGCCCCGATGCCCTTCGACCGCCACAGCTTGTTCGGCGGGCAGTCCGACAGGTCGGGCCGGTGCCCCTCGCGGGTGTGGACGATCGTGAATCCGAGGGGACGCAGCGCCGCCAGCAGCCGCGCCGTCGGCTCGAGGCCCGCCCGGGTCAGCGCGAGGTCGTAGCCCATCGCGTCGACGTAGCCGCCCTTGCCGCAGAAGTCGACCTGCCAGTCGATGCAGATGACGGCGGTCCGCTCGGGGGTGAACCGGCCGTCGTAGGGCCAGGAGTAGGGTTCGGCCACCACCGGACCGTAACTCGCGCTCATTTCGCCGCCGTGACTTCCGCGTCTTCGGCAGGTGACGCCAGCGCCTCCGGAGGCGCTTTCGCGAAGCGGCCCTTCAGCTCGGAGTACCCGAACGCCAGCAGCAGGACGGCCGCCAGCAGGTAGCCGAGGGCCACCTGGCCGTCGGCGTTCCACTCGACCTTCTCGCCGTGGATCAGCCCGATGAACGACAGCACCGCCCCGGCCGTGGCGTATCCGGCCGCCCACAGGAACTTCCGGTCGATGATGAAGGCCACGATGGCCCCCAGCACCAGGCCGGCGAGGATCGCGCCGCCACCGAGCAGCTTGAGCCCGGTGTAGACGACGCCCGCGCCGAGCAGCTTGTCCTCCCCGAGCGTCGCCGCCGAGGTGCCGGCCGCGCTGAGAACGTTGTCCATCAGGCCGGTCGCCCACGAGGCGATGTTCGGGATGAGCGCCATGACCACCGCGATCGCGTGGATCTTCGGCACCTCCTGGAAGGCCTGGGCGCCGATCAGCAGGCCGATGTAGAGCAGGATCGGGACGATCGCGGGTGTCGGCAGCAGCGCCCCCAGCAGGGAGAAGAAGCCGAGGAAGCAGAACAGCGCGATGACGACCCCGCTGGCCAGCGAGTAGGACGTGCGGCCGCCCGCCGCCTTCCAGCCGGGGTGCCCGATGTAGACCGCGGGCGGGAACGGCGAGCCGAGAGCGGCGCCGACGACCGCGCCGGCACCGTCGGCGATCAGGACGGCCCGCAGGTTGTAGTCGTCACCGGCGACCGAGGCGCTCTCCACGTTGGTCATGCCCTCGGTGAAGTTGTAGATGCCCAGCGGGATGGCCGTCGCCAGCAGCGGCGAGACCTCCTTGAGCCCGTCGATCAGAAGATCGAGCTGGAGGGTCGGCAGGCCGATCCCGATGTCCTTGGCCGCCGCGGTGACGTCCGCGGTGTCCATGTAGCCGCCGATCCAGCCGATCGCGGAGCCGACGAGCAGCGCCGCGAGCCCGACCGGCATCCCGAACGGCAGCTTCAGGTCGGTGAAGAAGCCGATCAGGATGATCACCATGACGGGGAGGGCGATCCACAGGGCCTCCCACATCTGGGCGGCGGGCCGCATCGAGATGAAGGCGATCGAGATGCCGGCCAGGGTGCCGAGCATCGCGGCCTGCGGGGTGTACTTGCGGATGTAGGGGCCGACGAACGCGCCCGCCAGGACGATCAGGCCGATGATGAACGCCCAGGCGATGCCGGCCGTCCAGGCCTTCACCGGGTCCTTGGTCGACAGGTAGGTGGGCAGCATGACCACGAACGTGACGATGAACATGTGCGGCACCGACGGCCCGTAGGGCATCGCGCAGACGTCGGTGCGGCCCTCCTTCGCCGCCAGGCGCCGGGCCAGGTAGGTGTAGTAGACGTTCCCGATCAGCAGCTGGATGCCCATCGCGGGCAGGATGACGCCGAAGACGTCGCTGCCCGGGATGTTGATGACGCCCAGGCACAGGCCGGTCAGCACCAGCACGTTGACCATGACGTTGAAGCCGAGCCCGAAGAAGGCGTTGGTGTCGCCGCCGGTCCAGTACGGCAGCTTCAGGCCGTCCTTCTCCGGGGTGTCGGTGGGCGTGGTCGTCACGGAAGGACCTCCAGGAACTGCTTGGACGCGGCGACCCATCCGAAGATGCCGCCCTGCGCTGAGAACATGCTGAGCCCGACCGTCTGGAACTCCTCGAAGTAGGAGCCCACGCAGTCGGACAGGATGAGGCACTCATAGCCCCGGTCGTTGGCCTCGCGCACCGTGGTGTGCACGCACACCTCGGTGGTCACTCCCGTCACGACGAGGCTCGTGATCCCCCGGGACTCCAGCAGTTCCTGGAGCCCGGTGGCGTAGAACGAGCCCTTGCCCGGCTTGTCGATGACGGTCTCGGTGGGAAGCGGCTTCAGCTCGTCGATCAGGTCGTGGCCGTACTCTCCGCGGACGAGGATGCGGCCCTTGGGGCCCGGATCCCCGATCCGCAGCGACGGCGCGCCCCGGTTGAGCTTGGCCGGCGGGCAGTCCGAGAGATCGGGCTCGTGCCCCTCCCGGGTGTGGACGACGAGCATCCCGGCCGCCCGCGCCGCCGCCAGGACCTCCTGGAGGGGCGGAATGACCTTTCTCAGCATGCCGACGTCGTTGCCGAGGGTCTCCCCGAAGCCCCCCGGCTCCACGAAGTCCCGTTGCATATCGATCAGAACCAGTGCGGTCTTTGAGATGTCGAAACCGAACGCGTAGGGCTCGGCCTCGACGGAAAGCATCGTCATGGCGACTCCGTCTCTCCCCCGATCTCCTAACCGTCGATTGTCGACAGAAATATGTCGGGGGCGGCCGCCGCCGGTTACAGGCGCGTTAGCACCACCTCACCGGGGACACGCCTGTTCAGGAGATGTACGTGCGGGCCCCGTGGGACGCCAGTGCGGTCAGGGCGGTCTCCGCGTCCCCTGAGGCGACGGCCTCGTAGAGGCGGCGGTGCCGGATGACGCCCTCGGCCGGGGTGCGGAGGGTGGCGGCCTCGCGCTGGAGGTTGGCGGCCATGTAGATCTGGAGCTTGAGGATCACCGGCTCGTAGACGTGCAGGAGCTGGCGGTGGCCCGACAGGCCGACCAGGGCCAGGTGGAAGGCGCGGTGAGCCTCGTTCTCGGTGAGGGCGTCACCGGACTCGGCCGCCCTGGCCATGCCCTCCAGCGCCTGGGACAGGGGCTTCAGCGAGACGGGCCCGGGAAGCGCGGTCTCGACGGCGTAGCGCTCCAGGACGTCGCGCAGCCCGAACAGCTCGTCGACGTCCTGCGCCGACAGCTCCGCCACCCGGACGCCGCGCCGGGGCAGGTGCTCGACGAGTCCCTGCTGGCCCAGCAGGCGCAGCGCCTCGCGCAGGGGCGCCCTGCTGATGCCGAACCGGGCGCAGATCTGCTCCTCGATGAGCCGCTCCCCCGGTGCGTGCGCGCCGCTGAGGATCTCGTCGCGGAGCCGCCGGACGACCAGTTCGACCAGGCTCGGGGGCTCCAGCGGGTCCAAGCGGGCACCTCAGTTCTGTCGGGCGTACCTCAGGAACAGGTGGTCACCATCCTGCCTCACTCCCGACAGGGCCAGCTCCACGCCCACCGGCGGGCCCTGCAGGATCCGCTGCGACGAGCCTCCGACCAGGTGCGGGCTGACGGTCAGGCAGAGCTCGTCGAGGAGGCCGGCGGCGGCGATCTGGGCGAGGACGACCGGTCCCCCCTCGCACAGGAGCCGGGTGAGGCCGAGAGCGTGCAGCTCCTGGAGGCCGTCGGCGAAGTCCACCGAGGAGCGGCCCGCAACGATCACCTCGGCGTGCCTTCTGGCCTCGGCCAGCCGGGGGGCGTCCTCGACGGTCAGCAGGATGGTCCGGCCGCCGAAGAAGGGGGCGTCGAAGTCGAGGTCCAGGGTCCGGGAGACGACGATGAGCGGCTTGCCGTCCTTGACCGGGCCGTACCCCTCGTCGCGGACCGTCCCGGCGCCGACCAGGACCGCGTCGGCCAGGCCGCGGAGGTGGTGGAAGAGAGTGTGGTCGGCCTCTCCCCCGAGCGGCCCGGTCTTGCCGTCGGCTCCGACGGCCGCGCCGTCGATGCTGGCGATCATGTTGGCGCGCAGCCAGGGGCG
The DNA here is from genome assembly GCF_039534125.1 of Actinocorallia longicatena. Lineage (NCBI taxonomy): Bacteria > Bacillati > Actinomycetota > Actinomycetes > Streptosporangiales > Thermomonosporaceae > Actinocorallia > Actinocorallia longicatena. Next base: position 29,775 of record NZ_BAAAUV010000043.1, on the reverse strand, counting down.
GTCGGCGGGGTAGGCGTAGTCGTCCATGAGAACCATCTTCCCCCGGCGGGGCCGCACGATCGACTCCGTCGCCGCGCACCCTGCCGGATGTCGTGCCGACGGCCCCGACCCCAGGGGTCGGCACGTGGCCCGTGACGGTCGGCACTATGCTCTACCTGTTGTTCAACCCCTTGTCGAAAGGCCTAACGAGATGTCTGCTGGCGGTCACGGTGGTAGCCCCAAGTCCTGGGTCGCGGTTTCCGTGATCTTCATCGGCTTCCTCATCGGCGGCCTCGGCCTGCCGCTGCAGAACTGGCCGATGTTCTGGGCCGGCTCGGGGATCGCGGTTCTCGGCGGGGTGCTCGCCCTCGTCTTCGGGATCATGGAGGACGTCGTCCTCGACGAGCCCGTCCGGCAGTGACCGGACGCCAGGAGATGATCCTGGCCGGGCGGATCGCGGCCCGGTAGACCGGACGCGATCCGCTCCACGCGGGCGGAGGACGGACGCACCCGGATAAAGTCGTCCTCGACTCATCTTGGGAGGCTGAAGTGATCCGCACGGCGGCGGTGTGCGCGGCGGCCGCGATGGTGGCGACGTCGATCTCCGCCCCCGCGGCCTCGGCCTCGGCTCGCCAGCGGTGCGTGGTCGGCACCTGGAAGCTGACCAAGGCCTCGCTCCGGGTGGACTCCGCCTCCACCCACCTGCGCATCACCGGCGGGGCGGGGGCCGTCCTCAGGTTCGACGGCGCGACCGCGACCCACTCCTTCGCCCGGTCCAAGAAGCTCGGCGAGACCGGGACGACCGGCAACCGCAAGGTCGTCGGCTGGCTGCTCTACCGCAGGTCGCTCAGCGTCCCCACCAGGGTCTCGGGCTCCCGGCTGGTCGGGAACGTCGCCCGGGCCGGCGGCGGCGCCACCCTGAAGCTGCACCAGAGCAGGCCGCTGACCTACGATCCCGCGGCGCAGAGCGTGGTGACGCTGCTCCAGTCCGGCGAGTTCAGCGGAATCCCCTACACCGCGGCGTTCTCCTGCAAGGCCCGCGCCCTGAAGCTCACCCAGCGGGTCGACTACGGCGGCAGGACCCTGCGGGGAACCTGGACCTACCGCCGCGCCTGACCTCCCTCAGCTCACTCCGGCGAAGGCCAGGGCCTCGATCAGGCTGTCCAGGACGGGCACCCCGGCCAGCTCCAGTTCCTCGCGGCGCTGCATCCCGCCGGTGTAGAGGACCGCGTGCGCCCCGACATGGGCCGCGGCCACGGCGTCGTCCGCGGCGTCGCCGATCACCAGGACGTCCGCGGGGTCGACGCCGAGCTGCGCCACGTGCACGGCCATGTGCTCGGCCTTCCCGCCCCCGGCGGCTCCGCGCAGGCCGTCGACCCGGCGGAAGAACGGAGTGATCCCGAACTTCTCCACCGTCAGGACGAGGTGGTCGTGCCCGGCCATCGACAGGATCGACTGGGTGCGTCCCGCGCCCTCCCACAGAGTCAGGGCGCGCTGGGCGTCCACGGCCAGGAGCGCCTCGGCGAACAGCCGCTCGTAGTGGTCGTGGAAGAGGGCGTCGAGCCGCTCCCACTCCCCCTCGCGCAACGGCCGCCCGAGCAGCGCCTCGTAGGTCACCCAGATGGGCCGCGTGTAGGCCGCGACGACCTGCTCGGCGGTCACGCCGTCGGCCTCCGTGCCCCGGAACACCTCGTAGGTGGCGCCGAGGACGGCGTCCCGGTCGTTGAGCAGGGTTCCGTTCCAGTCCCAGACAATGTGCTTCACATCATCCAGCCTAGAAGACCTGCCAAGCGGTTTTCCTGGCGGAAGATCCCCCGACGCGACGAGGGCGGCGGCCACCCGTGGTGCCGCCGCCCGCCGTCGCCGAGCCGTCGAGCTCTCAGGCGTTCTTGATCGCCGAGATCTCGAACTCGAGGTTGACCTTGTCGCTGACCAGGACGCCGCCGGTCTCGAGCGCGGCGTTGAAGGTGATGCCGAAGTCGCTGCGGACGATGCCGACCGAGCCCTCGAAGCCGATCCGGGTGTTGCCGAACGGGTCCTTGGCCGAGCCCTGGTACTCGAAGTCGACCGTGACGGGCTTGGTGACGTCCTTGATCGTCAGGTCGCCGGTGACGCGGAAGACGTCGTCGCCGGCCTGCTCGACCGAGGTGGAGGCGAAGGTGATCTGCGGGTACTTCTCGACCTCGAGGAAGTCGTTGGTGCGCAGGTGGCCGTCGCGCTGCTCGTTGCGGGTGTCGATGCTGACGGCCTCGATGGTGAGCTGTACCGACGACTGCGACGGGTTCTCGCCGTTCACCACGGCGGTGCCGGTGAAGTCGTTGAAGGAGCCACGGACCTTGGTGACCATCGCGTGACGGGCGGAGAAGCCGATCCGGGTGTGAGCCGTGTCGAGCGTGTAGGTGCCGGTCAGCGCGGTGTAGTCGGTGGACATGTCTGCCTCCTCAGAAGTTGAACTCTCAAGTCAGAGCCTACTCCGGATTGGTGACGTGTCAAGTAAACTCGCCGACATGACCGAGCGGCTCTCTGACCAGGAACAACGAACATGGCGCGGATTTCTTCGCCTGCACCGGGACCTCATGGCGTCTCTTGCCCGCCAGTTGACCGAGTCCGGGATCTCCGCCGCCGACTTCGAGGTCCTCGTGAACGTCTCCGAGGCTCCGGATCACCGGCTGCGGGTGTCCGCGCTGGCCGAGACGATGGGGTGGGAGCGCAGCAGGCTGTCGCACCAGCTCACCCGCATGGAGAAGCGCGGGCTCGTGGCGCGGGAGGAGTGCCCCTCCGACGCCAGGGGCGCCTTCGTGACGCTGACCGCCCCGGGCCTGTCCACCTTCGAGGCGGCGGCCCCGGGGCATGCCGAGACGATCAGAAGGCGGCTGTTCGCCCCGCTCGGCCCGTCCGGGGCCGAGGCCCTCGAGGAGATCACGAGGAAGGTCCTGGACGGGCCGGGCCGGGCGGATCAGCCGTCAGCGGGGGTCGGCGTGTCGAACGCCACCACCTGCTCCTCGGAGTCCGGGATGTAGGGCAGGACCTGCGTCGACAGCGACGACTCCTGCTTGACGCCGCGCCGCATCAGGGCGAGCTGGTGGTGCACGTTGCCGTTGTCGCGCAGGAGCTGGTCGTTGTCGGCCCGCAGCCGCTCGATCCTGCGGGCGAGCCGCCGGTAGACGACCACTCCCCCGATGAGGAGCCCGACGGCCAGTGCGCCGAGGGTCGGCATCACCAGCGCTCCCACGACGGCGACCACCACCAGGATCCCCAGGGTCAGCGCCCTGCCGTGCCGTTCCGCCCAGTCCCACGCGGCGTCGACGCGCTTCGGGATCCTCACTCCGTGCCTCCTCGGGTCCACTGCCTGAGCAACAGCTAACGGCACAACCGTGACCGCGAGTTCCCTTCCGGCCCCTCCGGGCGCCAGAAGAGTCCGAGGTCACAGGGGCGAATACCCGATACCAGCACAAAGATGTGACGTCAGGGTGCTCTCCGTCGGCCGCGACGATGCCGGGATGGCGGTCTCCGGGGGTCTTCTACGATCGGGGGATGGAAGATCTGATTCACCGGCCGAGTGCCCGGGTGCTGCTCGTGGACGAGCGCGACCGGCTGCTGCTGTTCCGGGACAAGGCCGAGGGCGGGCGGTGGTTCACGCCCGGCGGGGGGATCGATCCCGGGGAGAGCGTGGTCGAGGCCGGGGTGCGGGAGCTGCGCGAGGAGACGGGGCTGGTCGTCGCGGCCGAGGACCTGGGGCCCGTCGTGGCGACCGCCCGCGGCTACTGGCAGGGGGACTGGGACGGCAGGATGCGGTGGGCGGTCGACTCCTACTTCTTCCACCGGGCGGCGTCCTTCGAGCCCGACACCTCCGGGTTCACCCACTACGAACGCGACTTCATCGCCGAGATCCGCTGGTGGACCCAGGACGAGCTGGCGGCGGACGTCGAGGCCGTCGTGCCGCACGGTCTCCAGGAGCTGCTTCCGCCGCTGCTGCAGGGCACCGCGACGGGCGGGCCCGTCGAGCTGCCCTGGCACCACCCGGAGTTCGCCCACCTCACCCCGCCGCCGTCCTAGCGGCGGGGCTACGGGGCGAGGGTCAGGGTCAGGGGGGCGGGGTCCGGCTGGGCGAAGGCCAGGGGGCCGCAGTCCCGGAAGGCCGGGAGGGTGAAGGTTCCCGCCAGGGTGCCGCCGGTGGAGATGCTGATCGCGTCCGAGGCGAGGTCGAGCACCGCGGGCGACTCCGTGCGGCAGTCCGGGCCGCCCGCGAGGGTCGCGCCGAGGAACTGCACCGCCGGGAGGCGGACCTCGCTCTTCACCCGCACGCTCAGCGGGCCGGGGCCGTACCAGGAGACCCCGTTGGTGATCACCTCGAGGGCGGGGCGGCCGAACTCCACCACCGAGGTGAACGGGATCCCGTACAGCCGGAGGTCAGCCTGGGTGCGGCCGAGGCTCAGGTGCGCGGCGAAGCCGGAGTCGTTCCGGTATCCGTTGCCCCCGAAGGTCCCGGTGACGGGCAGGGACGCGCCGATCGCGGGCGCGTGGGCCGTGCCGCCGAGCTTGAGGGTGAAGCCGAACCAGTCGGGGCGGACCGAGCCCGGCCCCTCCGGCTCGGCCACCAGCGGGGCGCTCAGCCGCGAGGCGTGGCCCGCGGCGTCCCTGGACCTGACCCTGAACGTCGAGGAGCCGTAGTACAGCTCGGTGACGACCGCCGTGGTGCCCGTCACGTGCTGGGAGTACATGTCGTCGACGTAGAGGTCGTAGCCGGTGACCTCCGTGTCGTCGGAGGCGGCGGGCCACGAGAGCGTCACGGTGAACCGGCCCGCCGACTCCAGCGACGGGCGTCCTGGGACGGTCGGCGCGGTGTCCGCGGCCGCCGCGGGCGGGACGGGCCCGGCCAGGACGGCCAGGGCGGCGAGGGCGGCGGTGCTGAGGAACCTTCTCACGGGGTGGCCTCCCGGGCGCCGAGATCGAGGGTCAGGTCGTTGCCGGGACCGGAGAAGACGCTGGTGGCGAAGGTGCCGAACGATCCGCAGGTGCCGAACGCCGGAATGTCCACGACGCCCCTCAGCGAGCCGCCTCGCTCCCTGTCGTAGGGGCCGGTGAGCTTCGGGGTGATCGTCGCCGCGCAGGCCGGGGTCCGCAGGGTGACCCCGAGGACGGTCAGCGTCGGCAGTTCCAGCCGCCAGGTCAGCGGCCCCGCCGTCATGACCCCGTTCACCGTGGAGCCGGTCGTCCGGGTCAGCGGGACGATCTCCAGCTCCGCCGTGACGGCCAGGAAGCCCCAGGCGGTCCCGGTGATCGTGGTGGGGGCGATGTCGGTCTGCGCCTCGAGGAAGCCCCCGGTCAGGTACCGGCCCTCGATCGATCCGCCGAGCGCGGCGGTGCCGCCCCCGGTCCGCAGCGAGCCGCTGAGCCGCTGCCGGACGGGCCAGGACGACCTGACCGTCGTGAACGTCACGGGCTCGCTCGGCGCGGACAGGTTGCCCCGGAGGTCGTAGGCGCGCACGGTGAACGTGTAGGTGGTCGCCTGGGTCAGCCCGATGACCTGCACCCCGCTCGTGCTGGGGTAGGGGTGGTCGCCGACGACGCGGTCGCCGTCGTAGACCCGGTAGCCCCCGACGGCCGTGTCGTCCGTCGCGGGGGTGAAGTCGAGGCTCACGAGCGTGTCGTAGATCCTGGCGGCCACCGGGCCCCCCGGCGCGGCCGGCGGCACGGTGTCAGGGCCGGGCGGCCCGACCTCGACGTGGCCGACGGGCGCGTTCCCGGAAGGGTCGAGGTCGCAGGTGCCCTTGTCCGCGCCGACCTCCACCTTGACGCCCGTGAGCAGCCAGTACAGGTCGAGGGAGGAGGACCGGAGGATCTGGGCCGTCACCGAGGTCCGGCCCGTGAGCGACACCTGGCCGCCGGCGGAGACGCCGGACGGCCCGAACGCGGTCGTCAGGTCCCGGTAGTCCCTGCCGCCCACGCCGCGCAGGTCCAGGGTCGACACCTGGCTCGCCCTCGCCGTGATCGGCACCGGCGGAGGGGCCACCGCGAAGGAGAGCGTGACATCGAGCTCCACCTCGAACCGCTCGCCCGCCGCGACCTTAGCCGGGACGTCGGCGGTGACCCGGAGCGTCGCCGGGACGGCGGACGCCCCTGGCAGGACGCACTTCAGCCCGACGTCCTTGGTCACCGGCAGGGCCGCGGCCGGGGCGGTGCCGAGGGCGGTCAGTCCGCCCAGCAGGACGATCAGGGCCATCGCTCTGGCGACGGATCTCATGTGGCTCACCTCGAGCCGAACCTATGAGCGTTTCCCTACCCGCCGGTAGCCACTCGGCCGCGCATTCTCTCCTCCGCTTTGTGCCGAATGCGCGATCCGCTCAGCGGCGCCGCGTGGTGTGCCTTGTGGGCTCGGCGGTCGTCGGATCCTCGGGCCAGGGGTGCTTGGGGTAGCGGCCGCGCAGGTCGGAGCGGACGGAGCGGTAGCCGTTCGACCAGAACGAGGCCAGGTCGGCGGTGACGGCGGCCGGGCGTCCCGCGGGCGAGAGCAGATGCAGCAGGACGGGCACTCCCGCGAGTTCGGGAGTGGCCTTCCAGCCGAAGACCTCCTGGAGCTTCACCGCGAGCACCGGCTGGTCACCGGAGTAGTCGACCCGGTGGGAGGAGCCGGAGGGCACGGCCAGGCGTTCGGGGGCGAGCTCGTCCAGCCGGGACGCCTCCGGCCAGGGCAGCAGGCCTCGCAGCAGGGCGAGAACGTCGATCCTGGCCGGGGTCGTGGTCAGCCAGCCGTCCGCGCGGGCCAGCAGGGCCTCGTCGTCGACCGCGGGCCAGGGATCGCCGAGCGCTCGGTGCAGGAAGCCGAGCCTGGTACGGAGGGCCTTCGCCGCCTCGGTCCAGGTGAGGACGCCGAGGCCGTCGCGGCGCAGGGCCCGTACGAGGGCGGCCTGGACGGCGCCGGGATCGGGACGCGGCTGCGGCTTGGCGTGGAGCTCGATGGCGCCGAGCGACTCGACCGTCCTGGCGACGATCTTCCGGCCGTCCCAGGTGACCTCGTCGCCGATCCGGTGGAGGGACGCGGCGGCCTCGCGGGCCGTCGTCTCGTCGATCTCCACGGCCTGCCTGACCCGGGCCGACGGGCTGCCGGCCTGCCGGTCGGCGACGGCGATCGCCAGCCACGGCGCCTGTGCCAGGGAGCCGGGGGCGTCGGCTGCCGTCCCGGAGGCCATGAGGTGGCCGCCCGACGGCCGCCTCCGCGCGACCCGCTCGGGGAAGGCCAGCGCCACGACCAGCCCCGCGGCCTGGTCGCCCGGTGCGCCGGCGCCGGCGACCGGCTCCGGCAGCGCCCGTTCCAGCCGGGCCGCCTCCTTCTTCCAGCGCGGATCGTGCCGCAGCGACCGCCAGGCCGCCGCGAGGTCCGCGGGCGCCTCACGGGGCAGCGGCTCCGACAGCAGCGCGACGAACTCCGCCGCCCGCCGGGATCCGATCACCGGGGCCGAGTCCAGGAGGGCGCGGCCGAGCCGGGGATGGACGCCCATGCGGTTGAGCAGCCGTCCGCGCCGGGTGGCCCGGCCGTCGGCGCCGACCGCGCCGAGGGCCCGCAGGGTCTCCCCCGCCACGGTCATCGCGGCCTGCGGCGGCGGGGTCAGCAGCGCGAGACCGGAGGCGTCGGGATCGCCCCAGCACGCGGCCTGGAGCGCGAAGGAGGTGAGGTCGGCCAGGGCGATCTCCGGCTGCGGCCAGGGGTCCAGCCGCTCGGCCTCCGGCCAGCACCGGTAGACCGCGCCGGGCGCCTCGCGGGCGGCCCGGCCCGCACGCTGCTCGGCCGCGGCCCGCGACACCCGGACGGTGGTCAGCGAGCCGAGCCCGCGCGCGAGGTCGGTTCGCGGCTCGCGGGCCAGCCCGGAGTCGACGACGGTGCGGATGCCGGGGATCGTGAGGCTCGACTCGGCGACGGCGGTCGCCAGGATCACCCGCCGCTCCCCCGACGGGCTCAGCACCGCGTCCTGGACGTCGGCAGGGGACTGCCCGTGCACCTCCAGCACGTTCAGCCCGCCGAGCTTCGCCGCGACCCTGCGGAGTTCGCCGACGCCCGGCAGGAAGCACAGGACGTCGCCCTCGCGTTCGGTGAGCGCCCGCCGGACCGTCGCGGCCACATGGTCGAGCAGCGCCGGATCGACGCGCAGCCCGTGCGCGGGGGCCACCGGCCTGAGCGGGGGCGCCCAGATCTCGGTGAGGGGATGCAGCACGGAGGACGCGGTGACGACGGGCGCGCCGCCCAGCAGCCCGGACCACAGGCCGGCGTCCGCGGTGGCGCTCGCCGCGAGGATCCGCAGGTCGGGCCGGAGCGTCTCACGCACCTCGAGCAGGAAGGCGAGCGCGGTGTCGGCGTCGAGATGCCGCTCGTGGCACTCGTCGATGACGACCGTGTCCACCCCGTCGAGCTCCTGGTCGTGCTGGAGCCGCTGGAGCAGGACGCCGGTCGTCACGACCTGCACCCTGCCGCCCGGAACGTGCTCGCCGCGGACCGTGAACCCCACCGACCCGCCGACGGGTTCCGACAGCATCCAGGCCATCCGGCGGGCGGCCGCCCGCGCGGCGATCCTGCGCGGCTCGGCGACCAGGACCCGTCCGGGCAGCGACAGCGGCACGAGGGTGGTCTTGCCGGTCCCCGGCGGAGCCGTCAGCACCGCCAGACCGCCGTCCAGGGCCGCCGCCAGCTCGGGCAGGACCGAGCGGATCGGCAGGTCGTCACCACGCATGTGATCAGGATAGGCGGCCGGAAATACCCCGGCCGTGCCCGGCGTTGCCGCCGGTATGGGAACCGACAGCGGCCTGAAGGCCGAACGCGGCGCGAAGCGGGTCAGGGCTCAGATCGGCGGCGTCACCATCGCCGACACCGCGCGCCCGCTGCTGGTCTGGCACAACCCGCGCTACCCGGCCTACTACTTCCCCGTCGAGGACGTCGCCGACGGTCACCTCGACGAGAAGAAGATCAAGAACTTCGAGGGCTTCGGCGACCACGTGACGTTCCCGTGGAACCAGGTCGACGCCTGGTTCGAGGAGGATGAGGAGATCTTCGTCCATCCCCGCAGCCCCTACACCCGGATCGACGTGCTCCAGAGCTCCCGGCACGTCAGGGTCGTCGCGGGCGGCGTCACCATCGCCGAGTCCGACGCGCCGAGGATCCTCTTCGAGACCGGTCTCCCGCCGAGGATCTACCTGCCCAAGACCCACGCCCGGATGGATCTTCTGGAGCCCACCGGCACCGTCACCCACTGCCCCTACAAGGGGCGCGCGGAGTACTGGGCGTTCGATGCCGAGGGCGAACGGATCGAGGACGTCGCCTGGTCCTACCCGGCCCCGCTGCCGGAGTCGCAGAAGATCATCGGCCTGCTCTCGTTCTACCCCGACCGGACCGAGATCTACGTCGACGGGGAGCGCTGGTGACCCACGCCGACTTCGACGTGATCCGCCGCCTGCTCTGGGAGAGCGGGACCTGGGCCTTCGTCGGCCTGTCCGGAAACCCGGACCGGACCGCCTACCAGCAGGCCGAGCTGCTCCAGCAGCGCGGAAAGAAGATCATTCCGGTGCATCCGTCGCGCGCGGAGGTCCTGGGCGAGCCCGCCTACGCGACCCTCGCCGAGGTGCCGGTGCCGATCGACGTGGTCGGGGTCTACCGGCGCACCTCCCAGGCGGGCGCGGTGGTCGACGAGGCCATCGCGGCCGGCGCCAAGGCCGTCTGGCTGCCCCTCGACGTCATCGACGAGGCGGCGGCCCGGCGGGCGAGCGACGCGGGTCTGGACGTCGTGATGGACCGATGTCCCGCCGTCGAATGGACACTCCGGCACAGAAAGTAAAAGACGGTTAGGGTGTCGCGCATGACGGAGGAGACCCGCAAGCGCCAGCCCTTCCGCCGTCTGGCCGCCGACCAGCGCCGCGAGGAGATCATCAACGCGGCGATCAACCTGTTCGGCAGCCGGTCGGAGGAGGAGGTGTCGATCGACGAGATCGCCGCCGCCGCCGGGACCTCCCGCTCCTCGCTCTACCGTCATTTCGAGGACAAGGGCGAGCTCTATCTCGCCTCGATGCGCACCCTGAGCACCGAGCTGGTCGCCCGGCTCGACGCGGTGGCCTTCGGCGGCTCGCCGTCCCAGCAGCTCGCGGACCGCATCACGGTCTACTTCGACTTCCTGGAGGAGTACGGCGTCGGTTACGCCGACCTGCTGCAGATGAGCATGCACGTGCCGTCGCAGGAGGCCATCAAGCTCGCCTCCGAGGTCCGCGACCAGGTCTTCCAGCTCACCTACGAGACCCTGGAGATCGCCGAGCCGCCCGCCGCCCTCCGGATCGGCCTCCAGGCGTGGATGGCGGGGCTCGAGTGGACGGCCATGGAGTGGCTCAGGGACCGGCGCGAGCCGCGCTCCCAGGTCGAGGTGCTCATGCAGGTGCAGTTCGCCTCGATGCTGGTCGGGGTCGCGGCCTACGACCCCGACGTCGCGATCAAGCTGGACTGGATCCTGGAACAGGAGCCGCCGGGCAGCCCGGCGGCCCTCTTCGTCCGCAGCCTCCTCGACGCCGTGACCCTGCGGATGATCGGCAACTGCACCCGGATGCTCGGACCCGGTTAGTCAGCCGGCCCTGCCGAGGGCGTGCCTGGTGCGGAGGATCATCTCGATCTCCAGGCAGCGCTGCGGATCGCTCAGATCCGGGCCGAACAGCTTCTCGAGCTGGCGGAACCGGTAGCGGACGGTCTGCGGGTGCACATGCATCCGGCGGCCGGCCTCGGTGGCGTTGAAGTTGTGCGACAGCAGCGACAGGAGCGTCTCGGTCAGGCGCTCGCGCTGCACCAGGGGAAGGCCGTCGAGCGGAGCCAGGCGGGTGGTGGCCATCGCGTCGAGGAGGTTCTTCGCGCCGAACATGACGAGGGTCGTCACATGGTCGGCGCAGTGGACGAGGCGGTCGCCGTCGATGACGCCGCGCTCGACCAGGGCGAGCGTCTCGCGGGCCCAGCGGTGGGACTCCGCGGCCCGCTCGACGGGCACGGGCATCCCGACGACGACGATCCACTCGCGCAGCAGGGGCTTGAGCAGGCTCGCGCGTCCCGGCCCCTCGGGGTCGGGGATCAGCACGCACGGCTGGTTGCGCCCCCAGTCGACGAGCAGGCCGTCGGGCAGGAGGCGGGGGGTCTGCTGGGACCTGTCGCGCGGGGACAGCACCGCGGCGGCGACCGTTCCCGGGACGGTCCAGCGGGCCTTGTCCGCGGCCCCCGCCACGGACTCCCTGTCGGGCCGCGGCTCTGCCAGCAGCAGCGACAGCAGGGAGGCGCGCCTGCGGGCCAGCACCTCGGGCGAGGCCTCGCCCTCGGACTCGTGGCCGAAGCGGACGGCGGCGGTGACCGCGTCCATGTAGCTGAACTGGGCGTCGGCCAGCAGGCCGATGGTCTTCCTGTCGATGTCGAGGGTGTCGAGCACGTCCTTGACGCTGCGCCACATCGCCCGGCCCGCCTGCCGGAGCGCGTGGTGGACCTCGTCGGGGCTGCGGCCCTCGCGGGCCAGGCGCTTGCCCATCTCGACGTAACCGGGCGACAGCCTGGCCCAGCCGCCGTGCGGGTCCTCGGCCAGCTCGGCGAAGTGGTTCAGGCCGCCCATGACGCCCTCGCGGACGCGGGCGCCGACGGCGGGATCGGCCCATTCGGTCTCTGCCTGGTGCAGCTCCTTCACGATCTCCTCGCCGACCCGCACGAGATCGATGCGGAGATGGCGTGCCAGCCGGAACGGGATGGCCTCGAAGGGACGGGCGTCAAAGGGGGGTGGGGTCATGGGTGGGGCTCCTCTGTGACACACGGGGTCCTACAGAGTCACCCAGGATGCGCGCGAGCGCTTGTAAGAACCGGAGCAATATGAGGCCCCTCACCATCGTTCGACTCACTACGGGATCCCGAGTCCCACAAGCTCACCCCGATCAGTGCCCCCCATGCCAAATTCCGTTCCGTACTTCATGACCTGAGTGACTGGCGCCACAGGGATCTTTCCCGGCACCATCTCCTACTAGCCTTTATCCCACCGAAGGGTCACGAACCATGACGCTCACCTCCCCCTCCCCCCGTTCGGATCTCGAGACGCTCACCGAGCTCGAGCCGATCGTCGCGAAGGAGATCGACCGCCACCTGGCGGCGGCCGACGAATGGTTCCCCCACCAGTACGTTCCGTGGAGCCAGGGCCGCGACTACGACGGCCCCATGGGCGGGGAGGGCTGGGAGCCGGGCGACTCCAAGGTGAGCGCCGAGTCGCGCGAGGCCCTCCTGGTCAACCTGCTGACCGAGGACAACCTCCCGGGCTACCACGCCTCCCTGAAGCTGACCCTCGGCCAGGACGGCCCGTGGATGTGGTGGGCGAACCGCTGGACCGCCGAGGAGAACCGGCACGGCATCGTGATCCGCGACTACCTGACGGTGACGCGGGCCATCGACCCGATCGCCCTTGAGCGCGCCCGCATGCACCACATGCAGGAGGGCTACGACGCCGCACACGGCACCGACCCCATTCGCGGCCTCGCCTACGTCTCGTTCCAGGAGCTGGCCACCCGGGTGTCGCACCGCAACACCGGCAAGGTCTCCGGCGACCCGTTCTGTGAGGCGATGATGACCCGCGTCGCCAAGGACGAGAACCTGCACATGATCTTCTACCGGAACATGCTGAAGGCGGCGTTCGAGCTGAACCCCTCCGCCACCATGTGCGCCGTCTCCGACGTCGTCCGGGAGTTCCAGATGCCGGGCCACGCCATCGACGGCTTCATGCGCAAGTCCGTCCAGATCGCCAAGGCCGGCATCTACGACCTGCGTCTGCACCACGACGACGTCCTCTCGCCCGTCCTGCGGTTCTGGAACGTGTGGGACATGGAGGGCCTGAACGCCGAGGGCGAGCAGGCCCGTCTCGAGCTCTCGGCGTTCATGCAGAACCTCGACGAGGCGGCCACCAAGTTCGAGGACCGCCGCGCCGCCCAGCGCGCCCGCGCCGAGGCCCGTCAGGCCTGAGCCCCTAGTCCTCCTCCGCGCCCTCCGGATTGAGGGTGAGCCAGCCGTGCAGGACCATGTGGAGCTCGAGCCGCTGGGCGGGGTCGTACATCCCCTCGCCCAGCAGGCCCTCGAGCTGCCTGACCCGGTAGCGGATGGTCTGGGCGTGCATGTGCAGCCTGGTGGCGACCTCGGTCGCGTTGAACCCCGATTCCAGGCAGGCCAGAAGCGTCCTGGCCAGCACGTGGCGCTGGCGGGGCCGCAGCGAGAGCAGCGGCCCGAGCCGCCGCTCGGCGACCTGCCCGACCAGGTCCTCCTGCCGGAGGATCACCAGGGACGGCAGGTGCTCGGTGGCGATGACCAGGTCGTCGGTCGGGACGAGCCCCCGCGCGGCGAGACCCAGGCCCTGCCCGGCCCAGTCGCGCGATCGGGCGGCCTCGGTCAGCGGGACGGTCGGCCCCGCGACCGCGATCCACTCCTTCAGCCCGTGCTCCAGCATCTTGCGCCGCCCGGGACCGTCGGGGTCGGGGACGAGCACGCACGGCTGGTCGAGGTGCAGGCCCACCAGCACCTCCGACGGCAGCGCCGGACGCCGCGGGCTGGTGCCCTCGCGTTCCAGCACCGCCACCACCGCGACCGTCTGGGGCAGCGCCCAGTCGGTCTTGGCCGCCAGTTCCCTGATCTCCTTGGGCTCGGGTCCCGGCTCCAGGAGCAGGTCGAGCAGCCGCTTGCGCCGGCCCTGGAACTCCCCCACCTCACGGGCGCTGGCCTCGGTGTACCCGCGGGAGACGGCCTCGGCGAGGACGTCGATGTAGGCCAGCACCGACGCGGTGATCTGGCCGACGACCCGGCCGGGGACGTCGAGCCCCTCCTCCGGCGCGCGCTGGGAGATGAAGTCGACGGTCGCCCGTGTCGCCAGGCGCGCGGAGGTCTGCCACACCTCCAGGCTCACCCGGCCCTCGCGGGCCTCGCCGACGCCGAGGTCGTAGAAGAACTGGACGACCTCGGCCGAGTCCGCCTCCGGATCGACGATGAGATCGAACCAGTGCCCGACGGAGTACTCGACCGCCGACTGGATGACCTCGGAGTAGCGCGCGTCGTGCGGCCTGACGTAGTCGGGAACCTGGGTCTCGATGGCGAGCACGCCCAGCCGGGCTATCTCCGGCAACTGCGGCCGGAATATACGGACCAGCTCATCCAGAGTCCGCTTATTGGACTCATAATCCAAAATTCCTTGGAGAAGTCCCACGAAAGCCCCCCTTTCCCTATTCCTTTCTCTCGAAAGCGTAGGCAGGGCGACTTTTGTTACACATGGGTGTTCTAGCCGGTGAAGGTGTCGATCCCGGCGATCTTCCAGCGGCCTCCCTGACGGACCGCGTCGACCGCCATCATCGTCGACTGACGTCCGCTCTTCCCGCTCTTCGCCGAGCTGCTGGCCTGGTCAGCGAAGACGAGCACCCGCGCCCGGCCGTCCTGGAGGCTCCTGACCGCACTGTCGGTGATCGTTGTCGTGAGCACTATTCCCTGGGCCGCGGCGGCCGTGCGGACCGGGCCGAAGAGCCGTTCGTATTGTGCGGGTGCACCGCCGACGAGAAGATCCTTGGCCGCCCGGTCCACTTTTGCGAGATCTGTGTAGTCACAGGAGAAAAGATCCTGTAGGGCGGAGACCACCGCGCCTTTGACCTCACTCGTGCGCGCGTTGTCGGTGAGTGCCGTATTCGTCATCACACCGGCGTTTCGCAACTCTCCCGCGCGGTCGAATGCGTAGGCGGAGAAGCCGCCGAGCGCGACGGTGGCGGCGGCGAGGACGGCCGCGAGACGCCTCACTGCCCGCCTCCCGTCTCCGGGGCGTTCCCGAGCGCGCTCAGCTTCCAGCCCTGCGAGGTCCTGGTCATCTCCGCGACCTCCCTCAGTCTCTTGGTCACCGGATCGCCCTCGGCGGGAGTGACCGTCAGCCGCACGGACAGGATCAGCCGGGCCTTGCCCACCCGGGCGTCGAGCTCGGTGATGCCGCATTCGGAGATCTCCGCGGTCGAGACGCTCTTGGCCTTCAGCACCGAGTCCCGGAAGGCCGGGCCGCTGTCGGCGAGCTGCTTGAACAGGGCGGCGGTGGTCGAGTCCTGCCAGAGCCGCAGGCCCTTGTCGAGGTCCCGGTAGTCGAGCGTGTTGAGGTTCTGGACTGCCTGCGCCCCCGCGCTCAGCACCTCGTCGCGCAGGGCCGAGTAGCGGCGGTCCTCGGAGTGGGCGGCCGTGTACCAGGACACGCCGCTCCACACCGCGAACACGGCCGCGACGACCGTCAGCGCCACCATCGTCCTGGCCAGGCTGAAGTGCCTCACACCGCCCTCAAATCCGTGATCTTCCATGCGCCGCCCGACCGGTGCGCGGTCACCAGGAGCTGGGCCGCGACCGGGGTGCCCGCCGCCGCCCCCGCCCTCGTGGTGGTCTGGTCGAGGAAGACGACCAGCTTGGCGTCGTCGCCCTTGAGCGTGACGATCCCGGCCCTGACCACGCGGGTGGCGACCGCGAGCCGCTGCGCGGGAGCCTCGGCGCGGACCTTGGTGAACAGCTGCCTGTACTGCTCCAGCGCCCGGTCCCTGAGCAGGTCCGTCGCGGCCTGCTCGGTGGCGGCCAGGTCGTCGTCGCGGTAGGTGAAGATCCGCGTCAGGCCCTCGCCGACCTGCCCGATGACCTCGGCGCCCGCCGCGGACCCCGGCCCCTGGTCGGCCGAGGCGACGGGCTTGAGGAACAGCAGCCCGCAGGAGGCCGCGACGATCAGCGCGACCGCCAGGAGCAGGCCCCACGGGCCGGGCGGGGCGTCCGGTCGCGCACTCTTCGCCGTCCCCCGCCCGGCCCTGGTCTCGGTCTCCTCCGCCTGCTCTGCCCGCTCGGCGCGTTCGGCCCTCTCGGCGCGTTCGGCCCTCTCGAGGTCGGTGGGCTCCGGCTCGGCCGGAGCGGTGCCGGCCTGCACTGTCTCGTCGTTCATCAGCTCGCTCATCGGGCACCGACCGGGACGGCCGTGAGGGAGGTCAGCTTCCAGTCGGAGCCGACCTTGGTGACCTGTGCCTCGAACCGCTGGCGCTGCACGCTCGGCGCCCCCTTGGCGGGGGTCAGCTCGACGTTGACCGAGGCGATCAGGCGGGCCGTCCGGGTCCCGCCGTCGTAGGAGCTCAGGGCCGCCGCGACCACGGTCCCGGTCGCCGAGGTCGTGCTCGCCTTCGCCCCGTCGCGCCCCAGCTGGTCGTGCAGCGGCCCGCTGGTGATCGCCAGCCACTGGTCGACGGAGGTCTGCGGGCTGGTGTGGTCGAGGGTGTTGAGGACGGCGACGGCCCTGGTGCCCGTCGCGAGGGCGGCGGCGCGGTCGGCCGGGGAGTCGCCGCCGCCGGCCTGCCAGTAGGTCCAGCCCGCCCAGCCGAGGAAGGCGAGCGAGGCCACCAGGAGGATCCTGGCGATCCAGCGTGTCATGTGCCCACCAGCCCGAGCAGAGCCGCCAGGTCGCCGGAGCCCGCGGGCAGCGGGGGCAGGCCGAGCGCGCCCGGCATGGCCCCTCCCGCGGAGCTGGTGGGAACGGCCGAGGAGCCGGGGACCGCGACGGGCATCAGCGGCGGGGCCTTGGGGGCGTTGGCCGGGCCCCGGACCTCGGTGCCGCTGGAGGCGGGCAGCGCGCAGTGCGCGGCGATGTTGAGACCGGGCGGCGGCGCGGTGTCGAGGGCGTTGCGGTAGGTGGCGCCGTACCCCTTGGTGCAGGGCAGGGGGTCGAAGAAGGTGGGGACCATGGAGAAGGAGAGCTTTCCGTTCTGGACGACCGTCGAACCGGCGGCGACCGCGGCGGGCGCGCGCACCAGGAGCTGCTCCAGCCCCTTGACGCGGACGAGGAACACGTCGGAGGTCGTCAGGAGGTTCGCGAACAGCACGCTCAGGCTCGGGTCGAGCTCCTTGACGAGCTCGGAGACCTGCGTCGTGGCCTGGGGGGCGGCCGCGATGAGACGGCGCAGGTCCGGGTCGGACGTGCGCAGCTGCCGGGCCAGCAGTTTGGTGCCGGCGGCGAACCGCCGCACCGAGCCCGCCTCGTCGTTCTGGGTGGCCAGCACCTGGGTCGAGGAGTCGATGAGGTTCTTGGTCTGGGTCGAGTGCGCGTCGGCGGCGTCGACGAGCTTGGTGCCGTTGTCGAGGAGCTGCTGGAGGTCGGGGCCCTGCCCGGCGAACGCGGTGCCGAGCTCGTCGACGACGGTGCGCAGGGCGTCCAGGGGGACGGAGCCGGCGAGGTCGTTGAGACTGGCCAGCAGGTCGGTGACGGGCGCGGGCAGGGTCGTGACGTCCTGCGCGACGACCGAGCCCTCCGTCAGGTAGGGCGCCGTCGCGACGTTCGGCCGCAGGTCGATGAACTGCTCACCGACCGCGGACCGGCTCGCGACGACGGCCTTGAGGTCGCTGGGGATCTGCTTCTGGGAGTCGTAGACGTGCAGATCGGCCCGGACGCCGTTCGCGGTCAGCCGCACCGGCCCGACCCTTCCGACCGAGACGCCCCGGTAGGTGACGTCGGCGTTGGTGAGCAGGCCGCCGGCCTCGCTGAGGTCGACGTGGACGGTGTAGTAGCCGCTCCGCCCGAAATAGCGGCCGAGGTCGGCGTAGCCGGTGCCGATGTAGGCGAGGCAGACGATGGCGATGAGCAGGAAGATCACGTTCTTGATCTTCGTCTGGAGGGTCAGCACTACTGCACCGCCGTCGTCGGGGAGGTCGTGGGGGCGGGGGTGGTCGGGGCCGGGGTGGCGGGGGTCTGCGGGCTGACCGGCGGGACCACCTCGGTGCCCGGCGGTGCGATCACGTTCAGGTAGCCGTTCAGGTAGTCGCCCTTGATCGCGGGGAGAACGGCGTCGGTGAAGGGGTAGGTGAACAGCACCTGGAGGGCGTTCGGGAGGTCCTTGCCCGCCTGCGCCAGGCGGCGCAGCGTCGGCTCCAGCGCCTTGAGGTCGGCGAGGAAGTCCTTCTTGCTCTGCTTGACGGTCCTGGTGGCGACGGCCGACAGCTTGTCGAGCGACTCCAGCATCCCGACCAGCTCGTGGCGCTGCTCCTCCAGGACGCCGAGGCCGGGTCCCAGATCGTCCAGGACGGTGTTGATCTCCGTCTTGCGGGCGTTCAGGGTGGCGGTGAGGCGGTTGAGGCCGTCGAGGGCCTCGGTGATGGCCTTCTTGTTGCCGTCGAGCTGGGAGACCAGCGTGGTGACGCGCTTGAGCATCTGCTTGATCTGCGGCTCGTTGCCCTTGAAGGCGGCGTTCAGCTCGCGGGTGATCGTGCGGAGCTGGGTGAGACCGCCGCCGTTGAGCAGCAGCGACAGCGCCCCGAACACCTCCTCGATCTCGGTGTCCCGGTTGGTGTTCTCGATCGGGATGGTCGCGCCGTCCGCCAGGCTGCCGCTCGGCTGGAGCGGCGCGGCGAGCTGGATGAACTTCTCGCCCAGCAGGCTGGACTGCTCCAGCTTGGCGGTGGCGTTGGCGGGCAGCTTCACCGCGCCGTTGACCAGCAGGGTCACCCGCGCGGTCCAGCCGTTCCGCGGCAGCGTCACCTTGGTGACCCTGCCGACGGCCACGTCGTTGACCTTCACCGACGTCTGCGGGGTGAGGTTGAGGACGTTGGCGAACTCGGCGTCCACCGTGTAGGGATGGTCGCCGACGTCGGCGCCGCCCGGCAGGGTGACCTCCTGGATGCTGGGCACCGCGCTGCATCCGGTCAGGCCGACGGCCAGGGCCGTGGCGAGCGGGATCAGGATCTTCTTCACTGGGCGGCTCCCGCGGCGGGCAACGGCATGAGCTCCAGCAGATTGCCCCGGCCCATCAGGGAGCGGGTCCGCGGATCGTAGGCGTTGAGGATGTTGTCGACGTCGAGCGGCAGCACGTTGAGCGCCTCGGCGAGGGATCTGCGCTGCTTCACGAGCGTCTGGGTGATCTTGGCGAGCTTCTCGACGTCGGCCCGCACCAGGGACCGGTTGTCCTTGATGAAGTCCTTGACCTTGACCAACGCCGTGGCGAGCTCCTTCAGAGCCGCGCCGAGCTCGTCGCGGTCGGCGGCGAGGAACTGCGAGACGTCGGCCAGCTGCCGTTCGGCGGTGCGGACCTGGCCGTCGTTGGCCGACAGCATCCCGGTGAACCGCTGCAGCCCGTCGACCGTGGCGAAGATGTCGTCCTGCGAGCCGGAGAGGGTCTTGGCCGCCTTGCTGAAGTTGCCGATCATCTTGCGGAGCGCCTCGCCGTTGCCGTCGAGGTTGGCCGCGCCGACCTGGAGCAGCCGGGACAGCGATCCCGTCCTGTTGGCGCCCTGCGGGCCGAGCTGGGTCGCGAGCCGCTTCATGCTGTCGTAGAGCTGGTCCAGCTCGACCGGCACCCGGGTCCGCTCCTGCGGGATGACCGCTCCGGTCGCCATCTTCGCTCCCGCGTCGTAGGCGGGGGCGAGCTGGACGTACCGGTCGGACACGACGCTCGGCGAGACGAGCACGGCGCCGGCCTCGGCGGGCACGTCGATCCCGTGGTCGACCGTCAGGACGACCTTGACGCGGGTGCCCTCGGCCGTGACCGAGTCGACCCGGCCCACCCGGACGCCGAGGATCCGCACGTCGGAGCCGTGGTAGACGCCGATCGCGAGCGGGAAGTAGGCGGTGATCCGGGTACCGGGGCCCTCGCCGATCCAGACGAGGAGGGCCACGGCGACGGCGATGACGGCGACGATCGCCGTGGCGATGATCGAAATGGTACGGCCGATCATTTCTTTCCCACCTCCGCGGGAGGCTTGCAGCCCTGTTCCGGGACCGTGGACACGTACTCCCTGGTGAACAGGCCGCACAGGTACCCGTCCATCCACCGGCCGTTGCCGACGGCGTTGCCGAGCAGCCGGGAGTAGGGTCCGGTCAGCTTGAGGGCGCGGTCGAGCTGGTCCTGGTTGTTCAGCAGGACGTCGACGACCTTGCCGAGCGAGGTCAGGGTCGGCTTCAGCCGGTCGGCGTTGTCGTCGACGAGGCCGGAGATCTCCTTGGCCATCTTCTGCGAGCCGATCAGGAGGGCATGGATCGCCGCCCGGCGGCGACGCAGCTCGCCGAGGAGCAGGTTGCCGTCCTTGAGCAGGACCTCGAAGTCCCCGGTGCGGTCGGCGACGAGCGAGCTCGTCGTCCTGGTCGCGGCGAACAGCTCCTTGAGCTTGGCGTCGCGTTCGGCGATGACGTCCGAGATCGCCGTGAGGCCGGTCAGCGCCTTGCGGACGCTGCCGGGGGTGTCCTTGAACGCCGCCGCCAGGACGTCGAAGCTCTGGGCGAGCTTGCCGGTGTCGAGCTGGTCGATCTTGCTGGAGATGTCCTGGAAGGCCTGCGCGACGTCGTAGGGGGCGATGGTGCGGGCCTGCGGGATCGTCTCCTTCGGATCCTGCACGGCGTCGCCCAGCGGATCGAGGGTCAGGAACTTGTCACCGAGCAGGGTCTTGATGTCGATCGTCGCGGTGCTCTGGTTGCCGACCCAGGCGTCCTTCACCCTGAAGGTGATCTTCACCTTGGCGTGGTCGAGGGTCACCGCGGTCACCTTGCCGACCTTGACGCCCGCGACCCTGACCTCGTTGCCCTTGCGCAGGCCCGCGGACTCGGAGAAGTAGGCGCTGTAGTTCGTCCCCCCGCCGATGACGGGCAGGGAGTCGGCGGACAGGGCTCCGGCGGCGAACAGCGCCATGAAGACCAGGCCGACGATGGCGACGATGATCGGGTTGCGGTCGCGCATGGGCTTGAGGCGGGGCCGTCGCAGGCCCGGCTTGAGCCGTCTGATCCTCATCATCGGCCGCACCTCGCCGGGTCCCCGGTCACGGGGGCGACCTGGGGCGGGGTCTCGCCCTCGTACTGCTTGTAGGTCGCGCCGGTCACGGTGGCCTCGCAGATGTAGAAGTTCATCCAGGACCCGTAGGCGCCGAGCCGCGAGATCGCCTCCAGCTTGGTGGGCAGGTTCTTGAGGAACTTGTCGACGGTAGGTGACGCGTCGGCCAGGTTCTCCGTCAGCTTCCCGAGCTGGTCGATGTTCTTGCGCAGGGGCTCGCGGCCGTCGTCGAGGAAGTCGGCGGTCGTCTCGGTGAGCCCGCCGAGCGCCTGGACGGCCTCTCCGATGGGCTTGCGGTCCTGGGCCAGCCCGGAGACGAGGCCGCGCAGGGTGGTGACCAGCGAGCCGAACGCGTCGCTCTTGGCGTTGATGGTCTTGAGGACCGCGTTGAGGTTGTCGACGACCTGGCTGATCACCCCCTCCTTGGTGGCGAGGGTGGTGGTCAGGGAGCCGACCGTGGTCAGCAGGGAGTCGAGCGTGCCGCCCTCGCCCTGGAGGACCTTGACGATCGAGTCGGCCAGGCCGTTGACCTCGTTCGGCTCCAGCGCGTTGAACAGCGGCTGGAAGCCGTTGAACAGCTGGGTGAGGTCGAGCGCGGGCCTGGTCCGCTCGAGCGGGATGACGCCCCCGGCCGGGAGCGTGCCGAGGTCGCCGGCGCCCTGGCCGAGCTCCAGATAGCGCTGGCCGACGATGTTGAGGTACTTGATCGTGCCGGTGACGGACGCCGGCAGCGCGCGTCCCTTCTCCACGGAGAACCGCACCTCGGCGACCCGGTGGTCCACGACCTTCAGGCCGTCGACCCGGCCGATCTGGACGCCCGCGATGCGGACGCTCTCCCCGACCCGGAGGCCGGAGGCGCTGGTGAAGCGGGCCCGGTAGGTGGTCGTGTCGCCGGTGCTCGTCTGGGCGATGGTCGTGGCGAGCAGGCCCGTGGCCACCAGGGTGACCACGATGAAGAGCAGGGACTTGACGATGGGCTTCGTCAGGCTGCGGTTGTTCATGAGACCGTCACCTTCGTTCCCCTGAACAGGGGTCCGACCAGGACGCTGCTCCAGTCGGGGAGCGTCTGGGCGGGCTCCTGGAGCGCGGGCGCGACCAGTTCGTTCACGAGGCGGTTCTCCTGTGGCGAGTTCGGCAGGCCGAGGCCCTTCGTGCTCACCTTCGCCGTGGTGTAGGGGACGGGGTAGCAGCTCGGCCCGCCCTTGGCGCCGTACTTCGGCGTGTCCTTCCCCGGACGGTAGGCGCCCTTGGACGGCACGGATCCGACCTGGACGCGCAGCCCCGGACGGTCGGTGCCCTTGCCGAGCGCCTCGTCCATCACCGGCACGAAGTCGGTGAGCATCCGCATCACGCACGGGAACTCGGCGGAGTACTTCGCCATCACGGTCAGGCCCGGCTTGCTGTCCTTCGCCAGCCGGATGATGTTCCCGGAGTTCTCCTTCAGGAACTTCGTGAGGTCCTGGGAGGCCGAGGTGGTCGTGGTGTAGAGCGTCGCCAGGTCCTTCTTCTGGTCGACGAGGGTCCGGCTGGTGAAGGTCACGTCGGCGAGGGCGTCGATGAGCTCGGGCGCGGCCACGCTGTAGTTGCGGGTGAACTCGACCAGCTCGCGGATGCCCTGGTTGAGCGTGGGCAGGCTCGGGTTGAGCTTCTTGAGGTAGGCGTCGAGCTTCACGAACGTCGCGCCGATCTGCTCGCCACGGCCGTCGAGGGCGGTGGCGATCGCGCTGAGCGTCGCCGCCAGCTTCGCCGGCTCGACGGCCTGCAGCAGCGGCAGGAGGGTGTCGAGGAGCTGCTGGATCTCGATGGCGTTGGCCGAGTTGTCCTGGCCGATCGTCCCGCCGGCCTTCAGCCGGTCCGCGCTCGGGTCCGGGGGCAGGACCAGCGAGACGTAGCGCTGCCCGAACAGGGTCGTGGGCAGCAGCCGGGCGTGGACGTTCGCGGGGACCATCCCGAGCTTGTCCGGATCGAGGGCGAGCCTCAGCTTCGCTCCCCCGCCGTCGGCGGAGATCGACCTGACCTCGCCGACCCGCACGCCGCGCAGCTTCACGTCGGCCTGTGGATGCATCTCGCTGCCGGCCGTGGCGACCCGCAGCGTCACCCAGGCGACCCGGGTGAACTTCTTGTCGTAGATCGCGATCGACAGCCAGATCAGCAGGGGTGGGATCAGCAGGAACGCCACCCCCGCGAAACGCCTTCCGTTCATCCGGCGACCTTGACCGTGGTGGTCGTCCCCCACAGCGCGAGGCTGAGGAAGAAGTCGGTGACGCTGATGAGCACGATCGACGTTCTGACCGCGCGTCCGACGGCCGATCCCACCCCGGCCGGTCCGCCGGACGCGCGGAACCCGAAGTAGCAGTGCGACAGGATGACCAGCACGCTGAAGATCAGCGCCTTGAGGAACGACAACAGCACGTCCACCGGCGCGAGGAACAGCTTGAAGTAGTGGTCATAGGTACCCGCCGACTGCCCGTTGAAGAGGACGGTGACCTCGCGGGAGGCGAGGTAGGAGCTGAGGAGCCCGATCCCGTAGAGCGGGATGATCGCGATCGCGCCCGCCACGATCCGGGTGGTGACGAGGTAGGGCAGGCTGGGGATGCCCATCACCTCGAGCGCGTCGACCTCCTCGTTGATGCGCATCGCGCCGAGCTGGGCGGTGAAGCCCGCTCCGACGGTCGCCGACAGGGCGAGCCCCGCGACGAGCGGCGCGATCTCCCGGGTGTTGAAGTACGCCGAGGCGAACCCGGTGAACGCGGCGGTGCCGATCTGCTGCAGGGCGGAGTAGCCCTGAAGGCCCACCACGGTCCCGGTGAACATCGTGATGGCGATCATGACGCCGATGGTGCCGCCGACGACGCCCAGGCCGCCGCTGCCGAAGGTGACCTCGGCGAGCAGCCGCTGGATCTCCTTGGTGTAGCGGCGGATCGCCTTGGGCGTCCAGCGCAGGGCATTGAGGTAGAAGAGCATCTGGTCGCCCGGCGCGTCCAGGTAGGACAGCGGGGAGCGGCCGCGACGGCGGCGAAGGCTCAGAACCACGGGAACTAGCCTCCCTTCGGCGGGACGACCTGAAGGTAGATCCCGGTGATCACGAGGTTGACGAAGAACAGGAGCAGGAAGGTGATGACGACGGCCTGGTTCACCGCGTCACCGACGCCCTTCGGCCCGCTGCGCGGGTTCAGCCCGCGGTAGGCGGCGACGACTCCGGCGAGGAAGCCGAAGATGAGCGCCTTCAGCTCGCTGACGTACAGGTCGGGCAGCTGGGCGAGGGCCGAGAAGCTGGCCAGGTAGGCACCGGGGGTGCCGCCCTGCATGATGACGTTGAAGAAGTAGCCGCCCGCGACGCCCACGCAGCTCACGAGGCCGTTCAGCAGCACCGCGACCGCGACGCACGCCAGTACCCGGGGCACGACCAGCCGCTGGATCGGCGAGACGCCGAGCACCTGCATGGCGTCGATCTCCTCGCGGATCGTCCGGGAGCCGAGGTCGGCGGTGATCGCCGACCCGGCCACTCCCGAGATCAGCAGGGCCACGATCAGGGGGCTGGCCTGCTGGACGACCGCGAGCACGCTCGCGCCACCGGTGAAGGACTGGGCGCCGAGCTGCTGGGTCAGCGAGCCGACCTGGAGCGAGATGATCGCCCCGAAGGGAATCGAGACCAGGGCGGTCGGCAGGATCGTCACCCCCGCGATGAACCAGAACTGTTCGATCAGCTCGCGGAACTGGAACGGCCTGCGGAAGCTCTGGCCGAAGACGGTGGCGGCGAGGATGAACAGGCGGCCGGTCTGGCGGAGCGCGGCCGCCGGGGCCTGGATGACGGGGGTGACCATCGGCTAGCTCACACCCGAGCAGGCGGGGGCGCTGGCGAAGGCGGTGCTCAGGGTCGGGCTCGCCTTGAGGTCGGCGATCGGGCCCTGGTAGTCCTGGTACTTCGTCATGATCCCGGCGAGGCCGGTCAGCGCCGTGGTGAGCGACACCTTGTCGGTGACCTTGGCGCTCTTCAGCGTCGTCGCGGTCTTGTCGACGGCGGTGCGGGTCGTGGCGATGCGGGTGAGGGTCGTGTCGTAGAGCGGCTTGGCCTCGGCGTTCGGCGGGGCGCCGACACCGCGCAGGTTGGTCTCCATCGTGCTGAGCTGGGTGGAGATCTGGCCGAGGAAGGTGACGATGCCCTCCTTGGCCTTCACGTAGTTCTTGCTGTCCACCGCCGGCATCTGCAGCTGGGCGTTCTTGCCGCCGACCGCGGAGCAGACCGACGACGCCCAGGTGACCTCGGGCCCGGCCTTCGTGCCGGAACCGCCGTCACCGCCGTCGCCGCCGGAGCAGCCGGTGAGCGAGCCTCCTACGGCACAGGCCGTGAGCGCGGCGAGAATCCATCGCCTCATCACAAAACTCCTTGAAGGGTGGGGTGGGGGCCCTAAGAGCCTAGGGAGGCGTCCGCCGAAAGGATTGTCAGACGACTGCGTATTTCCCAGGCGACCATGCGCGGATAGTCCGATGCCTCTCGTCAATCCGGGGCGTAACTTCTCGCTTCTGAATCATGTGCTATTTCCGGGATGCGATTTAAGAGGTGTCGAATTGAGCGCCGGAACGAAGGTGCGCAGGACCAGGAACGCGTTCTTGATCGCAATGGCGACGGCGACCGGGGTCTGCGGTGCCGCCGCCTTCGCTCCGCCGGGTGCCGCGGCTCCGCTGAGGGCCGCCGCCGACGCCGGCGACGACGCGTTCTACACCCCGCCGAGCCCGCTCCCCGCAGGCCGGCCGGGGGACGTCATCAGGTCGCGGCCCGCCAAGGCGGGACCGCCGGCCGCACGCAAGCTCGCCGACGCCTGGCAGGTCATGTACCTGTCGACGGACGCGAACGGCAGGCCCGACGCCGTCACCGGGATCGTGCTGGTGCCGAAGGAGGTCGACCGGTCGAAGGCCCCGATCGTCGGGCTCGGCCCCGGCACCCACGGGCCCGCGTTCCGGTGCACGCCCTCGACCATGGTGAACATGGGGGCGTTCTACGAGCAGTCGGCGGTCAACGACATGCTGGCCAAGGGCTGGGCGGTCGTCGTCACCGACTACGAGGGGTACCACCCGAACCCCAAGACCACCTACGTGACCGGCAGGTCCGAGGGACCCGCCGTGCTCGACGGGATCCGCGCCGCGACCCGGCTGACCGAGGCGGGCCTGTCCGCGGACGCCAAAGTGGCCGTCCGCGGGTACTCCCAGGGCGGCGGGGCGGCGATGTGGGCGGGCGAGACCCAGCCCGGCTACGCCCCCGAGCTGAACCTCGTGGGCGTCGTGGCGGGCGGTGTCCCGGCCGACCTGGTGAAGATGGGCATCTCGCTCAACGGCAAGAAGGGGTTCGGCTTCCTCGCCTACGCCCTGGTCGGCCTCGACAACGCCTACGGCCTCAACATGGACGGCCAGCTCACGCCCGCGGGCAAGACCGCGTTCGACAACATGCGGGCAGGCGACTGCGCGGTCGAGCTGTTCAACGACTACGCGGGCAAGTCCATCGCCGACTACTACACGCGCAGCCCGCTGGCCGACCCGGCCTGGCAGGCCGCCTACGGCGCCAACAAGCTGGGCAAGGACGTCATCAAGGCGCCGGTGTTCCAGTACCACGGCACCAACGACGAGATCGTCAACTTCGCCCAGGCGGAGGCGCTGAAGAACACCTACTGCGCCGCGGGCGTCAAGGTCACGTGGAAGACCTGGCCGATGGGGCACCTGACCGGCGTCCTCCAGGGCAACGCCGACGCGGTCTCCTTCCTCACCGACCGGTTCGCCGGGGTCGAGGCCACGACCACCTGCTGAGCGCGACGCCGAAAGGGGGCGGGCACCGGATCCGGTGCCCGCCCCCTTTTCCCGTTCGCCGGGTCAGGACGCCTTGAGCGTCAGCGACAGGGTGTTGCCCGGACCCTGGAACAGCGAGCCGACGAGGCCGCCGAACAGCCCGCAGTTCGCCAGGGCGGGCAGGGTGAACGCGCCCGCGAGGGTGCCTCCGGTGGCCGGGTCGAACACGGGGGCGCTGAGCGACAGGTCGACCGGGGCGGTGGTCCTGCAGGTCTCCCCTCCGCCGATCGGGACGCCGAGCGCGCTGATGGAGGTGACCGTCAGGGAGGCCTTGCCCGACGTGGTCAGGCCGCCGCCGGCGAGGGTGCCGGTCGTGTCGCCGTCGGTGGCGAGGGCCACGGCCGCCGACAGCGGGAGGAAGCCGAAGGCCTTCAGGCTCGCGGTCCCGGGGTTGAGTTTCAGCGGCCCGGTGAGGGTCGTCCCGTCGGCCTTGGCCTCGAAACCGCCGGTCAGCGGGAGGGTCCCGGGGCCTCCGGCCTTGATGACGGCGCTGCCGGTCGCGGTGTAGGAGCGAACGGGCGCGGGGACGTCACCGACCTTGATCGTCGCCAGGACGTTGTTCTGGCCGGGGTCCTGGGAGCACTCGGACTCGAACGTGCCGAGGCCGGTCAGGGCGCCGTCCTTGTCCTTCGGGGTCATCGTCAGCAGCATGTCCCCGACGGTGACCTTGCCCTCCCCCGCGCTGGTGAACGCGATGGCCGGGGCGCCGCCCTTGCTCGTCACGTCGAACGCGCCGGTGGCGGGGAGCGTCACCGGGTCGATCTTGTTCGGCACCGTGAGGTTGAGGACCTTGCCGTTGGGCTGGACGATCTGCGCGCCGGCGGAGGCGTTCCCGCTGAGCGTCGCGGTGTACATCGTGGTCAGGCCCTTGGCCGCGTAGGCGCTGACCGTGTCCTGGGTGATGATCTCGATCGCCGGGGTCTTCTCCCCGACCTTGAGCTGGGCCGGCAGGTTCGAGGAGATCCTGACGACCAGGGGCTGCATGCCGATCAGGGGGAACGCGCACGTGTAGTTCAGCGTGAGCGCGGGAGGCTCCTCGGCCATGGCGGGGGCGGCGGCCAGGCACGCGGCCGCTCCCGTGACCGATGCCATGACCGTCGACAACCTCAATTTGACCGACATCGTCGTCCTTTCCTGGATTCTCATCGTCAACGCTTCAACGGGGGGACCACCGGCGGGCAGAGTGTCTTTGACGGAGGCACGCAGATCTTGCTCTGCATGAGCTTCAGGTAATTGCCGGGACCCGAGACGAGTGCGGTGAGAACGGGGCTGATGTCCTCTCCCACGCCGCAGTCCCGGAAAGGCGGGATCTCGAACTCTCCGGCCATCGAGCCGCCGTTGGTGGCCGTGTACCCGGGGCCGACCGTCAGGGTCGCCTTCACGTTCCGGGCCGACCTGCACTTGGGGCCGACCTTGAGCGGCGTTCCGTTGACGGTCGCGTCGCTGACGGTGATGGCCATCTCGACGACGGCGTTGCCCGCGAGGTTCTTGGGATCCTTGAAGTCGAGATCGGCGAAGCCCCTGCTCACCTGGGTGAGCCGCATGGTCGCGCTGGTCGGCATGAAGCCGAAGCCCAGGAAGGTCGCCTTGGCCTGCAGCGGGGTGGCGAACTCGACCTCGACCAGGAGCCGCCCGCCCTTCGGCTGGTGGACGATGATGTTGGTCATCGCGAGGTCGCCGGGCACCGCCGGGTCGTTGAGGACCGACGCCCCCTTCAGCTTCTTCACGTTCGCGAAGCCGCTCATGTAGACGCAGCCGGGCTTGCCCGCGGGCGACGGGTCGGCCGCGGTGATCTTGCCGCAGTCGCCGACCTCGGGAGCGGCCTCGGCCTTGATGGTCGACAGGACCGTCACGGTGCCGGGCTTGGGCGTGCACGCGAGGGTCGTGGGAGCGGTCGCGCCGGCCGGGGTCAGCTTCAGGGTGAAGGCGCCGAGCGAGATGACGGTGTCCCCCGCGGCTTTCGGGGTGTAGGCGGCGGGGATGCCCTTGGCCGTCAGGGTGGGCGCGGCCGTGGTCAGCGCCGTGGTCGCGATGGTGAGCGCGGGCCAGGCCAGCGGGACGGGCGCGGCACCGGCCTCGGTGGCCGTCGCGGCGACCTCGGCGGTGCCCGCGACGCTCGCGGCGTCCGCGGGGAGGACCTCGCGCGGGAGGGGGACGGAGAGGGTGATGTTGCCGAGGGCCACCGGGTAGCCGGCGAAGGCCGATCCCGCGGGGGCGCCCCCGGCCACCGACACGGCGATGTCGGCGGGGCCGCCCGGCAGGGCGCAGGAGTAGGCCAGGTTCGGTTCAGCGGCGGTGGCCAGCCGGTCGAGGGCGAGCGGGGTCACGGCCGCGGCGGCGAGCACGACGGCCGGGCCGAGCAGCCTGGTCCTGGCGAATTTCATGGACTACCGGTTCCGATCGTCGGGCAACGGGGTGCGGACCCCCGCCACGAGGACGGGGGTCCGCTGTGTTCACTCGGACCGTCGAGCCCGGTCCGGGTGAGTTACTAGCGCGTCAGGTTGGCCTTGATCACGTTGCCCGGACCAGCCGCGAACGGGTTGACGATGGCGGTGAGGGCGCCACAGTCCTTCAGCTCGGGGATGGTGTAGGTGCCGGTGATCGGACCGCCCTTGAGCGGGTTGAACACGGCCTCGGTCGACTTGAGGGCGATGTCCGCGGGGGTCTTGCTGACACAGGTCGGGCCGCCGGCGATCTCGACACCGAGCAGCTTCACCGAGGGCAGCTTGACGATGACCTTCGAGCTGCTGGTGAGGACGCCGTCCTTCAGCGTGCCGGTGGTGTCACCGACCTGCGCGAAGTCGACGTCAGCGGTGCCGGGCAGGAAGCCGAGGATGCTGAGCTTCGCGGTGGTCTTCTTGAGGACCAGGGCGGCGGTGTAGTTGCCGGTCTTCAGGTCGAGCACGGCGTCGATCGTGCCGTTCAGCGGCGCGGAGCCGTTGGACGCCTTGACCGTGGTGGTACCGGCCAGGTCGAAGTGGTACTTCACTCCGCCCGGGGTGGGGGTCGGGGTGGGAGTGGGGGTCGGGGTGGGAGTCGGGGTGGGAGTCGGGGTCGGCGTCGGCGTCGGCGTCGGCGTCGGCGTCGGCGTGGGAGTCGGCGTCGGTGTAGGGGTGGGGGTCGGTGTCGGCGTGGGGGTCA
>NZ_BAAAUV010000042.1:0-42823 GCF_039534125.1 Actinocorallia longicatena | reverse complement strand
CGCCCTCCGGACCCCGGCCGTTCGCGCTGGCCGGGGGCTGCGGGAGGGGCGTCGCCGCGTCGGCGCGCAACCGCCCGGCCATGTCCGGGACGGCCGTCGTGTGGGCCGCGGCGCTCGCGGTGATGGGGATGACGGCGTTGAGGCCCGCGGCGTCCGGGGGACGGACGGAGGCGGCGTCCTCCCGGGGCCGGACGGTCTCGGCGGCAGGGGCGGCCGGGGCGGTCCAGGGCGAGGCGGGCCGGAGGTCCAGAAGGCCTTCGGCGTTGTAGAGGACGCCGAGCTGGCCGAGCAGCCGGTCGCGCTGCTCCTGCTCCGTGCCGAGCCCGCCGTGCTCGACGGCCCGTTCCATCGCGCGTTCCAGGTTCTTCATCGCGCGCCGCCGGGGGAGGCGCCGCAGCGGGCCGGTGCTGTTCCTGAGATCGCGGGCGCGCTTGGCGGCGAGGGCGAGGCGGAGCAGACGGCGGTCGGTGTCGGCCTCGCCCGCGGTGCGGTCGGTCGGGTCGGCCAGGCCGAGCCGCACGAAGATCCGCTCCGGGGTCAGCTTCCAGTTGATCCGGGCCCGGCCGGTCAGCCGGATCCGCTCGATGGCCATGCCGCGCTCCCACAGCCAGGCCGCGACGAGCGGAGCGGCCAGCCGGAACACCGCCTCGCCGAAACTGCGCGAGTCCAGCGACGACAGCACGGCCGACAGGCAGGTCAGGACCCACACGGCGAGGCCGTCGACGCCCGCGGTGTGCCGTTCGCGCATCGACCGCCTGGCCCGGACGGCCGACGACAGCACCGCCACCTCGATGAACGCGAACATCATCACCCGGAGCGGGCCGGCGAGCTGCAGCACGTCGCCGAAGAAGCGCCACATGCCCTGCGCCGCCACCGCGGTCGCGATCCCCGCGGCCACGAGGGTCAGCGCCTGGTCGGCGGCCACCCGCCCGCGGCTTCGCCGCCATCCCGCGACGGCGATCCCCAGCACGAGCACGGCCCCGGCCCCGATCGCGACGGCCATGACCGGGTTGGCCTCGACCGCCCGGACCACCGGGTCGGCGGCGGCGGGCTGGGGGGAGCGCGTGATCATCTCGTTCCTCTCACGGGGACACCGGGTCGACTTCGGCCGATCTTCGCTGCGCCAACCCTACGACCGGCCCCCCGCGAAAACCACCAAACCCACCCGAACCGGAATACCCGCTGGTAACGCCGGTGGGTTCGGGACGTCATGGCGCGGGCGACCAGACGGCCGAGGTCAGTGGGGGCTTCAAGGGGAGGGCGGACTTGCCGTCGGTCGCGGAGAGATCGGTGGAGCGGAGACGGCCGGGGGCGGTGAGCTGCACGGCGTCCGTGGTCACGGTGACGGTCCCGGTCTCGGTGAGACGCCAGCCGCGGACGGACGGGGTGTCGAGGAGCAGGCCCGGGGTCGTGAGGGTGAAGCGGCCGCCCGTCAGGCAGTACTTGGCGGGCGCGATGGTGCGGGTGCCGATGCGGGGCGTCCGGGATCCCAGGTCGGCGTCGTAGGCGGTGGCGCACAGGCGGCCCTCGGGGTCGCGGAAGGCCTGGAGGATCTCGACCCCGCCGTTGTCGAAGATGCCCTCGACGACCTTCCGGTTCTCCAGGTCGATGACGCGGATCAGGACGTTCCGGGGCGGATCGCCGCCGCCGCACTCGAAGGGCTCGCTGAACGTCCGCATCATCAGGGCGCGGTCGTCCTGGTAGAGGGGCAGGCCGCCGCAGACGGTCTCCTGGCCGCCGGAGAGGGTGTGCGCGGAGCCGGGGAACAGCGGTGAGACGGTTCCGGAGGCGTCGATCCGGACGGTCAGGACCGAGTAGAGGTCGTCGGCGCCGCCGTCGGAGGCGTCGAGGGCGGCGATCAGGGAGCCGCCGACGATGCCCACGGGCTGGACGGTGCTCCAGGTGCCGCCCTGCGGGGCCTTGGGGAGGCCGCGGAGGGGGACCTCCCGGACGGTGCCGCCGGTGGCGGGCATCAGGCGGAGCTTCGGCGCCGCCTCGGTGGTCGAGGTGGCGACGAGATCATCGCCGAGGAATCCGGCGAAGGCGCAGCCCGAGGGCTCGGCGGTGGCGCAGAGCGGGAGCCGGGACGTCCGCCCGGTCGCGGCGTCGGCGACGAGGACGGTGCGGTTGGCGTCGTCGTAGGGGGCGTCGCGCCGCCAGGCGACGAGGCGCCCGTCGGGGGACCATCGGGGCACCTGGGTGGCGAGGGCCCGGGGGAAGGTCGCCAGGACACGGTCCCGTCCGTCCGGGGTGAGGACCCTGAGCTGGGTCTCGTTGGTGTAGGCGAGCGACGGCCGAGCGGCGGCGGCCGCCACCGGCGGCTCGGGCTTGTCGGCGGTGACGGAGCGGACGGTGAACACCCCGCCGGTGACCAGCAGGACCGCGGCGGCTCCCGCACCCGCCCCGGTGATCGTGCTCGCCCCCGATCCGCCGAACAGCTTGGCCAGGACGCCGCCGGACTTGGGGACCACGGTCGAGACGGCCAGATCGGTGACCGGGGTCGCGGCGGGCCCGCCGCCGAGGAGCCAGGCCAGGCCCGCGGCGGAGACCAGACCACCGAGCGCGGCCGCCAGCGCGTCGCGGCCGTGCCGCTCCCAGTCCGGACCGTACGCGGCGGCCGCGACCGTCTCCAGCTCGGTGGCGAAGGCCCGCGCGTCCGGCGGCCGGGCCGCCCGCTCCTTCGCCATGCCGGCCTCCACCAGCCCGGCGAGCCCGGGCGGGACGAGCTCCACCGGAACCGGCTCCGCCAGATGGGCGGCCCTCAGCCGGGCGAGGGCGGCGGCCGGGTAGGGAGGACGGCCCGCGACGCACTCGACGAAGACACAGGTCGCGCTGTAGACGTCGGACGCCGGGGTGACCGGGTCGCCCTGCCACTGCTCGGGAGGCATGTAGCGGGCGGTCCCCGCCGGCGTGACGGGCTCCCCGACGGCTACCGCGATCCCGAAGTCGATGAGCTTGCTGGTCCCGCCGGCCGAGACGATCACGTTGTCCGGCTTGTAGTCACGGTGGACGACCCCGGCGTCATGCGCCGCCGCGAGCCCCAGCAGCGACCCCTTGAGCACCGCCAGCGCCGCCTCGGGCGGCATGGCCCCGCCGGCGATGACCTCCTTCAGGCTCCGCCCCTCGACCGCCTCCATCACGATCGCCGGCCCGCCGTCGTCCGGCGGCACGTACTCGTACACCCGTGCTACATGCGGATCCCGCACCGCCGCCAGCGCCCGGGCCTCCCGGGCGAGCATCGCCGCGCCCCCGGCGGAGGCGTTCGCCAGGTACTTGACGGCGCACGCGGTCCCGCTCGCCCTCTCCACGGCCAGGACGACCCTGCCGAACGCCCCGGCCCCGAGCTCCCGCCCCATCTCGAACCGCTCGGCCCACACCACTCCGCCCTCCAGCCGTCACCCGGAACACCGGTACCGATGCCGTGCTCCGGCATCAGACCAGGATCCCGGCTCGGCCTGGTGCGGGAACACCGGCCCCGGGGCCCTGCCCGGCCGCATGCGGTCAGGGTGTTCAGGCGAGGGGGCGGAGGCCTTCCGGGGGGCCGACGCAGAGGCAGAAGGGGTGGCCCGCGGGGTCGAGGAAGACGCGGAAGGACTTGCCGTCGTCGGGCTGGTGGGCCGTCTTGGTCGCGCCGATGGCGAGGGTCAGCCGTTCGGCCTCGTCGAGGTCGTCGACGGTGAAGTCGAGGTGGAGCTGCTGAGGATGGGCGGGGTCGGGCCAGCGGGGCGGAAGGTAGTCGGGGGTCCTCTGGAAGGCGATGCGGTGGCGCCCCTGGTCGGACAGGACGACCCATTCGCCGTCGTCGGCGATGATCTCGCCGTCGACCAGGTTCCGGTAGAACGCGGCCAGACCCCGGGGGTCAGGACAGTCCAGGACGGTCGTCCTGATGTGCGCGATGGCTGCCATGGCGTCCTCCTCGTCGGATCCTCTCCGGTCGGCCTACCCGGCGTCGCGCGGGGAAACGCCGGGACGCCGGTCCGAAGATCGGGATCCGGGTCGATCGGTGAGGACCGAGGGGCCGCGGCCGGACCAGGGGACGGCCTGTTCCAGATGGGCGGCGGTGCGGAGGAGGAGGTCCTCGCGGCCGTGCGCGGCCACGAGCTGGACGCCGATCGGGAGGCCTTCGCGGCTCTGGCCGAGCGGGAGGCTGATCGCGGGGTGGCCGGAGATGTTGAACGGGGCGGTGAAGGGGCCGTAGTCGAACAGGCGCCGCAGCCAGTCGCGGATCGTGGAGGGGGAGTCGTAGGCGAAGGAGCCGAGGGGCGCGGGCAGATGGCCGATGGTGGGGGTGAGGAGCAGGTCGTGGGCGGTGAGGAAGGCGGCGGCCGTCCGGGTCACGCGGTTCTGGGCGTCGAGGGCGCGGGCCACGTCGAGGAGGGTCGCCGCGGCGGACTCGGCGAAGACGCTCCGCGAGACGGCCTCCCATCTTTCGGTGGCGATCGGGAAGGGCAGCAGCAGGAAGGCGGCCCCGGCCGCGTAGGCGCCGAGGACGAGCCCCTCGACCAGATCGCCGGGGTCGAACGGGGGAGCGGCCTCGGTGACGGTGTGCCCCATCCATTCGAGGACACGGCCCGCGTCGGCCGTCACCTCGGCGACCTGGGGGTCGACGGACGTGCCCGACCAGGACGCCGTGGTCACCGCGACCCGGAGCCGTTCCGGACCGGCGGTGAGCTCCCTGACATAGGGGCGCAGCGGCCGCGGGGCCACCGACTTGTCACCGATCGGGGTGGCCGACACCGCGTCGAGGAGATGCGCCGCGTCCCGGACGGTCCTGGTGAGGGCGAACTCGACCGTCTGGCCGAAGCCGACCTCCCCGGCGAACGGGCCGCTGGGGGTGCGCCCCCGCGACGGCTTGAGCCCGACCAGCCCACAGCACGAGGCCGGGATCCGGATCGAGCCGCCGCCGTCGTTCCCGTGCGCGATCGGCACCGCCCCCGCCGCGACGAGCGCCGCCGATCCGCCGCTCGACCCGCCCGGGCTTCGGCCGAGAGCCCACGGATTGCGGGTCGGGCCGTACCGGACGGACTCGGTGGTGAAGTTGAGGCCCAGCTCGGGGGCCGTCGTCTGGCCGAGGCCGGCCAGCCCGGCCGCCCGGAACCGCCGCATCAGATCGTGGTCCTCCGCCGCGACCGCGCCCAGCACGCCCCGGCTGCCGAAGGTGAACGGCACGCCGCGGGCGAACGGCCCGCTGTCCTTGATCAGGAAGGGCACACCGCCGAGCGGACCATCCGGATCATGATCGAGCGCGGTCTCGAACGGCGGCATCGTGAGGGCGTTGAGCTCCTCGTCGGCGCGGCCGAGCGCCCGCCGGGCGACGTCCTCGACCTCGGCGGCGCTCACCTGCCGGGACACGATCAGCTCGCGCAGGCCGACGGCGTCGAGGGCGGCGTACTCGTGCAGGTCCACCCGCCCACCATGGCGCACCCTCCGCGAACCGGCGACCGGATTTCCCCCTGACACGGTGAAGGCCCGCCCCGGGGGGAGCCGGGACGGGCCTGATGACCGTGATCTGTTCGGTTGTACGTGATCTGTTCGGTTGCGGAGCCGGGTCAGGCGACCAGATCGAGTTCGCGCTCGCGGTCGAGTTCGTCGTCGAAGTCGGTCCTGCGCTGGTGGGCCCAGCCGCGGAGGGCGGCCGCGAGACCGATGACGGCGATGACCGTGATGAAGCCGATGGCCGGGTAGAAGGTGTCGGGCACCTCGCCGGGCTTGACCTCGGTGCTGCCGACGATCGCCGAGGTGATCGCCAGGACGACCGCCCCGCCGATCTGGAAGGACGTCTGGACCAGGCCGGAGGCCAGCCCCTGCTCGTTGTCCGCGACACCGGTCGTGGCCTGGACGTTCAGCGAGGAGAAGGCCAGCGCGAACCCGAAGCCGAGCAGCACCGCGGTCGGCAGGATCACCGTGACGAGGCTGGGTTCGGCGTCGGCCCGCAGGAACAGGGCGTAGGCGGCGGTGAAGGCGACCATGCCGATCGTGACGAGCGGCGCGGTGCCGTACCGGGTGATGAGCTTGCCCATGGTCGGCCCGGAGGTCGCGACGATCAACCCGGCGGGAAGCAGGGCCAGCGCCATCTCCAGCGGGCTCCACCCGAGGACGGTCTGCAGGTACAGCGCGACCACGAACTGGAAGGCGGCGTAGGAACCGAAGACCGTCATGGCCGCCAGGTTGGCCTGGACCAGCAGCTTGTTCTTGAAGATGCCGAGCCGGACCAGCGGGTGGGCGAGGCGGTTCTCGGTGAGGAGGAACGCGGCGGCCAGCACCGCGACGAGGACGAACGAACCGATGGTGCGGAAGGTGGCCCAGCCGGCCTCGGGCGCGCTGACCACGGTGAACACGAGCAGCAGCAGCGCGGACGTGGACAGGACCGCGCCGAGGATGTCGTGCCCGCCCTCGGCCTTCTCCGAGGTCTTCGGGATGAACTTGATGCCCGCGACCAGGGCGGCCAATGCCAGCGGCGCGGGCAGCAGGAACACGGCCCGCCAGTCGATCTCCGACAGCACGCCGCCGAGGATCAGGCCGGAGGAGAAACCGGACGCTCCGAACACGGTGTAGATGCCCAGCGCGCGGTTGCGCACCGGTCCCTCGGCGAAAGTGGTCGTCAGGATGGAAAGGCCGGCGGGCGCGGTGAACGCCGCGGCCACGCCCTTGATGAACCTGGTGGCGATCAGCAGGGTGCCGTTGTCGACGAACACGCTGAGCAGTGATGCCCCTGCGAACACCGCCAGCGCGATCAGAAGGACCCTGCGGCGGCCGAGGAGGTCGGCGGTGCGGCCGCCCAGCAGGAGCAGGCCGCCGTAGCCGAGCACATAACCGCTGACGATCCACTGGAGGGTCGAGGTGGACAGACCCAGATCCGCCTGGATGGCGGGAAGCGTGACGCCGACCATCGAGATGTCGAGGCCGTCGAGGAACAACACGGTGCACAGGACGAGCAGGGTGCCCCAGAGACGGGGGGTCCACCGGGCGTCGGGTGTGTCCTTGGCCGCGGAAGCGGACGTGGGGGGTTCAAGGTTGCTCTCGGTCATGGAGAGAACGTTACATGCACGCGCATTCAATGCGCAAGCATCAAATGTATTTGCATAAGATTCTCGCGCATGGTACCCTCGGCGTTGTGAGCGAGGTAACAGAAGCGGTGGACGCCTGGCGGGAGATCGCCCGGCAGGTCGCCAACGTCAGCTGCCGCCTGGACAAGGCGCTCGGCGACGGTTACGGCCTCGGCATGAGCGAGTTCGAGATCCTCGATCGCCTGGCCGAGAGCGAGGAGGGCTCGCTGCGCATGCACGAGCTCAGTCAGGCGGTCCACCTGACCCAGAGCGCCCTCTCCCGCGCCGTCGCGCGGCTCGAGAAGGAGGGTCTCGTCAAGCGCGAGATGTGCACCCAGGACCGTCGCGTCGTGTTCGTCTCCCTCACCCGGCCCGGCAAGGCCCGCTGGGAGCTCGCCTGGCCGGTCCACCGCAAGGTCGTGTGCGAGGTGTTCGGCCACGAGGGCGTGATCCTCGCCGACGTCGCGTGCGACGCCGCGGACTCCCCGGACGGCGCCGCGGCCCCCGAGGAGGCCCCGGTCTCGGCCGCGATCTGATCGCGCCCTCCGGCACTTGACCAAGCGCACGCTTGGTGGAGTAGATTGCGCCGTGGGCTGCGGTTTCCCGTGGTTCTCCGTCGCGTTTTGCTGTGAGGTCTTCATGGGTCAGACCGCCGACTATGTCATCGTGGGAGCGGGCAGCACCGGCTGTGTGCTGGCCAAGCGCCTCGCCGAGTCCGGCGCGAGCGTCATCCTGCTCGAGGCCGGCGGCTCCGACCGCACCGCCCTGGTGCGCAAACCGGGCCTGATCGCCGTCTTCCACAACATCCCGCAGCTCAAGAAGAAGCTCGACTGGGGCTTCTACAGCGCCCCGCAGGCCGACGCGCTCAACCGGGTGATCCCGCAGACGCGGGGCAAGGTCCTCGGCGGCTCCGGCTCCATCAACGGCATGGTCTTCGTGCGCGGCAACCGCAGGAACTACGACGACTGGGCGGCCGACGGCTGCGCGGGCTGGTCCTACGAGGACGTCCTGCCGAGCTTCAAGAAGATGGAGAACTGGGAGGACGGCGGCACCGACCTGCGCGGCGAGGCCGGCCCCATCAAGGTCACCCGCGCCAAGGACATCACGCCCGCCACCGAGGCCTTCATCGAGGCGCTCGCCGAGACCGCCGGGGTCAAGAAGAACCCCGACTACAACGGCGAGGAGCAGGAGGGCTCGTCCCTGTTCCAGCAGAGCGCCCACGGCGGGCTGCGCTACAGCTCGTCGGTCGGGTACCTCGACGACCACGTCGACGGCAAGCCCGCCCTTCCCAACCTCACGGTCACCACCGGCGTGACGGTCGCCAGGGTCGAGATCTCCAAGGGGCGGGCCACGGGCGTCCGGCTCACGGACGGCACCACGATCAGCGCGTCCCGCGAGGTGATCCTGTCGGCGGGCGCGTTCGGCTCCGCCCAGCTCCTCATGCTGTCGGGCGTCGGGCCCGCGGCCCACCTCGCCGAGCACGGCATCGAGGTCGCGGCCGACCTTCCGGTGGGCGACAACCTGCACGACCACATGTTCCTGCCGATGAGCTTCCTGATGAAGTCGGCGCGGAACAAGGGCACCGCCCCCTACTTCGCGCGGGGCGTCATCAAGGAGTCCCTGCGCGGCAACACCTGGGTCGGCCGCAGCGTCTTCGAGGGCGTCGGCTTCGTCCGCAGCCCGCAGGCCACCGACATCCCCGACCTGCAGATCCACGTCCTCCCGTGGGGCTATCCCGGCCCGAACCAGGACGCGCCGATCCGCCACAAGGTCGACCCGCGCCCGTCGCTGACCCTGCTGGCGACCCTGATCTACCCGAAGTCGCGCGGCACCCTGCGCCTGGCGAGCGCCGACCCGACCGCCGCCCCGGTGATCGACCCGAACTACCTCCAGGCCGCCGAGGACCGCCTCCTCCTCCTGGACGGCATGGAGCTCGTCCGCGAGACGATGGCCAGCAAGCTGATCTCCAGCGGAGTCTCCGGCGAGCTGAACCCCGGCCCCTCCTACAAGGACCGCGCCGCCCTCGAGCCCGAGGTCCTCAACCGCGCCACGACCGTCTACCACCCGGTCGGCACCGTCCGCATGGGAGCCGACTCCGACCCCCGCTCGGTCCTCACTCCCGACCTCAGGGTCCGCGGCATCGAGTCCCTCCGCGTGGCCGACTGCTCGATCATGCCCTCCATCACCGGCGGCAACACCAACGCCCCCGCCATGATGATCGGCGAACACGCCGCCGCCCTCATCCTCACCCCCTGACCCCGGCCCGAGAGGGTTCCGGAACGGCGAAAAGCCCCGGCCTCGGCGGAGGTCGGGGCTCTTCTGGGCGGGTCAGGCGTGTTCGGCGGGGATGACGCCCAGGCGGCCGGCCTGGAAGTCCTCGAAGGCCTGCTGGAGTTCGGCGGTGGTGTTCATGACGAAGGGGCCGTAATGGGCCACGGGCTCGCCGATGGGGCGGCCGCCGAGCAGGACGACGTCGAGGTCGGGAGTGGGGGAGTCGGGCTTGTCGGTGGCCGACAGGGTGATGGAGCCGCCCTTGCCGAAGACCGCGAGCTGGCCGTCGTGGATGGGACGCAGGCCGGTGCCGACCGTTCCGCGGCCGGACAGGACGTAGGCCAGGCCGTTGAACTCGGGGTTCCACGGCAGGGTGATCGAGGCGCCCGCGCTGATCGTCGCGTGGACCATCGTGATCGGGGTGTGGGTGATGCCCGGGCCCTCGTGCCCGCCGAGCGAACCGGCGATGACGCGCAGGAGCGCGCCGCCGTCGGGCGTGGTCAGCAGGGTGACCTTGTCGCGCTTGATGTCCTGGTAACGCGGGGCGATCATCTTGTCGGCGGCGGGCAGGTTGACCCAGAGCTGGAGACCGTGGAACAGGCCTCCCGAGATCACCAGGTCCTCCGGCGGGGCCTCGATGTGCAGCAGGCCGGAGCCCGCCGTCATCCACTGGGTGTCCCCCGGGCCGATCTTGCCGCCGCCGCCCGCGGAGTCGTGGTGGTCGAAGCGGCCGTCGATGAGGTAGGTGACGGTCTCGAACCCGCGGTGCGGGTGCCACGGGGTGCCCTTGGGCTCGCCCGCGGCGTAGTCGACCTCGCCCATCTGGTCCATCATGATGAACGGGTCGAGATGGCGTGTGTGGACGCCCGCGAAGGCCCGGCGGACGGGGAAGCCCTCGCCCTCGAGACCGCTCGGGGCATTGGAGACGCCCAGGACCTTACGCGGCTCGTCGACCATCGGGTCGGGAACGGGGACGCGCGGAAGGGTGAGCGGGTTCTCCACGGTGACGGCGGCCATGACGCCCTCCTCTTTCTTCGAGTACACCACCTATAATGGTTGAGCTCTCAAGTTTATTCCAGGGTCTCCGGAGCCCGATTCCAGCGCCCCCATCCCGAAGCGCCCGGCGGACCAGGTGATCGCCGACTGGCCTCCCCAGCCGAACAGCAGGCCGAGGGCGTAGCCGGTGATCGTGTCCGTCGGCCAGTGGTAGCCCAGCACGACGGTCGCGACCGAGGCAGCGGCGGAGATCCCGTAGGCCCACCACAGCGCCTTGCGGCGGAGGGAGTCCGAGCGTCCGAGGGTCACCAGGACCACGACCATCACCAGGCAGGACGCCGACATCGCCGCGTGCCCCGACGGATACGACAGCTTCCCTGGCACCCACAGGGCGTCGTAACCGGCGTGCGGGGCGGGCCGTTGGAGCCACTTCTTGATCGCCAGCAGGATGATGTTGATGACCACGATCCACACGCCGGTGACCAGCGCGGGCCACCAGCGGCGGATCCGCCACGCGGCCAGGCAGCCGGCGATGCCCGCGAGGCCGCCGACGAGCCAGAACTGCCCGGCCCAGACGATCGTGCGCCAGAAGACGTGCCAGAACCCGGGATCCACTTCGAGGGTGCCGGGCAGGAGCATCGAGCTCCTGTCCCAGCGGGTCAGCGGTCCTGTGAAAAGGACGTCCAGGGTGGTGACAAGCACCACCACCGACATGATGACCACCCATATCCGACGCCCCACGGCACGATCATTTCATCTGCCCGGAGCGGGGCGGTTCAGCGCGTCTCGCGATCGAGGAACTCCTCGATGAGGGTGGAGATCTCGGGCAGATGGGTCTCCAGGGCGAAGTGGCCGGTGTCGAAGACGTGGAGTTCGGCCTCGGGAAGATCGCGGAGATAGGCCCGGGCGCCGGCCTCGGGGAAGAAGGCGTCGTTGCGGCCCCAGACGATCAGCGTCGGCGGGCGGTGGTCGCGCAGCCAGCGCTGCCAGTCCGGGTAGAGCTCGACGTTGGAGTGGTAGTCCAGGTGCAGCGGAAGCTGGGCCGGGACGTTCCTGTCGAGGAAGTGCTGGTCGAGGGTCCATCCGTCGGGGTCGACGAGCTCGGCGTCGGCACCGCCCTCGTACTGGCCCCGGGTCACCTCGAGGTTCAGGATGCCCCTGATGTTCTCCTCGGCCCCCGCGACGCCCGGCCGGTTGGCGATGAAGCCGCGGGCCAGGTCCGACAGCCCCTCCTCGTAGGCGTTGGCGTTCTGGATCACGAGCCCGGCGATCCAGCCGGGGTGGCGGGCGGCGAGCCGGAAGCCGACCGGGCCGCCGAAGTCGAAGGCGTAGAGGAAGAACCGGCTGAGCCCGACGGCCTTCACGAAGCCCTCGACGACGTCGGTGAGGGTCTCGAAGGAGGAGGTGAACCCCTCGGGGACCTCGGTGTGGCCGAAGCCCGGATAGTCGGGGGCGATCAGGTGGTAGCGGGTCCCCAGGGCGTCGATCAGCCGCCGGTACTGGTGCGAGGAGGCCGGGAAGCCGTGCAGGAGCAGCAGCGTGGGGGCGTCCGCGGGGCCGGCCTCGCGGTAGAAGACCCGGACGCCGTCGACGTCCGCGAACCGGTGCCGTACCTGGGGGAGCAGCATGGCTTTCCTCTTTCTAACGGGTTGATCCATGAGGATTCTAATGGATCTAACCGTTAGAACGCGACACCTCTTC
This sequence comes from Actinocorallia longicatena, assembly GCF_039534125.1. Lineage (NCBI taxonomy): Bacteria > Bacillati > Actinomycetota > Actinomycetes > Streptosporangiales > Thermomonosporaceae > Actinocorallia > Actinocorallia longicatena. The sequence continues at coordinate 30,809 of NZ_BAAAUV010000042.1, read as the reverse complement.
CCAGTTCCGTGCTCGCGATAAGGTCCGGCTGCGGCAGCGGCTCGCCCGAGCGCACCGCGGCGATCCACTCCGCGGTGGTGGCGACCGCGGAGAACCGCGCGTGCAGGCTGATCAGGGTGGACTCGTGCAGACGCTCGGCGCTGGCCCAGCCCGCCCGGTTCGACATCGCCAGCGTCCCGGACGCGTCGGAGAGGATCTCGACGGCCAGCCCCCGCTGGGCGGCCTCCCTGGCGGTCGCGTCGAGGCAGATATTGGTCATGAATCCGGCGAGGGTCAGGGTGTCCACATCGTTGTCGGCCAGCCACCAGTCGAAGTCGGTTCCGGTGAAGGTCGAGGGGTAGGCCTTCTCGATCAGCTTGTCGTAGGGCCGGGACGTCACCACCGGATGCAGCCGCCAGGCGCGGGAGCCCCGGGCGAACAGCGCGAACTCCGGCGGGGCGCTGTGCTGGATCACCGCGATCGGCACGTCGCTCAGGTGGGCGGTGTCCATGGCGCGGCCGATCTGGGGCAGGCTGCCGGAGGTCTCGGGGAAGCCGATGGGGAGCGCGCCGGCGACGTGCTCGTTCTGTACGTCGATCACGACCAGGGCGCGTTTCAAACGTTCCACACCTCACCTTTCGGTCCGGCCGAAGGTTGAAAACTGAACTAATGCGAAGAAGCTTGCGTTAGCCTGAGCATGTCAGGAGAGGTGTCACTAATGCAAGACGATTTTTCTTTGGAGCCACGACCGGGGAGCGTGCGCCCCGGTGGACGGACCGCGCGCACCCGCCAGCTGGTGCTGGACGCGGCCCTGGCCGAGGTCTCCGAGAGCGGTTACGCGGGCGTGAGCATCGAGCGCATCGCGAAGCGCGCCGGGGTCGCGCCCTCGACGGTCTACCGGCGCTGGCGGACGGTCGAGAACGTCGTCCTCGACATCGCCGACAAGATCGCCACGGAGCACATCGAGCTGGCGCCCTCGCAGGACCTGGAGTCCGACCTGCGGGCCCTGACCCGCGGGATCGTCACGCTCTACCGCGTCCCGGTGCACCGCACCTGGATGGACGTCATGGTCTCCTCGGCCGTCCGGGAGGAGCGCGCCCGCGACACCCTCCACCAGACCCTGATGTCGCGCATCGCGACCACCTCCGCCATGGTGGAGCGGGCCATCCTGCGCGGCGAGGTCCCCCCGGACACCGACACCGAGGAGGTCGTCCGGGTGGCAGCGGCGCCCCTCTACTACCGGATGTACATCACGTGCGAAGAGATCGACGAGGAGATCGCCGACCGCTGCGCCCGTATGGCCGCCCTGGCGGCGAGAAACGGAATCCTCACGAAGAGGTAACCCCGACGGGCGGAACGTCACCGCGGGTTCCGTGGGGAGCATCGAGAGGGTCATGGCAGAATCGGGGCGCCATGGGTGCCCCTTTCCGTCTCGCGCGCGCGACCGCCTTCTCCGCGGTCTGCGTGAGCCTGACCCTGGTGGCGCACTGGCTGGCCGCCGGTGACCCGCTGTCGTTCCGGGCGGTCGCCACGGCCTTCTGCGGAGTGGGCGCGATCGCCTACCTGGTCGCGGGGGCCGAGCGCTCGCTGCCGGTGATCATCGGCCTGCTGCTCGGCGGGCAGTTCTCGCTGCACGCGTTTCTCGCCTCGGCGGGCGGCCACCACGGGGCGATCGAGGTCGGCGAGACCCTTTCGCCGGGAATGTCGGCCGCGCACCTGCTGGCCGGGCTCCTGTCCGCGCTCTGGCTGCGTCGCGGTGAGCGGGCGGCCTGGGCGATGGCCCGGCGGCTGCTCACGCCCCTGCTGGTGAGGGCCGGTGCCGTCCGGCTTCCGGCGCCCCTCCTCGTTCTCCCGGCGGCGCCCGAGGCGCCGGTCCGGCCGGTCGCGGCCCTGCTGCGGCACGCGCTGGTCCTGCGGGGTCCTCCCGTTCGTTCCCCGGCGCCCTGAGACGGGGCGCTCCTCGTGTCACGGAACCCGCCCGCGGGTTCTTCACCCATGGAACGAAAACGGAGTCTCCCCCTATGTCCACTCTCGTGCGCCGTGTCGCGGCCGTCACCGCCGCCTCCGCCGTCGCCGTCGCCGCGCTGGCCGTCCCGGCCTCCGCCCATGTCACCGTCCAGCCCGGCACGGCCGAGCAGGGCTCCTGGTCGAAGGTGTCCTTCCGGGTGCCGAACGAGCGCGACGACGCCTCGACGACCAAGATCGTCGTTGATCTGCCGCAGGACCACGCGATCGCGTTCGTCTCGGTCAAGCCCGTCGCCGGCTGGACCGTCAAGGCCGAGAAGAACACCCTCGCCACCCCGATCAAGAGCGAGGACGGCGAGATCACCAAGGCCGTCACCCGGATCACCTGGACGGGCGGCAAGATCGAGCCGGGTCAGTTCCAGGAGTTCGACGTCTCTCTCGGCCCCCTGCCCACCGACGTCGACCACCTGACCTTCAAGGCCGACCAGACCTACTCCAGCGGCGAGGTCGTCCACTGGAACGAGGAGTCCGCCGAGGGCAAGGAGGCCGAGCACCCGGCTCCCGTCCTCAAGCTGACCCCCAAGGCCGCCGCCCCCGCCCCCGCCGCCGTGGCCGAGAAGGAGAGCGGTCTCGACGACGGCACCGCCCGCCTGCTCGGCGGGCTCGGCCTCGCGGCGGGCCTGGCCGGGCTGGTGCTCGGTGCCCTCGCCTTCCGCCGGAAGAGCGCATGATCCGCCGGCTCGGGACGGTCGTCACGGTCGCGCTGCTCGCAGCGCCGGCCGTGGCGGCCCCCGCCTCCGCGCACACGCAGCTCATCGACGCCGCGCCCAAGGCGGGGAAGATCGTCCCGGTTCCCGCCGAGATCGTCCTCACCTACGCCGATGACGTGATCCTGCCGAAGGTCGTCCTCAGTGACCGGGCGGGCAAGCCCGTGACGATCGGCAAGGCCACGGCCACCGACAACGTCGTCAAGGTCCCGCTGACCGGAAAGCTGAAGCCGGGACCCTACACGGTGGCCTGGAGGGTCGTCTCCAACGACGGCCATCCGATCTCCGACACCTACAAGTTCACCGTCGAGGGCGTCCAGGAGACGGCCGCGCCGGAGGCCGAGGCGGACTCCGGGGAGAAGCCCGTCTGGCTCTGGGGCCTGCTCGGCCTCCTCGCCCTGGCCGCCGTCGGCGGCGGGATCGTCTGGGCCCGCAGGACTCCCGCCGAGTGACTCAGCCGGCCGCCTTCGGGACGAACACCCGCAACCGGGTGAGGTGCTTCTCGAAGACGACCGGCGCGGCGGTGTCGCGGGTCTCCCCGTCGTGGGCGATCCGCAGCGTCCTGCCCTCGTAGTCCAGGCGCAGCGACGGCGTCTGCCAGTGCTCGTACTCGCGCGACAGGTGCAGGTGGCCGACCAGGACGGCGCTCAGCGCCCGCAGCCGCCGCAGCCTGTCGCCCGCCTCGATGATCCGGACGTCCAGGAGGCCGTCGTCGAGATCGTCCCGCCAGGTGGGGGCCGCGCCGCGCGACTGGTAGGAGCAGTTACCGATGAACGCCAGCCAGACCCGGCGGGGCTCCCCGTCGATCTCGACCTCGACGGGCTCGGCCCGGTGCAGCACCTTCGCCGCCGCGACGGCCAGCGCCGGCCACTTGCCCAGCCGGTTCTCCAGCTTCTCGCGCCGGTCGACGAGCTCGGTGTAGGCGCCGAAACTGGCCGTGTTCAGGAACGGGACGCCGTTGACCATGCCGACGTCGACCTTGGCCAGGCAGCCGTTCCGGTAGGCGTCGAGGGCCTCGGCGACGGTCTCGATGCCGAGCGCCCTGGAGAAGTGGTTGAGGGTCCCGGTCGGGATGACCAGCAGCGGGACGTCGTGGCGCAGGGCGGCGTCCGCGGCGGCGCCGACCGTCCCGTCGCCGCCGCAGACCGCCAGCACCTTGGCCTTGGCGGCGGCGGCGTCGAGCTGCCCGGGGATGTCGTCGCCCGCGGCGATGAACTCGGCGTCGGGCAGGAGCTCGGTGAGGTCCTCGTCGGTGTTGGCGAACACCACGACGCCCTCGCCCGACGGGGTGACCTCCTCGGCCGTCCGGGTCAGCCGCGCCACGTGCGCGGGGCCGGGGTGCGGCGGCCACAGCAGCCGGGTGGCGAGCCCCGCGGCGACGCCCGAGGCCGCTCCGGCCAGCACGTCACCCGGATAGTGGGCGCCGGTGTAGACGCGGGAGAAGCCCACGGCCGCCGCGACGGCCGCCACCGGGACGCTCACCTTCCACGGCACCTCCATCGCGAGGGCCGTGGCGAAGGCCGCGGCGCTGGCGGTGTGACCGGAGGGGAAGGCCGGAGAGGTCGGCAGCCGGTGAATCCTGATCTTCGGGACCAGGTTCACGCGCGGCCGACGCCGCCGGAAGATCTGCTTTCCCACGAGATTGACGGCCGGGCTGGCCATGCTCAGGGCGATCAGCCCGCGCAGCGCCCCCCGGCGGTGGGCGGGCCGCCCGGACGCCCCCAGGACCGCGGCCGTCCCGAACCACAGGACTCCGTGATCGGCCACCCGTGACAGCCTGGGCAGCACGAACTCCAGCCCGGTGAGCTTGGCGGCGGCCACGCGGTCGAACGCATCCTGATCTATTTCGGTCAACCTCATGCCCGCTCCATCCCCGCGAGTCGTCCGGTTATGCCGTGTGGGAGATCACGGCCTATGTAATGATGCGGTGATCAGCCAGCGTAAAGGAGTCTGAATTGACCGTCGAAGGCGTGCTCACAGCGTTCCGGACCGTCGATGCCAAGGACAACGGCAAGCTGGACCTGGTCGGATTCACGCTCTGTCTCGAAGAACTGGGCCTGACCTGGAGCAAGGCCGAGACGCAGGAGCACTTCGAACGCGCCGACGTCAACCACGACGGCTTCATCACCCTCGAAGAGCTCCAGGCACTGCTCGACACGCTTTAAAGCGGGTCGTCCACAGGACTTGCCGGTGCCGGTCGGGGGATCTTCATACACTGACGTGGTGACTTCCCCCGACGAAGCCCTTGAGGTTCTCAGCCGAGTCTTCGGATATGACTCCTTCCGGCCCGGCCAGCAGGAGATCATCGACCATGTCGTGAGCGGCGGCGACGCGCTCGTGCTCATGCCCACCGGTGGCGGCAAGTCCCTCTGCTACCAGATCCCCGCCCTGGTGCGCCCGGGTGTCGGGGTCGTCGTGTCACCGCTGATCGCCCTGATGCAGGACCAGGTCGACGCCCTGAAGGCGGCGGGCGTCAATGCCGCGTTCCTGAACTCGACCCTCAGCCTCGACCAGCGTCGCGAGGTGGAGCGGGCGTTCGTCGCGGGCGAGCTCGACCTCCTCTACCTGGCGCCCGAGCGGCTGGGCGTCGACAGCACGCTGCGGCTGCTCGACCGGGGCAAGATCGCGCTGTTCGCCATCGACGAGGCGCACTGCGTCTCGCAGTGGGGCCACGACTTCCGCCCCGACTACCTCGCCCTGTCGGTGCTGCACGAGCGCTGGCCGGACGTGCCGCGCATCGCCCTGACGGCCACCGCGACCGAGGCCACCCACAAGGAGATCGCCCAGCGGCTCGATCTCACCGGGGCCCGGCACTTCGTCGCGAGCTTCGACCGGCCGAACATCCAGTACCGGATCGTGGCCAAGAACAGCCCGCAGAAACAGCTTCTGGAGCTGCTGAAGACCGAGCACCCGGGCGATGCCGCGATCGTCTACTGCCTGTCGCGGGCGTCGGTGGAGAGGACGGCGGAGTTCCTGGTCGACAACGGGGTCCAGGCCGTGCCGTACCACGCGGGCCTGCCCTCGGACGTCCGGGCGCGCAACCAGGCCAGGTTCCTGCGCGAGGACGGGCTGATCGTCGTGGCGACCATCGCCTTCGGCATGGGCATCGACAAGCCGGACGTCCGGCTGGTCGCCCATCTCGACCTGCCGAAGTCGATCGAGGGCTACTACCAGGAGACCGGCCGCGCGGGCCGCGACGGGCTGCCGTCCACGGCATGGATGGCGTACGGCCTCGCCGACGTCGTCCAGCAGCGCAAGATGATCGAGTCGTCGGAGGGCGACTTCGCCCACCGCCGCTCCCTGTCCCTCCATCTCGACGCCATGCTCGCCCTCTGCGAGACGGTCTCCTGCCGACGAACCCGACTTCTGGCCTATTTCGGTCAGCAGGATTCGGGCGTCACGTGCGGCAACTGCGACACCTGCCTGGCGCCGCCCGAGTCCTGGGACGGCACCATCCCCGCCCAGAAGTTCCTGTCGGCGGTCTTCCGGCTCAAGAGCGAGCGCAACCAGAAGTTCGGCGCGGGCCAGGTCATCGACATCCTCCTCGGCAAGCAGACCGACAAGGTCACCCAGCACCGCCACCACGAGCTGAAGGTCTTCGGCATCGGAACCGAGCTGGGCGAGTCCGAGTGGCGCGGCGTGGTCCGGCAGCTCCTGGCCCAGGGCCTGCTGGGCGTCGAGGGCGACTACGGCACCCTGGTCCTCACCGACGCCAGCGCCGAGGTCCTCGGCCGCAAGCGCGACGTGCCGATGCGCCGCGAGCCCGAACGCGTCCGCGCCGCCTCCGCCCGCACCAAGAAGCCCGTCACCCCGGTGGACTTCCCGGCCGAGGCCCAGCCGCTGTTCGAGCACCTGCGCGCCTGGCGGGCCGCGCAGGCGAAGGAGCGCGGCGTCCCGGCCTACGTCATCTTCCACGACGCCACCCTCCGCGAGTTCGCCACCCGGCGCCCCGCCACCGAGGCCGAGCTGGGCGGCATCTCGGGGGTCGGCGAGGCCAAGCTCGAACGCTTCGGCGCCTCCCTGCTGGAGGCCCTGGCCGAGTTCACCGGCGGTGCCCCGGCCCCGAGTCCCGTCCCGGCTCGGGCGAGTGCTCCCGCACCCGTCCGGGCGGCGTCCGCCGCGGCCCCGTCCCGGCCGGCGCCGCAGAGCCCGGCCCGGCAGCGGCCCGCTCCGGTCGCGGCCGCGGACGACGACCAGATCCCGCTCCCCCCGGAGCCCGACTGGGACGACGAGGGGTGAGGCCCGCTCCCCGCCCGGCTCAGGATCGGGCGCGCAGGCCCCGGTCCAGGAAGTCGATCATCCAGGTGAGGGCGGTCGCGGTCTGCTCCGGCCACTGGAAGCCGTCGGCGCCGCTGAGGGTGGCGAAGCCGTGGAAGGCCGAGCGGAGCATCCGGAGGGCGTGGGTGGTGTCCTCGGGCGGCAGGTCGTAGTCCCGCAGCACGGCGCCGGTCGACTCGAGGAGGCGGGTGCCCGCCTTGACCAGCGGATCCTCCTCCGGGCCGTGGGTGGGGCGGCCGAGCGTCGCGGTGTACCGGCCGGGATGGTCGGCGATGTAGGAACAGAAGGCCCGGGCGAACGCGTCCAGGGCGTCGCGGCCCGACCGGCCCTGGAGGGCGTCCCTGACCCGGTCGGCGAGCTCGGTCATGGCGAGCGCCGCGATCTCCTGCTGGAGATCGGCGATGCCCTCGACGTGCTTGTACAGCGACGGCGTCCTGACCCCGAGCCGTTCGGCGAGCGGGGCCATCGCCAGGTTCGCGTAGCCGGCCTCGTCGGCCAGCGCCGCACCGGCCCTGATCACCTCGGCCCGTGAGAGGCCCGCCCTAGGCAACGGCGTGCTCCTTCAGGAAGGGGACGATCAGCGCGGCGAGCTCGGCGGGGACCTCCGCGTGCGGGTAGTGGCCGGCGCCGGGCAGGGTCGCGACGGTTCCGATCCCGGCGGGCATGAGGGCCACGACCGCGTCGCCCTCGGCCTTCGGGTCGGCGAAGTCGGGGTCGTCGAGGCCCATGACGATCAGCGCGGGGCTCTTCACGTCGCCGAGCCGGGCGTGGGCGTCGGCGGGCGTCGACTTCGTGGTCTTCATGAACTCGGCCATCCGGCCGGGCTCCCGGAGATTCGCCGCGAGCGCCTCCATGGCCTGGTCGTGGTCGGCCGGCCTGGTCACATGGGCGTGGTCGAGATAGCGGAGCCACATCTTGAGGCTCTTGAAGATCTGGGTCCCGGCCAGCCGGAGCAGGCCCTTGCGGTAGCGCTGGTTCGTGAACAGGCCGCCGAGGTCGATCGACTGCTTCCTGGTGAACGGGTTGAGCTCGACGATCGCCGAGACCAGTTCGGGCTCCATGGCCGCCGCGATGGTGGCCGACCCGCCCGAGAGCGAGTGACCCACGATCATCGCGGGCCCGCCCAGCTCCCTGATCACCGCGAGCAGGTCCTCCGCCACGTCCGTGCGGGTGATCGACGCCCAGCCCATGCTCGATTCGCCGTGACCGCGCATGTCCACGTTCGCGACCCGGAAACCGGCCTCGGCGAGCAGCGGCGCCAGGTGCCGGAACGCCTGCCGCTGGTTGCCCATCCCGGGAGAGAGGATCACCAGAGGTCCCTCGCCCCGCACGTCATAGGCGATCCGCCCACCGCTGACTTCCACGAACCGGGTCATCTCGAACTCCTTAGGGGTTACTGCTGATAGCCATAAAGCTAATCTAATTAGCTTTGCCCGTCAACCCCGGAGCCTGCGGCAGGTCTGGATCCGCGCGGTGCAGAACGACGCCACGCGCTGGAGCGTCATGACCTCCTTCGGGAGGCCGCTGTGGAAATCCGCGCTGATCGTCTCGGTGCGCGGCGCCTTTGACGGCGACCCGGACGCCCTGGGCGTCGTAACCCTCGTAGACGACGCCCTTCCCGCCCGCTTGGTGAGCGTGTGCATGCCTGGGAGGTCAGGGGAGTTCTGCGAGGAAAGCGGTGTTCGTCCGGGTTTCCTTGACCTTGGCCAGCAGGAGTTCGAGGGCCTGGGTGTCGTCGAGCGCGGCGAGCATGGAGCGCAGGCGCCAGGTCCTGGCGAGCTCGTCGGCCGGGACGATCAGCTCGTCGCGGCGGGTGGAGGAGGCGGCCAGGTCGATGGCGGGGAACAGGCGGCGCTCGGCCAGCTTGCGGCTGAGGCGCAACTCCATGTTGCCGGTGCCCTTGAACTCCTCGAAGAAGACCTCGTCCATGCGGGAACCGGTCTCGACCAGGGCCGTCGCGATGATCGTCAGCGAGCCGGCCTCCTCGAGGTTGCGGGCCGCGCCGAAGAACTTCTTGGGCGGGTAGAGCGCCGACGCGGCGACGCCGCCCGCGAGGATGCGGCTGGAGCCGGGGGCCGCCAGGTTGTGGGCGCGGCCGAGCCGGGTCAGTGAGTCGAGCAGGATGACCACGTCGCGGCCCTGCTCGGCGAGGCGCTTGGCGCGTTCGACGGCGAGGTCGGCGACGGCGATGTGCTCGCCCGGCGGACGGTCGAAGGTCGACCAGACGACCTCGGCGCCCGGAACGCTCTTGCGGAGGTCGGTGACCTCCTCGGGGCGCTCGTCGATGAGCAGCAGCATCAGATGGCATTCGGGGTGGTTCGCCGCGATGGACCTGGCGAGGGACTGGAGGATCATGGTCTTGCCCGCCTTGGGCGGGGCGACGACGAGGCCGCGCTGGCCCTTGCCGATCGGGGTGACCAGATCGATGATCCGGCCGACCGGGTCGGGGCCGAGCGTCAGCCGCTCGTGCGGGTTGACCGGGGTGAGGTCGTTGAAGGCGGGACGGTCCGGCATGGTCGGGGCGGTCACCAGCACCGGGCGGGACCGGCCGTTGCGCGTCCCGCCGTTGCGGGGGAGCCGGGCGGTGCCGAGGACGTCGTCGCCGGCGCGGAGGCGGTACTTGCGGACCATGGCCAGCGGGACCTGGACGTCATCGGGCCCCGGCGCGTAACCGGACACCCTGACATAGGCGTTGTTGTCGTCGACGGCCAGAATTCCGGCCACCGGAAAGACTGCGGATTCGGCGGCCGTCTTTTCGGGAGTGATGGTGCTCATTGGGGATTCCTTGTGGGGATGAGGGCGCGCTGAAGAGAATGCGCGGCACGGGAAACACCTGCACACGAGCGGTGCAGCGTGCTGAGTACGCGAAGAAACGCCCGAAAAGGAAACTGATCCCTGCCGAAGAAAGCGGCTTCGCGTGGTGGAGCAGATCGGTGTGGTCATACCCACTACCGAGGGAATGAGGCGAACTTTCCGGCCTCTTTCGCAGAGTAACACAGACCCCGCCGCTGATGGCAACGCCCGGTGGCGTCAGTCCATTCCCTGGCCGCTCGCCGCCAGGTCGCGGGCCGCTTCCCGGTAGGCGCGCATCCGGGTGGTGTCGCCGGCCGTCCGCCAGACCAGGCCCCACTCGATCGGCGGAGCGTCGGAGATCGGGACGTAGACCACGTCGGGGCGCAGGTAGTACCGGTTGACCTGCTCGGCGACCGGATAGACGCCCTGGTCGGCGCCGATGAGGGTGAGCATCTCCTGGATCGTGCTGAACGCCGGGCCGCGGCTGCCGGGCGAGGGCGCGAGATGGTCGTCCCAGTAGCCGGGGACCTGCGGCGGCGACGCCAGGACCCTGACCCGCGCCAGGTCGGCGAGCCTGACCGACCTCCGCTTCGCGAACGGGTGCCGGGAGGAGACCGCGAGCAGGGTGCGCTCGCGGACGAGGACGTCGCCGGCCGTCAGGTCGGGTTCGGCGAAGGGCAGCGCGGCGAGCAGGAGGTCGATCTCGTCGGAGCGCAGGAGTTCGAGGGCGTCGCCGAACTGGTTCTCGCGGATCCGCACCTCGCAGGAGGGGTGGAGCGTGGCGAAGCGGGCGTTGACCTTGAGCACGAACGAGCCCGCGGCGGCGCCCACGAACCCGACGCGCAGGACCCCGTCGATGCCCCGGCCCGCCGCGACGGCCCGTGCGACCGCCTCCTCGATCTGGCGGAACGCGGGGGCGAGGTCGTCGCGCAGACGCCGGCCGACCGGGGTCAGGACCACACGGCGGCTGGTCCGGTCGAACAGCGGTGTGCCGAAGCGGCGTTCGAGCAGCTTGATGGTCTGGCTGACCCGGGCGGTCGTGACGTGCAGGCGTTCGGCCGTCCGGGTGAAGCTGAGCTCGTCGGCCAGGGTCAGGAAGATCTCGATGTCGCGGCGTTCCACCCGGATCACTCTAGGGCCGTTAACACAGGGGTTAACGGTCGTTGCCGGAACGCGTCTTGGCCGGGGTCTCCGGCGCGGGCAGGCTCGGGGACATGAAGAACGCCTCGCTCCTCGCAGCCCTGCTCACCTCCGGCCTGATGGCCGGGCTCTTCGCCTCCTTCGCCTACGCGATCATGCCCGCGCTCGCCGGCGGGAGCGACCGCACCTTCGTCGAGACGATGCAGCGGATCAACGTCTCCATCCTCAACGGCTGGTTCATGTTCTGCTTCCTCGGCGCGCTCGGGTTCGCCCTGCTCGCCGCGGTCCTGCACTGGAACGGGCCCGCCCGGTGGTGGATCGTCGCCGGATTCGCGCTCTACCTGGTGATGTTCCTCATCACGTCCGGGGTGAACGTGCCCCTGAACGACCGGCTCGCCGCGGCCGGAGACCCGTCGGAGATCCACGATCTGGCGGCGGTCCGGGAGGCGTTCGAGGCCCGGTGGGTGCTGTGGAACGTGGTCCGCGCGGTCACCTCCACCGCCGCGTTCGGCTGCCTGGCCTGGGCGCTGGTCGTCGCCGGCCGGGTTCCGGCCGAGACCCCGCAGGCCCTGCCCGTGGCGATCCCGGCCGGCCGCTGACCTCGGGCGCGGTACCTCCCACCGCGCCCCGAACCGTTCCACCTGCGGTTGGTAAGGTCGGGCGGTGGAGCATGCCGGGGAGTACCGCATCGAGGATCTGGCCAGGGCCGCGGGGATTCCGGTGCGGACCCTGCGCTACTACCAGGAACGGCGGCTGCTGCCGCCGCCGCGCCGTGAGGGCAGGGTCGGCTGGTACTCGCCGGCCCATCTCGACCGGCTCCGGATGATCACGGGCCTGCTGGAGCGCGGCTACCGGCTGGACGGGATCGAGGAGCTGCTGGCGGCCGCCGGCGAGGGCCGTGAGGTGACCGAGCTGCTCGGGGTCGCCTTCGCCGCCGGGGATCCGTGGGCCGAGCAGAAGCCCGTCGAGATGTCGCTGGAGGAGGCCGCCGGGCTGTTCGGCGAGCAGCTCACGCCGGAGGTGCTGGCCGAGGCGGTCGAGCTGGGGTACGTCCGGATCGAGGGCGGCCGCTTCGTCCACTCCAGCGCCCGCCTGCTCGACGCGACCGTCGAGCTGGTCCGCTCGGGGGTGCCGCTGTCGGCGGTCGTCGCGATGAGCTGGGAGCTCGAGGCGGCCTTCGACCGGATGGCCTTCAGCTTCGTCCGCCTGGTCCGCGCCCATCTGACCGACCGTTCCCCCGAGGAGCTGGCGGCGACGGTCGAGCGCCTGCGCCCGGTCGCCAGGGCCGTGGCCGACGAGCACTTCGGCCGCGCCATGGACCGCCGCATCCGCGAGGAGATCGACCGCCGCTCCTGAGCCGCCCGATCGGGGCTACCGATCGGTAGCATTTTGCTCTACTCTCCTGACTGTCCCAGTGGGAACTGGCATTGAGGAGCGAGATGAGCGTTGCGGTGGTGACGGGCGGAGCCCGCGGACTCGGCGAACTGCTGGCCGGACGGCTCGCGGCCAGGGGGATGAAGATCGCCCTGCTCGGTCTCGAACCGGCCGAGCTGGCCCGGGTCGCCAAGGACTGCGGCCCGGACGCCCGGCACTGGGAGGTCGACGTCACCGACGACGTGGCGCTGGCGGCCGTCGCGGCGGAGGTCGAGGCGCACTTCGGCCGGGTCGATCTGGTCGTGGCCAACGCCGGGATCGCCACCGGCGGCCCGGTCGAGCTGTCGGACCCCCGGACCTTCGCCAAGGTCGTCGAGGTGAACCTGCTGGGCAGCGTGAGCACCGCCCGTGCCTTCCTGCCCGCGCTGCGCCGGTCGAAGGGCTACTTCTTCCAGGTCGCGTCGCTGGCGGCCCTGTGCTCCTCGCCGATGATGGCCGCCTACTGCGCGAGCAAGGCCGGGGTCGAGGCGTTCGCGCACTGCCTGCGCGCCGAGGTCGCCCACCAGGGCGTCAAGGTGGGGGTCGGCTACCTGAGCTGGACCGACACCGACATGGTGCGCGGCGCCGACGAGCACCCCGCCCTGCGCGAGCTGCGCGCCGGCCTGCCCTACCCGGCCAGCAAGACCTACGCGCTCGAACCGACCGTGGACCGCATGGTCAAGGGCATCCTCAAGCGCAAGCCCGCCGTCTACGGCCAGTGGTGGCTCCCCGCGATGAAGATCGCCCGCCCGCTGGTCCCGGCCGTGGTCACCCGGCAGGCGGGGCGGCTCCTCAAGGACATCGACGCCCGCTGGTCGCAGGCGGGCGACCCCGGCCTCGTCGGGGCGGGAGGCTCCGCCAACGACGTCTGACGCCGTCCGCGCGGGCTTCTCAGATCTCGTCGTGCGGGCGAGGGGGCTCGGGGCCGTCGGGGCCGACGCGCAGCGCCCGGATGATGCGGGCGATGCGGAAGGCATGGCCGTCGGTGGTGAAGTCGGGACGGGTCTCGGACTCGATGGCCCGGGCGGCGGCCTCGAACTCCGGCGGGACCGGGAGGCCGGGCAGCTCGTCGCGGAGGAAGTCGGCGAGGGCCTGGCGGGTCGACTGGGGGCCGTCCCCGTGGACGAGCGGATCCCAGTCGTCGTCGCCCAGGCGCTCCAGCCCGGTGAAGCAGACCGGCAGCAGGATGACGCCGGGATGGCCGAGGATCGCCTCGATCGTCGCCTGCCACTCGGAGTCGGACATCGCCTCGCGCGGCGGATGCTGGTTGACCAGCTCCAGCCGGACGGCGGTCTCGGTGAGCGTGGTCGGCGCCATCGGGTCGAGCCAGAACCCGGCGACGGAGGAGATGGGGCCGATCGGCTCGGTGTCGGTGTGGCGGGCCGGTTCGGGGCCGTCCTCGCCGAGCAGGGCGTAGCCGTCGACCCGGACGATCCGGTAGCGGCGTCCCGCGGCCACCCACTCGTGGCGGGGGCGGGGGACGGCCGGATCGAGCCCCAGCTCCAGATCGCGGGCCAGCCCCAGGAGCTCGTCGCGGTCGTCCGGTGAGTCCTCGATCTCGGCGCGGTCGGTGAGCCAGAGAGCGAGCTCGTCCCTGGCCTCGCGCGGGCACCGGCCGCCCAGATTGAGGATGCGCCAGTGCCCCTTGACCTGCTCGGCGCAGCCGAACTCGGTCTCGACCGGCGCGATCCGGCCGTAGGTCTTCATCCGCTCGATGGCCTCCTGCTCCCGGACGGCCAGCACGGGATCGACCGCCTTGATGGCATTGATCAGGTCATATCCCTGCATTCCCTCGAACGCCATGCGTCCATGCTCCTCCGATTCGCCCCTTCTCGCCCAGGGAATCGACGGACTGCTGACTATCAGTCATCCATCGGTCACCACAGGGGCGGGCCGAAATCGGTACCGGAACGGCGCCGCCCCGGACGGGCGCCGTTCCGGGCCGGTGATCAGCCGTCGTAGGCCTGCTGGAGCACCCGGACGTCGATCTTCTGCATGCCGAGCATCGCCTGCATGGCGCGCTGCGCTCCGGCCTGGTCGGGACCGCTGATGAGCTCGGGGAGGGCGGTCGGGATGATCTGCCACGACAGCCCGAACCTGTCCTTGAGCCAGCCGCACTGCGACTCCTCGCCGCCGTCGGCGGTGAACTTCGACCACAGCTCGTCGACCTCGTCCTGGGTCTCGCAGGAGACGTACAGCGAGACGGCCTCGGTGAAGGTGAACTGCGGGCCGCCGTTGAGGGCGAGGAAGCGCTGCCCGGCGAGCTGGAACTCGACGATCATGGCCGTCCCGGCGGGGTAGGGGCCGCCGTCGCCCCAGCGCTGGACGTCGAGGATCTTGGCGTCGCCGAACAGCGAGGCGTAGAACTCGGCGGCCTCCTCGGCCTTGCCGTCGAACCAGAGGTAGGTGGTGATCTTCTGCATGGTCTTTCTCCTTTTTCCGTTGCCTACCCCCGCGTCGAACGGCGGGACGCGGGATCGACACGTCATTCCAAAAGTTTTCTTCCAGGGCCGCAAAGGCGGCGAATCCGTAGGATTCGGTCTGATCGCCCCCTGAAGATCTTGGAGAGAAGACCCATGGCCTACGTCGAGATGGCCCGTGCGTACGTCGAGAAACTGCTGATGGAGGTGCTGAAGACCGACAGCCTGAAGGTCGACAGCGACGGCGACGTGCCCATCAGGCACGGCAGCTCGGTCGCCTACGTCCGCGTGACGCAGTCGGGGAACACCACACGGGTGCGGGTGTTCGCCGAGGTGCTGCGCGGCGTCGAGGGAAGCCCCGAGCTGTACGAGAAGCTGAACGAGATCAACGGCGGGATCCTCGGCGCGCGGATCTACCACCGGCACGGCATCGTGACCCTGTCGGCCGAGCTGCTGCCGGAGAACCTCCAGGTCGAGGAGCTGCGGTTCGCGGTCGACTGCGTGACCACCCTCGCCGACGACCTCGACGACGATCTCCACGGCCTCTTCGGCGGCGAGAAGGCCGTCGACGACGACCATGACCGGGCCGTGGAGATCTGATGTCCCTGCTGCGCCAGTTCAGCGACGACCTCACGCGGCTGATCGCCGGGGTGCTGCCGTCGGTCGTCGCCCTGTCCGACGCCGACAGCCACTCCGCCGGATCCGGATTCCTGATCGACGCGTCCGGCCATGTGGTGACCAACTACCACGTGGTCGCCGAGAGCGAGAAGACCGTCAGGGCGTCGCTGCCGGGCCTGCCCGACCAGGACGCCGTCATCCTCGGCCTGGACCAGTTCACCGACCTCGCCGTGCTCCGGCTGGAGACCCCGCCGAGGGACTTCGTCCGCTTCCGCGACGATCCGCCGCGCCTCGGCGAGCTGTGCTTCGCGGTCGGCAGCCCGCTCGGTTACCTGACCGAGAGCGTGTCGATCGGGATCGTCAGCGGGCTGGCCCGCACGATCAACCACCAGATGACGACCCGGCCGATCGAGCGCTGCATCCAGGTCGACGCCGCCATCAACCCGGGCAACTCGGGCGGGCCGGTCTTCGACGCCGACGGCCTCGTGATCGGCATCGCCACCGCCGCCCGCGGCGACGCCGACAACGTCGGGTTCGCGGTGACCGCCGCGACGGCCAGGAACGTCGTGCCGGAGCTGATCGAGCACGGCAGGGTCGTCCGGGCCTCGCTGGGGATCGGGGTCGCGCCGCGGACGGTCGAGGTCAGGGGGCACGAGGTGCCGCGGCAGGCCGTCGTCAAGGTCAGCGCGCGGGCGGCTCGGTCGGGCTTCCTGATGGGCGACGTCATCCTGACGATCCAGGGGACCGACGCCGACGAGCGCGCCGACCTCTACGACCATCTCGGCCGCGACAGCATCGGCAAGCCCATCGATCTGGAACTGCTGCGCGACGGCGAGATCGTGCGGCTGACCGTCACGGCGGACGCGCCGCCGGCGTGAGGAGGCGGGTCCCTCGCCGGAGGGACCCGCGCCCCGGGCATCCCCCGGGGGGACACGGCCGGTGCGAGACTGGCCGGGTGGACACCAGCAGAGCCGGCCGCTACCTGGCCCGCATCGGCGCGGAGGCGCCCGCCGCCCCCGATCTCGCGGGCCTCACGGCGCTCCAGCACGCGCACCTCACGACCGTCCCGTTCGAGAACCTGAGCATCCACCTGGGCGAGGACATCGTCCTCACCGAGGACGCCCTGTTCGAGAAGATCGTCACCGGCCGGCGGGGCGGCTTCTGCTACGAGTTGAACGGGCTGTTCGGGGCCCTGCTGACGGCGCTGGGCTACCGGGTGGAGCTCCTGTCGTGCCGGGTCTTCGGCCGCGACGGGGTGCCGGGGACGCCCTTCGCCCATCTGACCCTGCGCGTCGAACTCGACCGTCTGTACCTGGTCGACGTCGGGTTCGGCTCGTTCAGCGACGCGCCGCTCCGGCTGGACCTCCGCACCCCGCAGGACGATCCCGCGGGCGTCTTCACCGTCGAGGAGTCGGGGGAGTTCCTAAACGTCCTGGAGAACGGAACCCCCGGCTACCAGATCGACCCCCGGCCGTACGCGCTGTCCGACTTCGTCCCCCACTGCTGGTGGCACCGGACGTCGCCGGACTCGCACTTCACCCAGTCACTGACCTGCTCCATCCGCACCGCCGACGGCCGCACCACCCTGTCCGGCGACCGTCTCATCACGACCGCCGGCGGCGAGAGGTCCGAACGCACCCTCCCCGCCCCCGAGATCGTCCTCGCCGCCTACGAGTCCCACTTCGGCCTCACCTTCGACGAGGTCCCCGTCCTCCGCCTCGGTTAGGCCGGGGCGGGTTCGCGCAGGAGGGTGTTGCCGACCTCGAGGGTGCGCTCGCTCCAGGTCTTGGGCAGGAAGGTCCGCGGGTCAAGGTTGACGTTCACCCGGTGGCCCTCGGCATGGACGGTTCCGCCGTCGGCCGACAGCACCCGGAAGCCGTAGACGGCGCTGGTGCGGCCGATGCGCTCGACCCAGAAGTGCACGTGGACGTCGCCGGGGCCGATGATCGGGGCACTGTAGGTGATCTTGAATTCGCGAACGGCGATGTAGATGTCCTCGAAGGCCGAGCGCGCCGGATCGAAGTTCCAGCCCTCCACGGCCCAGAAGTCGTTGACGGCCCGCTCGACCAGCAGCGCGTACCGCGAGTTGTGCAGAAGGCCCATGGCGTCGAGGTCGTCGAAGTGGACCCGGACGGGGAGCGTGCGACCGTTCATCATTCCTCCGGAAGGAGTTCGGGGACGGGGGAGAGGGATTTCAGCCGCTGGAGGACGGCGGCGCGCGACCGGCGCAGGGCCGGTTCGCGGTCGAGGAGACGGGTGTGCGGGACGACCGCGCCGCCGAGGGCGTCGATCTCGAAGGCGAGCAGCTCGGGGTCGTCCGTGGTGAGCTCGCCCGACTCCGCCGCCGCGGTGATGACCGAGACCAGGAGCCCCATCCAGGAGCGCTTGGCCTCGAGGAGACGGTCGCGGACCGGCCCCGGACGGTCGTCGAAGTCGCACTCCGCCGTGTGGAAGAAGCAGCCCCCGGGCAGTACCTCTTCCGCGTAGAACCGGAGCCGCCACTCGTGCAGGCCCCACACCCGGCGCACGCCCGCGGGCTCACCGAGCGCCGGGGAGACGATGAGGTCGACCCACTGCCGGGCGGCCCGCCCGATGACGTCGACCTGGAGATGCTCCTTGTCGGGCCAGTGTGTGAAGAACCCCGACTTGCTGACGCCCGCGGCCACGGCCAGCCTGCCGAACGTCAGCCCTTCGAGCCCGTCGACCGACGCGAGCGCGACGGCGGTCTCGAGGATCGCCTCACGGCTCCGCCGCCCGCGTACCAGCCGTCCGTCCACCATCATGGACCCACCGTACCAATAAGACCGACCGATCGGTCTTTTTAATCCGGTGACGTGGATCACCCCATGGTCTTCCGGGCGTCGAGGGTCGCCCGGTCTCAGCCGGACGGGCGGAGGTGGAGTTCGAGGGCCTCGACGACGAGGGCGTGGTCCTCGGCCTGGGGCAGGCCGGAGACGGTGACGGTGCCGATGAGGCCGGCGTCGGCGATGCGGATGGGGAAGCAGCCGCCGTGGGCGGCGTAGCGGGCGGGGTCGAGGCCCGACTTGACCTCGAAGGTCGTCCCCTGGTCGCGGTAGCGCTGCCCGACGCGGAAGGACGCCGCCTCGAACCGGCGGACGACGCGGATCTTGCGCTCGATCCAGTCGTCGTTGTCGGCGGTGGTGCCGGGACGGGCGTGGTGGAAGAGCCGGTGGTCGCCGCGGCGGATGTCGACCGTCACGGCGAGATCGCGCTCCCTGGCCATCTCGACGAGGCGGACGCCCAGGTCCCAGGCGTCGTCGTTGGTGAAGCGGGTGAAGACGAGGCGGCGTTCCTGCTCTTCGAGTTCGGCGCTGTTCATGGTTCCTCCGTGGTCGGGGCGTCGCGGCGGACGCCCCTCGGAGGGTACGGACGATCACGTCCGGCACGCACGGCGGCGTGCCGGACCGGGTCTCAGGAGGGCGGCCCGAGCCAGGTTCCGCCGGACACGTCCACGACCTGGCCGGTGATCAGGGCGGAGTCCGGCGAGCACAGCAGCGCGACCGCCGACGCGACCTCCTCCGGCAGGGCCATCCGGTTGTAGACCGACAGGCCGTCGACCATGGCCTTGAGCTCCGGAACGGCATGGACGAAGGCCATCATGTCGGTCTCGGTCGCCCCCGGGGCCACCGCGTTGACGGTGATCCGCCGCGGTGCGAGGACGGCGGCGAGCGTCCGGCTCATCGACTCCAGGGCCGCCTTGGACATGGAGTACTCGATGATCGTCGGTGTGGCCAGCCGGGCGTTGACCGACGAGAGGTTGATGATCCTCCCGTCGTCTCGCAGCGCCGGGAGGAGCGCCTGGACCAGGAAGAACGGCGCCTTCATGTTGATCGTGAACAGTTCGTCCCAGGCCCGCTCGGTGACCTCGCCGACCGGCGCGTTGTTGAGGATCCCGGCGTTGTTGACCAGGATGTCGAGCCCGTCGCGGAACTCCGCGCACACCCCCTCCGCCAGCTCCCCGGCCGCGCCGGGCGTCCGCAGGTCGGCCCGGATCGCGAACGCCTCGCCCCCGGCGCCCCTGATGTCCGCGACCGTCTTCGCCGCCGCCTCCTCGTTTCCCCCGTAGTGCACCGCGACCGTCGCCCCCTCGGCCGCCAGCCGTGTCGCGATGGCCCGCCCGATGCCCCGGGATCCCCCGGTGACGAGCGCCGTCCGTCCCTCTAGTCGACTCATGCCTCGAAGATCCACTGAACCTCCGGAGCGCGACAATCCCCGCGGAAGGGACATCCCCCTTCTCCCGATCCCGGGAACGCGTCCGGGTGGGCCATGATGATTCCCGTCCGGCGGCGAGGGGGAGGTTTGCGTGGACGAGAGGGTCGTCATCCACACCGACGGGGGGTGCACCCCCAATCCGGGGATCGGCGGATGGGGCGCCGTGCTCCGCTACGGCGAGCACGTCAGGGAGATCCGCGGCGGCGAACCCGACACCACGAACAACCGCATGGAGCTGATGGCCGCCATCCAGGCCCTGGAATCCCTGAAGCGCCCCTGCGCCGTCCGCCTGTGCACCGACAGCCAGTACGTCCGGCTCGGCGTCACCCAGTGGACCGCCCAGTGGAAGCGCAACGGCTGGCAGACCTCGGGAAAACAGCCCGTCAAGAACGCCGACCTCTGGCTCCGCCTCGAATCCGCCACCGAACGCCACGACATCATCTGGGAATGGGTCAAGGGCCACGCCGGCGTCCCCGACAACGAACGAGCCGACCAGCTCGCCACCCAGGCCCAGTCCGACCTGAAAGCCGGTCTCGCGGAGTCCGTCTAAGTTTCCCCTCGCGGGCGCGTTCGTCCTTCTCGCCGGGGGGACGGGCTGCGACAGTGGGAGGAAGGACGCGCGTCGGCGGATGGGGATCGCGATGACGGTGATCGGGTCGTGGAATCTGGAGAACCTGTTCCGGCCGGGGGGTGCCTTCGGGCCGAAGGACGAGGCGGCGTACCGGGCCAAGCTGAGGGGGCTGGCCGCGACGGTGCGGAGCGTCGGGGCCGATGTGCTGGCCGTCCAGGAGGTCGGGGATCCGGCGGCCCTCGCCGACCTGGTCGCCGAGCTCGGGGACGGGTGGAGCGCGGTGACGAGCACCGTGTTCGAGGCCAGGCATCCGATCCGGGTGGGCGTGCTGTCGCGGCTGCCCGTGCGGATCGTGAAGGAGGCGGCGGCGTTCCCCGCGGGGCTGGCGCCGGTCCAGGTCGGTGACGCGGGGCCCACGGTCACCTCGACGACGGCCATGGGACGCGGCGCGCTGGCCGCCGAGATCACCGAGGCGTCCGGCGGGAAGCTCACCCTGGTGTCGGTCCACCTGAAGTCGAAACTGCTGTCCTTCCCGCCCGGCCCCGACGGGCGTCCGCGGTTCTCCCCGCGCGACGAGGGGGAGCGGGCGAGGATCGCCGCCTACGCGCTCGGCCGCCGCGCCGCCGAGGCCGTCACGATCCGGGCCCTCGCCGACCAGCTCCTCGAGGGCAAGGGCAAGGAGCGCCCGCTGATCGTCGCCGGCGACTTCAACGACGGGCCCGAGTCCGCGACCACCCAGATCTTCTACGGCCCGCCCGGCTCCGAGCTGGGCACGCCCGGTGCCGCCCAGCCGGACAAGGGCGACGTCTCCCGCCTGTGGAACCTGTCCCCCCGGCTCCCGGAGGGCGAGCGGTTCTCCCGTGTCTACCAGGGGCGCGGCGAGCTGATCGACCATCTGCTCGTCTCGCACGCCCTGCTGGCCAGGGCCACCGAGGTCCACACCGCGCATCCCGGCGTCCTGCCCTCGATCGCCGACGATCCGACCGTCCGCCGCGACGCCCCGGCCTCCGACCACGCCCTGATCTACGTCCGCCTGGCCTGAGCCCAGGAGGCGAAGTGGTCGAGGATCGTCTCGGCCGCGGGCCGGTAGGCCAGGCCCAGCCCGGTGCGGCTGCGGGAGTTGTCGACCGCGAACCGCACGCCCAGATGGTTGCGGATGTAGGACTGCGTCAGCCCGAACCGCGGCCCGAGGATCCGCACCGCCCAGTCCGGGACGGTGTGCCGGGGGATCAGGTACCGGCGCGGATGGGCGTCACGGATGACGGCCGAGATCTGGGCGAAGGAGTACATCTCGGGCAGCGCGACGATGTAGCGCCCCTCGGCGGACGGCTCCTCGGCGGCCCGGACATGGGCCTCGGCGACGTCGCGGACGTCCGCGATCGTGAAGCTGAAGTTCGGGGCGCCGTAGAAGAACAGCCCGCGCATCAGCTCGTCCATCAGGAAGAGGCTGCCGGAGTCCGACGCGGGCGTGAAGGAGGGGCCGAGCACGAGGCCCGGATTGATCGTCACCAGCGACCAGCGGTCCTGGCCGCGGACGGCCTCCCACGCCTCCTGCTCGGCGACCGTCTTCGCGTAGTGGTAGGGGTTGTTCTCCAGTGTGCTGGTGGTGTTGAAGTACTCCTCGCTGAGCGTGCGGTCCCTCATCTCCAGGACGTCCACGTAGTCGCCGAAGATCGCGCCGACGGTCGAGGTGAGGACGAGCCGCTCGACCGACTCCGTGGCCGCGACGGTGCCGAGGACGTTGCGCGTCCCCTCCAGGGCGGGTTCGAGCATCTCGGACCGGCCGTCGCGGATCTTCTCGGGCATCCGGAACGGCGAGGCGACGTGGAAGACGAAGCGGCAGCCGTCCATCGCGGGGCCGAACGAGCCGGGCCGCAGCAGATCGGCCTCGAAGATCTCCAGCCGCTCCTGGCCCGCGAGCCCGCGCAACGGACCGGTCTTGGCCTCGTCGCCCAGATCGCGGACGGTCGTCCGCACCCGGTATCCGCGTTCCAGCAGCATCCGCACCAGATGGCTGCCCACGAAACCGCTGCCGCCCGTCACCAGGACCAGATCGCCCATCCCGCCTCCTCAACGCGTCGCGCGAGCTTAGCTGTTGCCCGACATTCCGGGCAGATCCCTTACTTTCCGGCGTGTGTCAGACCCGGCGAGTAGCCTCGGACGCGGGCTGATGACCTGCGAGGAAAGGTGGCCGCGTGCTGGCCAAGGGGGAGAACGCGCCGTTGCCGGGGAGCGGCGTCCGGGTCGCGGTGGGCGCGGGGGAGACGCCGATCGACGTGTCCGCCGTGCTGCTGACCGGCGCCCACCGGGTCCGCTTCGACGACGACCTCGTGTTCTTCGGCCATCCGGAGCAGGACGGCGTGCGTCTCGACGGCCGCACCGTGTCCGTCCGGTTCGGCGAGGTGCCGCCGGAGGTCGCGGTGATCGCCGTCCTGGCGAGCGTGGACGGCGCGGGGACCTTCGAGGGCGTCCGGGTCGAGGCCGCGCTCGACGACCGGCCGTTCTTCGCCGCCCCCGCGTTCACGGCGGGCGAGAGCGCGGCGCTGGTCGCCGAGGTGTACCGGCGCGGCGACGGCTGGAAGATCCGCGCCGTGGGCCAGGGCTGGGCCACCGGCCTCGCCGGCCTGGCCACCGACTTCGGCGTGACGGTCGCCGAAGAGCCCCCACCCGAGATCATCAACCGGATCTCCCTCCGCAAGGAGGCCGTGAAGGCCTCCCTGGTCAAGAAGGGCATCCCCGGAGTGCGGGCGCGGGTCGCCGTCGTGCTCGACGCGTCCGGCTCGATGCGCAGGCTCTACAGGGAGGGCGTCGTGGCCGACGTCGTCGAGCGGATGGCCGCCATCGCCCTCCAGATCGACGACGACGCCAGCCTCGACGCCTGGATCTTCGCGACGACCTTCGCGCGCCTGCCCTCCGTCCAGGTCGGCGACCTCGCGACCTGGTCGAGCGAGCACATCAAGATGGCCGAGGCCACCACCGCCGACGGCACCCACGTCACGCTCGGCGGCCGCAACAACGAACCGGAGGTCATCAGGGACATCATCGACTTCTACGCCGACCGCCCGGGCGAACCCGTCCTCATCCTCTTCTACTCCGACGGCGGCGTCGCCAGGGACGCCCAGATCGCCAAGCTTCTCCGCGACGCCTCCGACCGCCCCCTCTTCTGGCAGTTCATCGGCCTCGGCACCCACCGCTACGGCATCCTCGAACGCCTCGACACCCTCAGCGGCCGCCTCGTCGACAACGCCGGCTTCTTCTCCGTCGACGACATCGCCGCCCTCCCCGATCCCGCCCTCTACGACCTCCTCCTGTCCTCCTTCCCCGCCTGGCTCCGCGAGGCCGCCCGCCACGACATCCCTCTCGGCACCAACCGCCCCTGACCCCTCGCCACGCGGGTCAGGGGATCTGCTCCAGGTCGACGACCAGGTGCCGGCCCGGGAGGTGCTGGTGGAAGAGGCGGCTGGTGGGACCGGCCAGAGGGGACTGGCCGGCGGTCGGCGTGGTGGACGCCGCCCGGCCGGTCTCGAGGTCGACGAGGAGACGTTCGGTGGCCGTTCCGTCCTCGGCGTTGACGGTCAGGGTGATGAAGCGGTCGAGGGAGGGGATCAGCAGATCCTCGTAGGAGACCGGGGGGAGTTCGATCGTCCGGGAGCCGTCGCGGGTGCGGGCCGAGCGGTCGCCGAAGCACCAGGTGATCCCGCAGTCCCACAGGCCGCCCATGCGGGGGACGGGGAACCCGGCGGTGAGCGTCCGGCCGGTCTGCAGGTTCGTGATGGTGCGGAAGGGGAGGCGGGTCTTGTCCTCGGCGTTCTCGCCGGGAGTCCCCGCCCACGGCCAGATCAGCAGGTGCAACCCGGACGATCCGGGCACCTTTTCCGGCTGCCCACCGGTCAGCGGCAGCCGGTGGACACCGTCCCCGTCCGACCACAGCAGCCGCCCGCCGGAGATCTGGAGCCGCTCCACCGGCCACTCGAACTCCCCGTGCGCGACGGACAGCACCCGGACGGCCTTCCCTCCGCCGATCGGCGCCGTCCAGATCTCCGCCCGATCACCGGTCCAGACGTCCCACGCCGTGGAGCCGTCACCGGTGACGAACCCGCCGAGCCGGGCCCCGGACGGCACCCGCAGAGAGGCGATCGGCGCCGTCTCACGCGTCCGGACGTCGTACCGCAGCAGCCGGGACGGCCGCTCCTCCGGCCCCGTCGATATCAGGACGTTCCGGTCGTCGATGATGTCCCGGACGTCGAACGGCGTCCCGTCGCCCAGCGTGTCGGGAAAGGTGCGGACCGCCCCTCCCCACAGGGACTCCAGCGGCTCCGGCCGGAGCCCTCCCGCCGGCCGCCGGCCCTCGGGGCCCGAGACCGCGGGCCCCGGCGTGACGATCGGCCCCGCCTCCCGGTCCCCGGCCCGGACCGCCACGACGACCGTCGCCGCGACCAGCACCGCGGTCGTCACGGTGGCTGTCACGGTGGCCATGCGGATCCTGCGCGTGCGCCGCCGCCGGTGCGCCCGGACGGCCTCGGCCATCCCGCCGGGAACGGGAGGAGTCCGGCCGGCCCGCGCGGCGAGGACACGCGTCAGCGCCTCCTCCAGCGACTCGGTCATGAGCTTCTCCCTTCCAGGACGGCCTCGCCCCAGACCAGGCGGAGCTTCTCCAGCGCCCGGGACGCCTGGCTGCGCACGGTCCCCCGCGAGATCCCCAGCAGCGAAGCGATCTCCGCGTCGCCGAGCGCCTCGTAGTAACGGAGCACCAGCACGGCCCGCTGCCGCCTGGGCAGAGTGCCGAGCGCCCGCCAGAGCGCGTCGTCGGCGGGGGAGGAGTCCTCGTACGAGCCCTCGGGCACCTCGTCCACGAGGGTCTCCCGCTGCCTCCGCCGCCACACCGAGATGTGCAGCCGCGCCATCGTCGTCCGCACGTACCCCTCGGGCGAGCTCTTGTTGACGACCCGCGGCCAGGCCGCCGACAGCCTGATCAGCGCGTCCTGGACCAGGTCGGCGGCGTCATGCCGGCTCCCGGCCAGCACATATCCGTAGCGCAGGAGGGCCTGGAGGCGCGTCGCCACGAACTCCTCGTACGCCGGGGCGTCGTCCACGGGGGCATCCCTCCTCACCCCAAGGACGCACGGAACCGCGGAACCGTTGCATCTCCCCCGCGAACCCGCCGGAGATCAGTCGCTGACGACGACCGTGAAGAAGATGGGCCGGGAGGCCGGAAGGAACGGACGCCCCCTGCCGTCGATCATCTTCCAGGCGACCCAGCACGAGCCCTTGCTCGCGGGGGCCGTCACCGGGACGCTGATGAGCACGTTCGTCCCGGCGGGCGTGTCCGGAATCGGCACCTTTCCGGGCGTCGAGCAGGTCCCGTTGTCCTGCGGCGAGGAGATCCGCTCCAGGTAGCGGTTCTTCCAGAAGATCGTCCCGACGTTGGCGATCTCCCAGACCTTGGTGAACCGCTCGTTCGGCTTGACGACCGTCCCGTCCGGGATGGTCCGGTCGGCGACGAACCTGCTCCCGTCGCCCTCGACCAGCGGTTTCTGCAGCTCGGTCGGCGTGGGCCCGGTCGCGGCGATCGCCTTGGGCCCCTGCCCGGCCCCGCCGCCGTCCGGCCAGAGGAACGGCACCGCCGCGATCGCCACGGCCGCCGCGCCGGCGATCAGCACCGGCCATCCCCTCCACCACCGTCCGGGCTCCTCGGCCGCGGCCGGCTCCGCGATCTCCTCCGGCGCCCCGTCCTCGACCGGAGCCGCGGGGTCGCGGGCGTCCTGCCAGCGTTCGAACCAGGCCTGCTCGTCCCCGCCGCACGCGGCCACGAACGCCCGGGTCGTGGTCCAGCTGGGAAACCGGGTGCCCGCCGCGGCCTCATGCAACGTGGCGTGGCTGACGGTGCGCCCGGCGGCCGCGGCCATCGTCCGGAACGACGGATTCCCCGCCTTGACCCTCAGTTCGCGAAGCTCCGCAGCGAACCGTTCGCGCTCGAGGCGCCCCTCCGTCTTGCCCATGCAGCGGCTCCGTCTCCGATGGGCGAGATCCCGAAAACGTTCCCCATAGTGCCCGCCCGACCCTCAATGATCAAGCCTCCGCGAGCCCCGCCGCACCCCGGCGAACACCGGCTTCCAGAACCCCGCTCAGCCGGACGGCGTGGCCGACGGCGAAGGGCTCCAGCTCGCCGGCGGGAACTCACAGGAGATGTTGCCGACGTCCCGGTCGCCGTCCCACTCCTCGACCATCACATAGGTGCAGACCCGCCCGTGCCGATCGATGAACGACCGTTCGACGGCCTTCTCCCCGCACCCGCCGACCAGGAGCACGGCCAGCCCGACCCCCACCACCCTGCCGACGCTCACGGTCGCTCACTCACCTTCGGAGAGGGGGGATAGTCGCAGTCGACGTTCCGCGCGTCCAGGTCCACCGAGGAGTCCTCACCATCGTCCTGGTCACGATCCTTGACGAGCACATAAGCGCAGGCCCGCCCATAGGAGTCGGTGAACGACCGCTCCTCGACCTCATCGCCGTTAGCCGCACATCCACAGAGCAGGACGGCACCCGCGACCACCACCACGCCGGAACGCCGGAATCGCCCCACACCGTCATCGTAGGACCCTTTCCCCGAATCCCCCAGAAACCGTCCGTCACCACCGACTCCCCGACGAACACCCCCAGCTCCCACCCCCACCCTGCCCCTGACCGCTACCGGTCATCGGTCCACCTACGCTCCCGGCCACCGCCCGACCCGACGGGAGACGGCTTCCCCACGCACGCGTCCTCCCTCGGCTTGAGGTTCCGCATGTTCCCGAGCGTGATGTGGATCTAAGACACGGACTTCGGGCAGGGGATCTTCTGCGCGGGGGCCGGGGGGCGGGGGCCCACGGGAGTGCTGAGGTTTCCGCACGTCATCCAGAGCCGGGGGCGCGCCTCCAGGGTGAGTTCGAGCATGAACATGACCCTGTCGGGAGGGGAGTGGTTGTCGGCGTCGAGGGTGAGGGAACCGGAGGTGCCGACGATCGTGATGCCGGGTTTGGCGAGGGTGGAATAGAGCTGCGGGGACTGGAAGCGCTCGGGGGTCTCCTCGAGGGACTTGTCGCTGGAGTAGACGGAGTCCATGGCGGTGGAGACGATTCTGAGGCTGTCATAGCCGCCGGCGGCGTTGCCCTCGGCGGTGGAGCCGGGGAAGAGGGCGGTGAAGGTCTGCTGGAGAATCCTGTCGGAGCCGAAGCCCGCGTCGGCGGCGTCGAACATGACGTAGAACATGCGCAGGTGCGGATGCGTTTCCAGGAAGGCCGCCGGTTCCTCCAGATAGCGGGTGGCGACGCTCTCGGCCACGATCGCGACCGGCTTGCCGTCCGGATTGCGGCAGTCGGGGGCTTCCTCGAGCTGGTCGAACAGACGCGGCATGACGCCCGTACGGCCGAGATAGGCGATGAATCCGCCGGTGCGGCGCACGGCGGCGCAGACGTCCTGGGCCACGTCCCTGACGTCCTGATCGTTGCGGTGCTCGTAGTAGGGCACGGTGGCCGCGGGGCGGACATGGCGCTCGAGCTTCGTCTTGAGATCGATGCTGAAGTACTCGTCGTCCGGGTCGTAGACCACGACCGCCTTCCGGGACGGACCGGCCAGCTCGCGGAGCTCGGCGGAGCCCCGGATGAACGCCGCCATGAACGGCGCGATCACCCCGTTGTGGGGTGAGACCTGGAAGTAGTAGCCGAGCGCGGGGTTCTCGAGCATCTTGCTGCCCGTGACGTTGCTGCCGACGACCGGAATGTGCGCCGCGGACAGCAGCCGCACCGCAGCCGCCGAGACCGGCCTGCTCTGAGTGATGCCGGTGACCGCGACGATGGAGTCCTGCTTCCTCCGCTCGACGATCTTCCTCGCGATCTCCTCGCCGAAGACGAAGTTCTTGCCGGCATTGGCGACCAGCAGCCGGATCTGGACCGTGTCGCCCTCGCGCCTGTTCTGGTAGTACTGCGCGGTGAGAGCCCCACGCAGGGTCTGGACGCTCACCGGCGTCGAATCGCCCGGTTCGGTGGTCAGCGGACCGAAGAACACCACCGATCTCCAGGGCCGTCCGCTGGCCAGTGCCGCCGCGTTCTGCCGGCGCAGCTTGTCCTCGAGGAGCGGCAGATCGGGGTCGCGACCGGGCGAGGCCAGCTCGCAGCTCCCGTCGGTGATACCGATGGTCTCCGTTTTCCCGGGCTCGGCGGATCCGGGCGCGGAGAAGCAACTCGGCGGCTCCACGGCCGCGACCGGCTGCGGCTTCTCGTGGAACCCCTCGCCCAGGAGGACCACGGCGGCCGCGACCGCCGGCGCGAGGGGGACGGCCGACGCCAGGACCAGACGCCGCCACGGGAAGGCCATCCGGACGGCCGGTTTGGTCCGGAGGAAGGTCCGCGCGGGCCCGTCGTCGGTGCCGGAGGGCAGGCTCACCAGGCAGATCGGCGATGAGTGCCGAAGGCAGACGGCCTCAACCTGGTGGGCGGCGGTCTCTCCGGCCTCGGACGGGCAGCGCTCGGCGAACGACGGCGGTTCCCCCGCGACGGCGCCCAGCACCAGGAGCGGAGTCGTCTCACGGCCCGCCCTGTCGTGACGCACCACGTTGTCATAGGCCACGAGGAACTGGTGGACCGGAGTGTCCTCGCCGCCGACCGTCGGCAGCAGCAGCACGAACAGCCGCGGCCGCAGCAGGCGCCGTCCCCAGCGGAGGGTCGGACGCGCCGCGGCGAGGTCCTGGAGCAGCGCCGCGAGCAGCATGCGCTGGATCAGCTCGTGATTGTTCCGCTCTGTGCCGTCCGCGGCGACCGCGGCCGCCATCCGCAGGAAGGTGCGGCCCCTCGGCCGCTGCGTGCCCGCCCGCCGCGCCGACCAGGGAGTACTCAGGAAGAGCCGGTAGACCAGCATCGGGAACAGCACGGGAAGGAGCAGGACGACCGTCGACCACAGGCCCCGCTGCTGCACAGTGGGCGCACCCGGGGCGTAACCCGCGACCTTCGCGCACAGGCCGAGCACCGGCCTGCGCCTCAGCAGCTGCGGGTACAGAGCCTCGGCGAGCTGCTCGCTCCGCCCTGTCGAGGCGCCCCCTCCCACGGTCGCCTCCAGCACCGCCCGCAGCGTGTGGAAGCGCGGCAGCCGCAGGTCCCCGGTCCGGTGCGGCATGGAGCCCTCGAGCTGCTCGACCAGCCGGTCCAGCAGCGCGAGCCACGGCTCTGCCGCCGAAGCGGGAGGATCCTGGACGACGGCGTGGGAGACCAGATCCCTCGGACCACCGACTCGCGGTTCACTCAGCCTCTTCGCATACCCCTCGACGAAACGGCGGGGCATCGTGTCGTCCGGACCTCCGCGGAACAGGAGAACCGGAAGGCGCCGGCTTCTCTTTCTACCTTCGACCCGCGCGTCGAGCTCGTCCAGCAAGGCGTCTATGCCCAACGGAAAAGGCGGTTCCACCAGATCGTCCCACTTTCGCAGCTCTCTTCGGGGTGGCCAAAGATAGCCGAGATCACACTATGCAGGTTGAATTTATTGATTTCTGGAATGGGGCGTGGTTTTGGCTAAATAGTACAATTCCTAATTAAATCGGAC
Organism: Actinocorallia longicatena; assembly: GCF_039534125.1. Classification (NCBI taxonomy): domain Bacteria; kingdom Bacillati; phylum Actinomycetota; class Actinomycetes; order Streptosporangiales; family Thermomonosporaceae; genus Actinocorallia; species Actinocorallia longicatena. The sequence goes on along the minus strand of NZ_BAAAUV010000042.1, from coordinate 1,062 downwards.
AGGCGAGGTCGCATCCGCCAGGCTCGTCGGAACCGGTTCGGAGCCCGCATCCGGCGTCCGCCCGGCCAGGCCTACCGAAGATCGCTGGCATCCTTCACAAAGGCGGCCACCGACTTGGTGCCGCTGACCGAGCCGCTCATCTGCGTCCGGCACCACATCACTCCCGGCGGGGAGCTGACCCGTCACCTGATCGCGAACCGCACCTCAAGGGTTGGGGGCCCTCATGTTCGTCCCACATTCTGTGGGCCAGGGACGTGAGGTGGGCGAGGCGCAGAGCCGCGGCGTACCCGAAGGTTGAGCCGCATCTTCCGCCACGGCGGCGGGGATGACTGCGGTACGCCGTAGCGCCGTCCGCAGGATCCGGTTCTCGGCGATGTCGGGGAATCGACCCGTTAGATGTCGCACGTCAAGCTAACTGAACCTTCGCAGCGAGGGCGGTGGGGTTGCAGGGACCGAGGAAGTCCTCAATGCGCACCGCGGACGTTGGGAGATAACTGCGGTACTCGGCAACGGCTAGTACGTAGGTCCAGGCGCGGAGGCGGACGGCGTCGAGGAGAGGATGAAGGGAGAGCTCTGCTATCCGGTCTTCGATGGTGGCGGGGCCGTCTTGGATGGCTACCCAGAGGGCCGCTTCTGCGTTGATGTCGCCGGTCGCGCCCATGGGGTCAATGGCGTACCAGTGAACCTTTTTCATCCTCGGGTGACCTCGTGGTTCTGTAGGACGGCGATGGCTTTGACGAGGTGGCCGGCCTTGCAGGGGCTGCACCGTAGCTTCCAGAGGATCTTCCAGTTTTTGAGTTGGGCGTTCGCGCGTTCGCCGGGTCCGCGGAGCTTGGCGTGGGACCGGTTCGCCGGCTTCTGTGACTCCGGCTTCTTGCGGCCCTTGTACGGAGTGATGACGACCGATGTTTCGGCTCCTTGGTAGCCCTAATGGGTTCAGAACGGGCACGGGCCCGGTGGGGACTCCCTAATGGGTTCAGAACGGGCACGGGCCCGGTGGGGACTCCCTTGGTAGCCCTGGTCCTCGAGGCCTCTTAGACAAGGCTGGCGCCGCGCCGGGCC
>NZ_BAAAUV010000041.1:0-43370 GCF_039534125.1 Actinocorallia longicatena | reverse complement strand
CCGAGGAGGCCGAGGCGCTGGCCGCCCGGCTGGCGGCCCACCAGGGCGTCGACCCGGTGGTGCTGTTCGCGCTGGCCGCCCAGGCCCTCGCCGAGCACCTGCCCGAGGTCGGCCAGCTCACCATCACGCCCGACCTGGTCAGCCAGGCGCTCGCCCGGCTGGGCAGCTGATGGCGCTCACACCGCGCGTGGTGATCGTGCACCGGCGCACCGAGTACGACGAGCTGGTGGCCAGGCACGGCACCCGCCAGCAGGCCGCCTACTACCTCAGGAGCCGCGGCCGCGACCTCGGGGAGGTGCTCGCCCCGCACGAGGCCGTGGGACGGGCGCTGCGCGAGGTCGGGACGGCCGTCCCGGTGGAGTGGCGGCGGGGGAACGTCGAGCGCGGCGACCTCGACCGCTTCCTTTTCGCCCCCGACGACCTGGTCGTCGCGGTCGGCCAGGACGGCCTGGTCGCCAACGTCGCCAAGTACCTGGACGGCCAGCCCGTGATCGGGATCAACCCCGATCCGGCCCGCAACCCCGGTGTCCTGGTCCCGCACGCCGCCGGAGGGGCCGCCGCGCTCCTCCAGGCGGCGGCGCGCGGCGGCGTGGACTGCGAGGAGCGGGTCATGGTGACGGCCACCGCCGACGACGGCCGCTCCCTGACCGCGCTCAACGAGATCTACTTCGGCAGCCCCACCCACCAGTCGGCCCGCTACCGGCTGGAGTCCCCGGTCACCGAGCGCCAGTCGTCCTCGGGCGTCCTGGTCGGGACGGGCACCGGCGCGACCGGCTGGTGCCGCTCGGCCTGGCTGGAGCGCCGCAGCGGCCTCGACCTGCCCGGCCCCACCGAGCGGCGCCTCACCTGGTTCGTCCGCGAGGCCTGGCCCTCGCCGGCCACCGGCGCCACCAGCACCGAGGGCGTCCTGACCCCCGGCACCCCCCTGACGCTCACCTGCGAGACCGACGGCCTCGTCGCCTTCGGGGACGGCGTGGAGTCCGACCGCCTCACCCTGTCCTGGGGTCAGCGCCTGACCGTCGACCTCGCCGCCCGCTCCCTCCGCCTGGTCCGTCCCTAGGCGCGGAGCAGGAGGTGGGGCAGGATCAGGGTGTCGACGAGGTGCTCGGCGACGGCCGGATCGGGGGCGGGGTCGCGGATCATCGCCCGGTAGGTCATGAGAGCCGGGAGGACCGAGAAGACGAGCCGCGGATCGGCGTCCGGGCGCATCTCGCCGCGGAGCATCGCCCGGCCGAAGATCTTCCTGGCGATCTCGGTGCGCGGGAGCACGATCCGCTCGCGGAAGACCTGGTTCAGCTCCTCGTCCAGCGGCAGCCGCGACATGAGGGCGACGAGCAGATCGCCGTGCAGGGCGAACTCGGTCGCCATGTGGATCGTCACCTCGAGCAGCTCCAGCCGCAGCCCGCGATCGCCGGGATCCTCGGGATTGACCAGGATGCCGTGCGCCAGCGCGTCGACCAGCAGATCCGCCGGACGCGGCCAGCGGCAGCGCAGCTCGTCCTCGCGCGCCCCGCTCAGCTCCGCGACGTGCTCATGGGTGAAGCGGGGGAACGCCTGGTCCCTGAAGACGCGCAGCGCCGCCGCGTAGATCTCCCCGGCCCCCGGATCCGAGAGTGTGGTTTCCGTCAGCGACATTCCACCGCCTTCCGATCAGCCCCCGTACGACATGGTGATGTGACTCACACGCTCTGAACGCGATGCACAGTGTCGCAGGAGGTTGCCGGAAAGTCAGCTTTCTGTGGAGATTGTTAACTTTTCAACTTCTCATCCTGGACGTCCAGGGGCGGCGCGGCCCCGGGCCCGTCTCCGGTGGGCCGCCCTGACCAGCCGGAACGTGCAGTACATCAGGAACAGCATGAAGATCAGCCCGAGGACCGGGGCGATGATCGCGACCACACTGAGTCCCAGGGAGAAGAAGTCCTCGGCGGTCGACAGGACGGGGGCGGCCGTGCCGAGGGTCCCGGCGTTGGCGACGGGCCGGACGGTCACCTTGGTCGTGTGCACCGCCAGGGCCGTGCCGATGCCCAGCACCCAGCCGATCCACGGCTGCTCGGCCAGCAGCGTCGTCCCCGTCCCCACGGCGGCGTCCAGGTCCCCCGCCGCGGTGCTGGCGACCATGACCGCACCGCCCGCCGCGGGACGGATCAAAGTCATGACCAGGTCGTTGGCGCTGTCGATCACGGGGACCTTGTCGAGCACGAACTCGGCCGCGCACAGCACGGCGACGATCGTCAGGGCCCAGCCGCCCGACATCCACGCGAACTGTGAGGGCAGCTCGACCAGATCGCTGTAGCGGGCCAGCAGGCCGACCACGAGGATCGGGATGTAGGCGTTCAGGCCCGCCGCCGAGGCCAGGCCGAGTCCCGTCAGGAATGCGAACATCTCTCTCCCGTGCCGTCCTTCTTCTCGAGCCGGATGATTCCCGGCTTGGAGCCATGAGAAAGCCGGATGGTTCCCTCCTTGAGCCCATGAGAACCTGGGTAGGTCTTTCCGGGGGGCTGAGATGGGGATCTTGACGAGGATCGGGCCGCGGGGTGCTCTGGCGATCGGGATGATCGCCGCCATCGTGGTCGTGACGGTGCCGCTGCTGGCCTCCGGCGGTGTGCGCTGCAGGACCTTCGACGTCGACTGCCCGCGGACCGCCTCGGCCGTCCCGGAGCCGGGGCGGACCCGGATCCGGCTGACCGCGGAGGAGGCGGCCGTCCAGGGCTCCTACGCGGCCCTCGGCGACTCCTACTCCTCCGGCGAGGGCGCCTACGTGCTGGCCGCCGACCTTGATCCCCGCAACCGCTGTCACCGCACGTCCCAGTCCTACGTCCACACCGTCGAGCGGACCTTCGTCTTCCCCGGCGGCACCCGGTTCTGGGCCTGCTCCGGAGCGCGGGTCGAGCACCTGCTGAAGGGCAAGGCGGGCGAGCCGCCGCAGATCGACCGGGCCGACGCGGGCACGAGCCTGGTCACCCTCAGCATCGGCGGCAACGACCTGGGCTTCACCCGGGTGCTGGCCGGCTGCATCGTCCGGCTGCCGTGGTCGCCCTCCTGCGAGCACCAGGACGTCGAGCTGGCGGCCAGGAAGCCCGCGCTGCGCGTCGCGCTGACGGGAGTGGTCGCCCGGCTGGTGGAGAGGGCGCCGAAGGCCAGGATCATCCTGCTCGGCTACCCGCGCCTGTTCGCCGAGGAGCGCGGAGAGTCCCTCGACAACCTCAGCATCACCGACCAGCGCTGGCTCAACAGCAAGGGCAGCGAGCTGAACGAGCTGATCAGGGAGGTCGCCCAGCGCGCCGACGAGGGGATCGTCGCGGCCGGCGGCGCGGGCAGCGTCGAGTTCATCGACCTGTACAGCGCGTTCACCGGCCACGAGGTCGGCAGCGGGGTGCCGTTCGTCAACGGCCTCGACGTCGACCTCAAGGCCCTCAAGGTCGAGATCAGGAGCTACCACCCGACGGCCGTGGGCTACGCGGCTCTGGCGGAGAACGTCGTCCGCCAGATCCGCAGGGGCCCCGACCGCGACCTCAACCAGTGGAAGTAGCCGGGGTTCGAAACCGGTCCTAGCCGGCGCCGGTGATCGCGGTCAGCCGGTCGACGGCGTCGGCGAACTCCTCGACCATGTCGTAGACGACCTGCTTGGCGGGCTTCACGGTCCGCATGAGGCCGACGCACTGCCCGACGAAGTAGTTGACCAGCTCCGCCGCGCCGGGATTGCCGTTCTCCGCGGCCTTGGACAGGTGCCGCATCGCCCCCTCGGCGACGATCATCTGCAGCGGCATCGGGAGCGCGCCGGGGCTGCCGGGCCCCTCCCACTCCTCGGTCCACGCCGAGACGAGCTGCCGGGCGGGCTTGCCGGTCCGTGACCTGGACCGGATCGTGTCGGTCGCCGAGGCCTCCAGGAGCTTGCGCTTGACGGTCGGCAGCGTCTCGGCCTCCTCGGTGGTCAGCCACACCGACCCGCACCACACCCCGGACGCCCCGAGCGTCAGGGCGGCCGCGATCTGCCGTCCGGTGGCGATCCCGCCCGCCGCCAGCACGGGCACCGGCGCGACCGCGTCGACGACCTCGGGCACCAGCACCATCGTGGAGATCTCGCCGGTGTGCCCGCCGGCCTCGCCGCCCTGCGCGACGATGAGGTCGACGCCCGCGGCGACCTGGCGCCGCGCGTGCTCCACGGTCCCGACCAGCGCCGCCACCGGGACGCCCGCCGCCTTGGCCTTCTCGACCATCAGCGGCGGGGGAGTGCCCAGCGCGCTGGCGATCAGCCGGATCGGGTGGGACAGCGAGACGTCGATCAGCTCCACCGCCCCGGAGCCGGTCACCGACCGCGCCCCGCCGGCCGCGGCCTTCTCGGCGCCCGCGCCGCCGAAGTCCGGCACCGGGACCCCGTACTTCTCGAACAGGGCGAGCAGGAAGTCCCAGTGCTCCTTCGGGATCGCCGCGAGGGGGTTGCCGCCCCGCTCCGCCGATCCGTCGATCTTCGCGGGGACCAGGACGTCGACCCCGTAGGGCCGCCCGCCGACCTCCCGGTCGATCCACCGCAGCTCCTCCTCGAGCCGTTCCGGGGAGTAGGCCACCGCGCCGAGGACGCCGAAGCCGCCCGCGTTGGTGACGGCCGCGACGACGTCCCGGCAGTGGCTGAAGGCGAACAGGGGGAATTCGGCGCCGACCAGATCGCAGACCTCGGTTCTCATCCCCCGAAACTACCGAATGAGATTCGGTGTCAGCTAGAGGGGGCGGAAGACCAGATGGGGCTCGCCCGCCTCGGCGTGGACGAAGCCGGCACGGAGCGGCAGGTTCTCCCGCGGCCGGTCCACCTGGTCGAGCGCGGCGTGCAGCCAGGGTCCCTCGGCGAGCTCCACCAGGGCGATGTGGGCGGGCTCGCCGCCGTCCCTGCGGTGCACCTTCGACCAGGAGACGAGCAGCGCGCGGCCCTCGGCCTCGGCCCAGTCCAGGTCCTCGCCGCCGCACTCGGCGCACACCGTCGCGTCGGGAGCGTGCCAGTGCCGGCACTCCGCACAGCGCCGGATCATCAGGACGTCGCGCCGCGCCCCGTCGAAGAACGGGTCGGTGCGGCCGTCGCGCAGGATGGTCATGAGCCTTCCTTCCGGTGCGGGCTGAGGATCAGGGTGCTGTGGTGGTCGAGGAGCCCGCCGTTGCCGCTGACGAGCACGACGTCGTTGCGCGGCGCCTGCCGCTCCCCGCCCTGCCCGCGGGCCTGGATGACGGCCTCCGACAGGGGCGTCATGCCCCACATGTAGTAGCCGGACAGCTGGCCGCCGCCGGTGTTGGTCGGCAGCGACCCGCCCGGGCCGAGCGCCCCGGACGCCGCGAACGCCCCGCCCTCGCCCTTGGCGCAGAAGCCGTAGTCCTCGAGCGAGATGAGGGTCGTGAAGGTGTAGCAGTCGTACAGCTCGCAGACGTCCACGTCGGCGACGGTGACCCCGGCCATCTTCATCGCGGTCGGCCCGGAGACCGCGGCGCCGGTGCTCAGCCCGAACTCGCTGCCGCGCTCGCGCCGGTGCCCGGGGTGGCCCTGCCCCCAGCCGAGCACGTGGACGGCCGGCTGGGCGAGGTCGCCCGCGCGGTCGGAGCCGGTGACGATCACCGCGATCGCCCCGTTGGAGACCAGGCAGCAGTCGAGCAGGTGCAGCGGCTCGACGACCCAGCGCGAGGCCTGGTGGTCGTCGAGCGTGATCGGCTCGCGCATCTGGGCGAGGGGGTTCATGGTCGCCCACGCGCGCGTCGCCACAGCGATCGCGCCGAGCTGCTCGCTGGTCGTCCCGTAGCGGGCCATGTGCCGCTGGGTGGCGAGCGCGTAGTAGGCGTTGACGCTCCGGAACCCCAGGGAGGCGTTCATCCCGCCGTATCCGTAGTAGTCCCGCGACGACTTGTCGTAGGCCGATCCCGACGACTGCTTCGGCTTCAACGGGGCGTCGGCGAAGACGCAGGCCACGGTGGTGGCGGCGCCGCTCAGCACCGTCTGGGCCGCGTAGGCGACCATCGCCCCCGCGGTCGCCCCGTAGGAGTTCACCTGAGAAAGGAGACGAAGATCACGTAGTCCGAGGACGTCGGCGAGCTCGATGCCCGGAGAGCCCCCCATGCCATGGCTGACGAGCAGCCCGTCGAGATCTTCCAGGGCCAGTCCCGCGTCAGCGGCGGCCAGCCTGACGGCGTCAGCGGCCAGCCTGCGGGGACTCCGCCCGTAGACCTTTCCCAGCTCGGTCATGCCGAGCCCGGCGATGGCAGCACCCATCACTCACCTCCCGAATCGCGTTCTAATCTACCGAACCGAATTCGGAATGATCTCTTTGGGGGAGGGGTGGACACCTTCCGTAGAAGATGTGCTACCTTGTGCATTGGTCGTAGCTGTACTTTCGCCTGATCGAGTGTTCGATGCCCGCGGAGTCACTCAGCGGGCGTTTTTCTTTTGGGAGTAAAGAATGGCGTCGACCCGGGCTCGCACAGTGCGGGTCCGCAGGTATACACCAGGAGTGCAGTATGGCGCAGGGCACCGTCAAGTGGTTCAACGGTGAGAAGGGCTTCGGCTTCATCTCTCAGGATGAGGGCGGCCCCGACGTGTTCGTCCACTTCAGTGCCATCCAGGGTTCCGGCTACCGGAACCTGGAGGAGGCCCAGCGGGTGGAGTTCGACATCACCCAGGGTCCGAAGGGCCCGCAGGCTGAGAACGTCCGCGGTCTCTAAGACGATCGAGGCCTCGGCCTCCTCGGCTTAACCCAAAAGAACGTCGCGAAGCCCCCGCAGTGATCCGTCACTGCGGGGGCTTTGTCGTTCCCTGAGCGGTCGTTCGCTGAGCGGTCGTTCCCCGCGGTCGTGCCCGTCTCAGGTCCTGAACGGGCCCGTCACGCAGTAGGTGATCCCCCCGCTGGACGACCCCGACGTCCCGCGCTGCGAGGAGAAGTAGAGCCGGTTCCCCGCCGGGCTGAAGGCGGGCCCGGTGATCTCCGACGAGCTCTGCCCGGTGATCCGCAGGAACACCGAGATCTTGTCGTCCGGAGTGATCATGCAGATCTCCATGTTGCCCCCGTCCTCGGCGACGTAGAGGTCCCCGGAACTCGACCCGGTGATGTTGTCGACGCCCGTCAGGGGGGCGGGCCCGGGGCTGACCAGGCCGTCGTCGTAGGCCAGCTCGAACGTGCTCGTGAGCAGGTTGAACTGCCACACCCGGTTGTCGCCCTTGGTCGTGATCCAGACGGTGTCGTTCTGGTTGTGGCAGCCCTCGCCGCCGTTGAAGGACTTCGAGCCGGACACCTGGCTGCGGGTCGCGGTGGGGGAGCCGTCGGGGTCCGGGACGTTCGCCCAGCTGAAGGACCCCGACGTGCCCGACCCGGCGACCAGGACCTGGAGCGTCCCGGCCGACAGGTTCCCCCACGTGGTGGGGACGAAGCGGTAGAACCGGCCGTTCGTCTCGTCCTCGGTCAGGTAGACGACCTGGCGGACCGGATCGGCCGCGGCCGCCTCGTGCTTGAACCGCCCCATCGCCGGACGCGCGACGGCCGTCCCGCCGAACGGGTAGGTCTCCCACACGCGGCCCGTGCTCGTCTCCTCGCAGGACAGCCAGGTGTTCCACGGCGTCTTGCCGCCCGCGCAGTTCGAGCTGGTCCCCGACAGGATCCGGGACGCCGCGGTGACCGTCCCGGCGGAGTTGAACCTCAGCATCGACGCCCCGCCGCCGGACCCGGAGATCTCGGAGTTGGAGACGTAGATCCAGCCGGTGCCGTCGGCGTAGCAGGCCCCGCCGTCCGGGGCGCCGTGCCAGGTGTAGGACGTCCCGGGCACCACCTGGCTCGAGCGGGCGACGACCTGGCTGGTGAATCCGGACGGCAGCTGGAGGCCGTTGGCGTCGGCGCCCAGCAGCGCCCCGTAGGGGCTCACGGCGTTCTGGGCGGGCGCGGCGTGGGCACCCTGCCACCAGCTGGCGGAGAAGGCGGTGGTTCCCGCGGTGAGCGCGCTCATGCGCAGGAAGTTCCGGCGTTCCATCGGGAGGGGGTCTCCTTCGGTTCGGGGGCGGTACGCCTCCTACCTCTCCACCGATGGGACCCGGCAGGCCGACTCCGGGCCAACAGCGGGTGACGGGTGGGTTGCCGGGTGCTTCCACCCGGGACCCACCCGCCGGGGCCGCCTCAGGTCCGGTCGGCGAACCGGTCGGTGGCCGTGATCAGCCGGTGCAGGATGCCGGGCTCGTCGAAGGCGTGGCCGGCGTCGTCGACGATGTGGAACTCGGCCTCGGGCCAGGCGCGGTGCAGGTCCCAGGCCGTCGCGGCCGGGGTGCAGACGTCGTAGCGGCCCTGGACGATCACCGTCGGGATGTGCCGGATCCGGTCGATGTTGTCGAGGATCCACTCCTCGGAGGAGAAGAAGCCGCCGTGCAGGAAGTAGTGGTTCTCGATCCGCGCGAAGGCCACCGCGTAGTCGGGTTCGGCGAAGTGGTCCACCAGGCCCTTGTTCGGCAGCAGGGTGATCGTCGAGCCCTCCCAGGTCGCCCACGCCTGCGCGGCCGGCAGCCGGACGGCCGGATCGGGATCGTTGAGGCGCCCGGCGAAGGCGGCGATCAGCTCCTCCCGCTCGTCCTCGGGGATCGGCGCGACGTAGTTCTCCCACAGGTCGGGGAACATCAGCGAGGCGCCGCCCTCGTAGAACCAGGCCAGCTCGAACGGCCGGAGCATGAAGATGCCCCGGACGACCAGCTCCGAGGTCCGCTCCGGATGGGTGATCGCGTACGCGAGGGCCAGGCAGCTGCCCCAGGAGCCGCCGTAGACCTGCCACGCGCCGATCCCGAGGAGCTCCCGGAGCCGCTCCATGTCGGCGATCAGGTTCCAGGTGGTGTTCTCCTCGAGGGAGACGTCCGGATCGGAGGCGTGGGGCAGGCTCCGGCCGCAGTTACGCTGGTCGAACAGCACGATCCGGTAGGCGGAGGGATCGAACTGCCTGCGGTGATCCGGGCCACATCCGGCCCCCGGTCCGCCGTGTACCATCACGACGGGCTTTCCTTCCGGATTGCCGCAGACCTCCCAGTAGATCTGGTTGCCGTCACCCACCTCGAGCAGGCCGGATTCGTAGGGTTCGATCGGCGGATACAGACTGCGTAGCTCCATGTTCTGACATTCTGTCAGCACCGGAGAGCAGCGAGATACCGAGATCGCCTTGTGGGACGGGGGAGACATACCCCCATGTCGGCAATAGAGTTTTCCCATAACGACGTCGTGATTAACCCATCTGGAGTCCTTACCGTGAGTGACCTCAACGGATCAGGCGGCCAGCGCACCGCATCAACCGGTGGCTTGTCTTGGTCGCCTTCGCCCGCCCAGTCGCCCCGGGAGCTCCTCAACAACCACGCCCAGAACAACCACGCCCAGCAGCCCGTCCAGGGGGGCGGCGGCCAGACGCCGCCCGACGGGCGCACGCTGCCGGGCTGGGACCTGGTCGAGAAGCTCAAGCAGATGGCCGAGCTGCTCGGCGAGGCGCTGTCGGTGGGCGAGCGGCGCATCAGCGACGTCCAGAGCGAGGCCGCCCAGCAGCTCGCCAACGTCCAGGCCGACAAGGAGAAGTCCCAGCGGGACGCCGCCACCGCCTGGACCGAGGTCAACAGGTCCCGTTCCCGCGCGGAGACCGCCGAGCGCCGGGTCGCGGAGACCGAGCAGGCCATGCGCCAGCTCGTCACCCAGCACGACACGATGCAGAACGCCCGCGACGACGCCCTGCGCTCGGTCGAGGACGCCAACGGCCAGCGCCGCCAGGCCGAGGAGCGGATCGCCGAGCTGGCCCGCACCGTCGACGCCGTCCGCACCGAGCTGAACTCCGTCCGCGCGGCCCTCACCGACGCCGAGAACACCTCCCAGGCGCTCCAGGTCGCCGCCGGCAACGCCGCCAAGGAGGCCGAGGACGCCCGCCGTCAGGCAGACGACGCCTCCCGCCGCGCCTCCGACGCCTCCCGCCAGGCCGACGACTCCCGCCGCCGCGCCGACCAGGCCGACGGCGAGCGCCAGCAGGCCCTGGAAGCCGCTCAGGCGGCCATGGACCAGGCGAAGGTCGCCGAGCTGGCCCGCGAGAGCGCCGCCCAGGACAAGGCCCGTGCGGAGTCCGAGGCGACCCTGGCGCGCTCCCGCACCGAGCAGCTGACCCGGGAGCGCGACGGGGCGATGGCCGCCGTCCGCCAGATCGCCGGTGAGCGCGACGCCGCCCTGGAGAAGGTCAAGGAGCGCGACGCCTGGGTCGACCAGCTCGCCGAGGCCGTCACCGAGCAGCGCGCCCAGCTCGGCGCCCTCTCCCACGAGCGCGACGCCGCCCGCGACGCCGCGGAGCAGGCCCGCAACCTCATAGACGAACTCACCCGCCAGCTCCGTGTGATCATGCCGTCGTCCCCGCTGCACAACCACGCCGCCCTCTCCGAGGCGGGCATGAACGGCGTCACCCTCAACGACCGCAACGGCTTCCCGGGCTAGGAATTCCCCCGTGGCGGGGGGTAGAACAACCGTTTGACCTGCGCGGACGGAGCCCCCGGACGCGAAACGTCCGAGGTCGCTGATAGGCTGGGATCCCGTGGACAGGGCGGTTACAGCCGCCGTTGCACGACCACGGGAGACCTCACTTGCCATCGGCAAACACAGCTCGCACCACCAAGCACCTCTTCGTCACCGGCGGTGTCGCCTCCAGCCTCGGCAAGGGACTGACGGCCTCCAGCCTGGGACGCCTGCTCACACTGCGTGGGCTCAGGGTCACGATGCAGAAGCTCGACCCTTACCTGAACGTCGATCCCGGCACGATGAACCCGTTCCAGCACGGTGAGGTGTTCGTCACCAACGACGGCGCGGAGACCGATCTGGACATCGGTCATTACGAGCGGTTCCTCGACACCGACCTGCACGGCAGTGCGAACGTCACGACCGGTCAGGTCTACTCGAACGTGATCGCCAAGGAGCGGCGCGGTGAGTACCTGGGTGACACCGTCCAGGTCATCCCGCACATCACGAACGAGATCAAGGACCGCATCCGCGGCATGGCGGGCCCCGACGTCGACGTCGTGATCACCGAGGTCGGCGGAACGGTCGGCGACATCGAGTCGCTGCCGTTCCTGGAGTCGGTCCGCCAGATCCGCCACGAGGTCGGCCGCGACAACGTCTTCTTCCTGCACGTGTCGCTGCTGCCCTACATCGGCCCGTCCGGTGAGCTGAAGACCAAGCCGACCCAGCACTCGGTCGCCGCCCTGCGCAGCATCGGCATCCAGCCGGACGCCATCGTCCTGCGCTCGGACCGCCCGGTCTCGCAGTCGATCAAGCACAAGATCAGCCTGATGTGCGACGTGGACCGCGAGGCCGTCGTGTCCTGCGTCGACGCGCCCAGCATCTACGACATCCCCAAGGTCCTGCACTCCGAGGGCCTGGACGCCTACGTGGTCCGCCGCCTGGGCCTGCCCTTCCGCGACGTGGACTGGGGCGAGTGGGACACCCTGCTGCGCCGCGTCCACCAGCCGGCGGCCGAGGTCAGCATCGCCCTGGTCGGCAAGTACATCGACCTTCCGGACGCCTACCTGTCGGTGACCGAGGCCCTGCGGCACGGCGGCTTCGGCAACGACGCCAAGGTCAAGATCAAATGGGTCAAGTCCGACGACTGCCAGACCCCCGAGGGCGCCGGCGCCCACCTGGGCGACGTCGACGGCATCCTGATCCCGGGCGGCTTCGGCGTGCGCGGCATCGAGGGAAAGCTCGGCGCCATCCGGTACGCCAGGGAGAACCGGATCCCGACCCTGGGCATCTGCCTCGGCCTCCAGTGCATGGTCATCGAGGCGGCGCGCAACCTCGCCGGGATCCCCGACGCGGGCAGCACCGAGTTCGACGAGAAGACCGAGCACCCGGTGATCTCGACCATGGCCGACCAGCTCGACGTGGTCTCCGGCGAGCGCGACCTGGGCGGCACCATGCGCCTCGGCATGTACCCGGCCGATCTCGCCGAGGGCTCCATCGTGCGCGAGCTCTATGGCGCGGCGAAGGTCGAGGAGCGTCACCGGCACCGCTTCGAGGTGAACAACTCCTACCGCGAGGACATCGAGAAGACCGGCCTGGTGTTCTCCGGCCTCTCGCCCGACGGGCGCCTGGTCGAGTACGTCGAGCTGCCGCGCGACGTCCACCCGTTCTTCGTCGCGACCCAGGCCCACCCGGAGTTCCGTTCGCGGCCGACCCGCGCGCACCCGCTTTTCGCGGGATTGATCGCCGCGGCGCTGAAGCGTCGGGGATAATCTCAGTATGGAGATAACTGACGTTCCCGAGTCGTGGCAGGTCGTCGGCACACGGCAGCATTTCAAGGGGCGGATCGTCACGGTCGGCTCCGATGACGTGCTGATGCCGAAGGGCGACGGGCTCGAGGCCGTCAACCGGGAGTACATCGGGCATCCCGGCGCCGTGGGCGCCATCGCCCTGGACGACGCGGGCAGGGTCCTGCTGATCAGGCAGTACCGGCATCCGGTGAAGCACCTCCTGTGGGAGGTGCCCGCCGGGCTCCGGGACGTCGCGGGGGAGCCCCTGTGGCGCACGGCCGAGCGCGAGCTGCTCGAGGAGGCCGGGTACCGGGCCGCCACCTGGCACACGCTGGCCGACACCTTCCAGTCGCCCGGCATCAGCGACGAGCGGGTGCGGGTCTTCCTCGCCCGTGACCTCGAGGCCGTCCCCGAGGAGGAGATCGACTTCGAGCGCCAGCACGAGGAGGCCGACATGCCCCTCGCGTGGGTCCCGCTGGAGGAGGCCGTCGCGAAGGTCCTTTCCGGTGACGTCCACAACGCGCTGGCGGTGACCGCGATCCTCGCCGTGTCCGCAGCTCAGGGCACCGGATTCAAACACCTGCGCGACAAGGACGCGCCCGAGGCCTGATTTCCGGCATGATGGGCCGCGTCATGAGCGCGACCACCATTCCGGCGGGGCTGGAAGCAGCCGTCCGTGCCTACCTCGGGCATCTGGCGGTAGAACGCGGCCTCGCGGCGAACACGCTCAGCTCCTACCGGCGCGATCTGGTGCGGTACCTGGAGTTCCTGGCGGGACGCGGCCTCGGTGACCTGGGCGACGTCCGGGAGCCGGACGTCGCGGAGTTCCTGGCCGTCCTGCGCGAGGGCGGCGGCGACCGGCCGCCGCTCTCGGCCGGCTCCGCGGCCCGCGCCGTGGTCGCCGTGCGGGGCCTGCACCGTTTCGCCGTCCGCGAGGGCATCGCACCGCTCGACCCCTCGCGCGAGGTCAAGCCGCCCGCCCCGCCCCGCCGCCTGCCCAAGGCGATCTCCCTGGCGGACGTGGAGCGCCTCCTGGACGCCTCCGGGGACGACTCGGCCCGCGGCATGCGCGACCGGGCCCTGCTGGAGCTGCTGTACGGCTGCGGCGCGCGCATCTCCGAAGCGGTCGGCCTCGACCTGGACGACGTCGACCTCGACGGCGGCTTCGTCCGGGTCTCCGGCAAGGGCAGCAAGGTCAGGGTCGTGCCGATCGGCGGATTCGCCGGCCGCGCCCTGGACGCCTACCTGGTGCGGGCGCGGCCCGAACTGGTCAGGGCCGGGCGCGGCGTGCCCGCCCTGTTCCTGAACGCCCGCGGCGGGCGGCTGTCGCGCCAGGGCGCCTGGATGGTCCTGGGCGCGGCGGCGGAGAAGGCCCGCCTCACCGACGTCTCCCCGCACACCCTGCGGCACTCCTTCGCGACGCACCTGCTGGAGCGGGGTGCGGACGTCAGGGTGGTGCAGGAGCTGCTCGGGCACGCCTCGGTGACGACGACCCAGGTCTACACGCTCGTGACGGTCCAGTTGCTGCGCGAGGTCTACGCGACGGCGCATCCGCGGGCGAACGGATGAGACGAGCCGGAAGAGATGAGCGGATGGAAGGCCTACGGCGCGTTGTGTTGCCGCTTCGTGCCCGTGCGTCCTAGAGTCCCTCATCAGGCGGTGCTTCCAGGCCGTCGGGGAGGTTCGAACTGATGCCAGACGCAGGTGCGGAGAGCGTGCTCTCGGCCGCGATCGCGACGGATCCGAGCAAGTCGCTCGGCCCGACCAGGCGACCCGTTCCCCATTTCCCGGACCCGGAGCCGCTCCTCGAGCACGGCCCTGCCCGGATTGTGGCGATTTGTAATCAGAAGGGCGGGGTCGGTAAGACCACGACCACCATCAACCTGGGTGCGGCCCTCGCCGAGCAGGGCCGCAAGGTGCTGCTGGTCGACTTCGACCCCCAGGGCGCGCTGTCGGTCGGCCTCGGCCAGGGCGACCCGCGCCAGCTGGACGTCACCGTCCACAACATGCTGCTGGAGAACGACACCGACTGGGAGGACATCCTCCTGGAGACCTCGGTCGAAGGCATGGACCTGCTCCCCAGCAACATCGACCTCTCCGGCGCCGAGGTGCAGCTCGTCCACGAGGTGGGCCGCGAGTACATCCTCGCCGGCAAGCTCAAGGGCGCGATCGAGTACTACGACTACATCATGATCGACTGCCAGCCGTCCCTCGGCCTGCTGACGATCAACGCGCTGGCCGCGGCCCAGGGGGTCCTGGTCCCGCTGGAGTGCGAGTACTTCGCGATGCGCGGTGTCGCCCTGCTGATGGAGACCATCGAGAAGGTCCAGCAGCGGATCAACCCCACGCTGGTCATCGACGGCTTCCTCGGCACCATGTACGACTCGCGCACCCTGCACACCCGCGAGGTGCTCCAGCGGATCGTCCAGGCGTTCGGCGACAAGGTCTTCCACACCGTGATCAACCGTACGGTCCGGTTCCCCGACGCGACCGTCATGGGCGAGCCGATCACGACCTTCGACCCGTCCTCGATGGGTGCCAACCACTACCGCGAGCTGGCCAAGGAAGTCATCCAGCGCTGGCAGCTCCTCGCGTAAATGGGCGTCTCCACTACGGTGGGAGGCGTGACCGAGACAGAGCAGCAGGAGGGCGAGCCGCAGGGCTTCCAGGTCCACCTGGACGCCTTCGAAGGCCCGTTCGACCTGCTCCTCGGCCTGATCGCCAAGCACAAGCTGGACATCACCGAGGTGAGCCTGCACAAGGTCACCGACGACTTCATCGCCTTCATCCGCGCCCAGGGCCCCGAGTGGGACCTCGACCAGGCGTCGAACTTCCTGCTGATCGCGGCGACCCTGCTGGACCTCAAGGCCGCCCGGCTGCTGCCGTCCGGCGAGGTGGACGACGAGGACGACCTCGCCCTGCTGGAGGCCCGCGACCTGCTGTTCGCCCGGCTCCTCCAGTACCGGGCCTACAAGGAGGTCTCCAAGTACTTCTCCGGCCTCATGGCGGGGGAGGCCCACCGGTACCCGCGCATGGTGCCCATGGAGCCGAAGTTCGCCAATCTCCTGCCCGAGGTGCTCCTGGGGCTGGGGCCCGAGCAGTTCGCCCAGCTCGCGTCGCGTGTCTTCCAGCCGAAGCCCGCCCCGCCGGGAGTTTCGGTCGAGCACATGTACACGCCTTTGGCCTCGATCGAGGAGCAGGGCGCTATCCTCGTAGAGAGGTTGCGGCACCTGCGGAAAGCCACTTTCCGGGCGCTCACCTCCGACTGCGCGGGCACGTATGAGATCGTCGCCCGGTTCCTGGCCCTTCTGACGCTCTACCGCGAGCAGGCCGTGTCCTTCGACCAGATCGAACCTCTGGGCGAACTGCACGTGGCCTGGACCGGCACCGAAGAGGGCGACGTCAGGATCGCGGACGAGTTCGAGGGCACCCCGCCGCCACCCGAAGAGGAACAGATCTCCAGTGACTGACGACATGCCGCCGATCAAGGCCGCCCTCGAGGCGATCCTGCTCGTGGTGGACGAGCCGGTCGCCGAGATCACCCTGGCGCAGCTGCTCGAGCACCCCACCGCCGAGGTCCACGCCGCCCTGCGGGAACTGGCCGCGGAATACCGTGACCAGGGCCGGGGGTTCGAACTGAGGGAGATCGCGGGAGGCTGGCGCTACTACACGGCCGAGCACTGCGCGCCCGTCGTCGAACGGTTCGTCACCGACGGGCAGCAGACCCGGCTGACCCAGGCCGCCCTGGAGACGCTCTCGGTGATCGCCTACCGGCAGCCCGTGTCCCGGGCGCGGGTGTCGGCGATCCGCGGCGTCAACAGCGACGGCGTCATGCGCACGCTGACCCTGCGCGGCCTGATCCAGGAGGCCGGACAGGACCCGGAATCCCAGGCCACGCTGTACCGCACCACCGGCTACTTCCTGGAGAGGCTGGGGCTGAACTCGCTGGACGAGCTGCCCGAACTGGCCCCCTACCTGCCGGACGAGATCTCGGACATTGAGGAAATTCACGGATGACCACGCAAGAAGAGCAGGGCGTACGGCTGCAGAAGGTGCTGGCCGATGCCGGGATCGGCTCCCGGCGCGCCTGCGAGCAGATCATCGCGGCCGGGCGGGTCAAGGTGAACGGCAGGACCGTCAGCTGGTTCGGTGAGCGGGTCGACCCGAAGGCCGACGAGATCTCCGTCGACGGCCGCAAGGTCGAGACCTGGCAGGACCTCAAGTACTACGCGCTGAACAAGCCGCTGAACGTCGAGTCCACGATGGCCAAGGGCTCCGGCACCCGGACCCTGATCGAGTTCGTCGAGGACCTGACGGTCCGGGTATTCCACGTCGGCCGCCTCGACACCGACACCGAGGGCCTGATCCTCCTCACCAACGACGGTGAGCTGGCCCACCGGCTCACCCACCCCTCGTTCGGCGTCACCAAGACCTACCTGGCCAACGTCCCGGGCCCGATCCCGCGCGACTTCGGCAAGCGGCTGCGCGGCGTCGTCCTCGAGGACGGCCCCGTGAAGATCGACAACTTCAAGCTGATCGACCAGGAGGGCCGCAGGGCCCTGGTCGAGGTCACCCTGCACGAGGGCCGCAAGCACATCGTGCGCCGGCTGCTCAAGGACGCGGGCTTCCCGGTCCGCTCGCTGGTCAGGACCGCTTTCGGCCCGATCCAGCTCGGCCGTCTCAAGTCGGGCAGCAGCCGCGGCCTGACCGAGAAGGAGGTCGCTGAGCTCTACAAGGCCGTCGGCCTGTAGTTTTCCCTTTCGCGATCATTGGACGATTTCTGGAGGTAGGGGACGTGGCTGTGCGCGCACTTCGGGGGGCCACCCAGGTCGAGGCCGACGACCGGGACGAGATCCTGGCGGCGACCGCCGAACTGATCACGGAGGTGATGCGGCGCAACTCGCTCACCACCGACGACGTGATCAGCGTGATCTTCACGGCGACCCCCGACCTCACCTCCGAGTTCCCGGCGCTGGCGGCCCGCAAGCTCGGCTTCAGCGAGGTTCCGCTGATCTGCGCCTGCGAGCTGGACGTCCCGCACGCCCTGCCCCGGGTGATCCGCCTCATGGCCCACATCGAGACCGACCGGCCGCGCTCGGAGATGAACCACGTCTACCTGCGCGGCGCCACGGCACTCCGGCTCGACATCGCGCAGTAAAGACCCCCGATAAGGTTCTCCACTATGAAGATCCAGCGTGTGGTGGTGGTCGGGACCGGCCTCATCGGCACCTCGGTCGCCCTCGCCGTGCGCGAGAAGGGGGCGGAGGTGTTCCTTTCGGACCGGGACCCCGCCTCCCTCGCGATGGCCGTCGAGCTCGGCGCGGGGACGCCCCTGCCGCGGCGGCTGGACCGGCCCGCCGACCTCGCGGTGATCGCCGTTCCGCCCGCCGCGGTCGCCGCGGCGCTCAAGGACCTGCAGAAGCGCGGCGTCGCCCGGTTCTACACCGACGTGGCCAGCGTGAAGGCCAGGCCCGTCCTGGACGCCCTCAAGCTCGGCTGCGACCTGGCCACCTACGTTCCCGGCCACCCCCTGGCCGGCCGGGAGCGCTCGGGCCCCGCCGCCGCCCGCGGCGACCTGTTCCTGGGCCGTCCCTGGGCCCTGTGCCCGACGGAGGCGGCCTCGGGCGCCGCCATCGAGGCCGTCACCGCGCTGGCCGAGGCCTGCGGAGCCGAGATCCTCACCGTGGACCCGGTCGAGCACGACCGCGCCGTCGCGCTCGTCTCGCACGGCCCGCACGTGGTCTCCGCCGCCATGGCCGCCCGGCTCGGTGACGGCACCGAGACCGCGCTGGGCCTGGCCGGGCAGGGGGTGCGGGACGTCACCCGGATCGCCGCGAGCGACCCGGACCTGTGGATCGGCATCCTGACCGCCAACGCCGAGCCCGTCGCCGCGGTCCTCGACGCCGTCGCGGGTGATCTCGCCCTCGCCGCCGCCATGCTCCGCGCCGCCCACGGGGCCGACGCGGACGTCGCCGAGGTGATCATGCAGAAGGTCGGCGACCTGCTGAGCCGGGGCAACCAGGGCGTCGCCCGGATCCCCGGCAAGCACGGCGGCGGCCCCTCGCACTACGCCATCGTCTCGGTGCTGGTCCCCGACTCACCCGGCGAGCTGTCCCGGCTGTTCCACGCCGTGGGCGAGGCCGGGGTCAACATCGAGGACCTCTCGATCGAGCACTCGCCCGGCCTGCCTCTCGGTGTGGCCGAGCTGTCCGTCAAGCCCGAGGCCGCCGAGGCCCTGGCCGCAGAACTACGCGACCGGGGCTGGTCCGTCCCGGTGAGGAGCGAATCTTGATCATCGCCATGGACGGCCCCTCCGGGTCGGGCAAATCCAGCGCGGCCAAGGGCGTCGCCCGGACTCTCGGGTACCGTTATCTGGACACCGGCGCCATGTACCGGGCCTTCACCTGGTGGATGCTCGAACGGGGCGTCGATGTCGAGGACGCTGCGGCAGTGGCGTCGCGGGCCGGCCAGGTGATCGTCGAGATCTCCACCGACCCCGACGCGCCGGGCATCAGGGTGGACGGCACCGACGTCTCGGAGCCGATCCGCACACGGGAGGTCACCGGGGCGGTCAGCGCCGTCAGCCGGGTGCCCGAGGTGCGGGCGCGTCTCCTCGTACTCCAGCGTGAGATCATGGAGGACGGGGGCATCGTGGCGGAGGGCCGGGACATCGGCACCGTCGTGGCGCCGGACGCTCCGCTCAAGGTCTTCCTCACCGCCAGCGAGGAGGCGAGGGCCCTGCGCCGCGCCAAGGAGATCGGCACCGTCTCGGTCGAGACGACGCTGGCCGACCAGGCACGACGGGACAGGCTGGACTCGACCCGCGCCACAGCGCCCATGACCAAGGCCGACGACGCCGTGGAGATCGACTCGAGCGAGCTGGGACTCGACGAGGTGATCGAGGCGATCGTGCGGCTCGCAAAGGAGCGCGGCATCTGACCACGGACGATTCACGTCCGCGGCGGCTGCCGGTACGCCCCACGGACAAAG
Source organism: Actinocorallia longicatena (assembly GCF_039534125.1). Classification (NCBI taxonomy): domain Bacteria; kingdom Bacillati; phylum Actinomycetota; class Actinomycetes; order Streptosporangiales; family Thermomonosporaceae; genus Actinocorallia; species Actinocorallia longicatena. The sequence continues at coordinate 24,121 of NZ_BAAAUV010000041.1, read as the reverse complement.
GATCCATCCGTGACCGAAAGTGAATACCCCTCCAGCTTCGCGGAGCAGGAGGAGTTCGAGACCTACGACCCGGACGCGGTCGACTTCGACTCCCTCGAGTACCTCGAGGAGGACGAGGCCTTCGCGCCGGCGCCGAAGCTGCCCGTCGTGGCGGTCGTCGGCCGTCCCAACGTCGGCAAGTCGACGCTCGTCAACCGGATCATCGGCCGCCGCGAGGCCGTGGTCGAGGACGTCCCCGGCGTCACGCGCGACCGGGTGTCCTACATCGCCTCGTGGAACGGCCGGAACTTCACGGTCGTCGACACCGGCGGCTGGCTGCCGGACTCGCGCGGCCTGGCCGCCGCCATCGCCGAGCAGGCGCAGCTCGCGGTCGAGCTCGCCGACGTCGTGCTGTTCGTGGTCGACGCCACGGTCGGCATCACCGACGTCGACGAGGCCGTCGTGGAGATCCTCCGCCGGGCCAAGAAGCCCGTGGTCCTGGCCGCCAACAAGGTCGACGACCAGAAGGCCGAGCTCGAGGCCGCCGCGCTGTGGGGCCTCGGCATCGGTGAGCCGATGCCCGTCTCGGCCCTGCACGGCCGCACCTCCGGCGACCTGCTCGACCGGATCCTCGAGGCGATGCCGGAGGAGGCGCCGCGCGAGACCATCGGCGAGGCCCCCGGCGGGCCGCGCCGGGTCGCCCTGATGGGCCGCCCGAACGTCGGCAAGTCCAGCCTGCTGAACAAGCTGGCGGGGGAGAAGCGGGCCGTGGTCGACTCGGTCGCGGGCACCACCCGCGACCCGATCGACGAGATGATCGAGCTGGGCGGCAAGACCTGGCGCTTCATCGACACCGCGGGCATCCGCAAGCGCCACAAGGAGAACCAGGGCGCGGACTTCTACGCGATCCTGCGGACCCAGTCGGCGCTGGAGCGGGCCGAGGTGGCGGTGATCCTGGTGGACGCCAGCGATCCGCTCGCCGAGCAGGACATCCGGATCGTCAACAACGTGATCGAGGCGGGCCGCGCCGTCGTCCTGGCCTACAACAAGTGGGACCTGGTCGACGAGGAGCGCCGGTTCTACCTGGACCGCGAGATCGAGCGCCAGCTGGTCCTGGCCCGGTGGGCGCCGCGCGTCAACATCTCGGCGAAGACCGGCCGGCACATGGAGAAGCTCGTCCCGGCCATCGAGACGGCCCTGGAGAGCTGGGGGCACCGCGTGCCGACCGGCAAGCTCAACCAGTTCTTCACCGACCTGGTCTCCTCGCACCCGCACCCGATCCGGGGCGGCAAGCAGCCGCGCGTGCTGTTCGCCACCCAGGCGGCGACCCGCCCGCCGCGGTTCGTGCTGTTCACCAGCGGTTTCCTCGAGCCCGGCTACCGCCGGTTCATCGAGCGCCGCATCCGTGAGGAGTTCGGATTCGAGGGGTCGCCGATCTCGGTGACCATGAAGATCCGGGAGAAGCGCAAGGACCGGAACAAGCGCCGCTGATGACCTGCGGGGGAGCTCCGCGGAGCGTGTGCGCTTGACAGCCGGAAGTCTGGTAGTCTGGGTGTTCGACCGGCCTGGAGCGCATCGCTTCGGGCACGCAAGCGGAGGCCATCTCCCACCTGGCTGACCACCACGTACCGGATCCGTCCGGAACAGGGTCGGCGGGTCCGGTCGACACTCGGTTCGAGTGTCACTTCCCTGGCGGGCTCAGCCCGCCGGGGTGACCGATTTTGGCCTCGCATGCGCGTCATGCGGGGCTTTCCTGTTTTTCAGGGGCCGGGTAGGACAGGTCGAAGGATACGTAAGGCCCAGGGAGGTCCCATCAGCGCCGAACAGCGTTTCACCGAACCGCGCATCAACGACCGCATTCGCGTGCCGGAAGTCCGGCTGGTCGGGCCCAACGGCGAGCAGGTCGGCATCGTCCCGATCGCCAAGGCTCTCGACCTTGCCCGTGAGTCCGACCTCGACCTGGTCGAAGTCGCGCCCACCGCGCGGCCTCCCGTGGCCAAGCTCATGGACTACGGCAAGTTCAAGTACGAGTCCGCGATGAAGGCGCGTGAGGCGCGGCGCAACCAGGCGCACACGATCATCAAGGAGATCAAGCTCCGCCCGAAGATCGACCCGCACGACTACGAGACCAAGAAGGGTCACGTCGTCCGGTTCCTCAAGGGCGGGGACAAGGTCAAGGTGACGATCATGTTCCGTGGACGCGAGCAGTCCCGTCCGGAGCTGGGCTACCGGCTCCTGCAGCGGCTCGCGGCGGACGTCGACGACCTCGGTTTCGTCGAGTCGAACCCGAAGCAGGACGGCCGGAACATGATCATGGTGATCGGGCCGCACAAGAAGAAGGCCGAGGCCAAGGCCGAACAGGCCGAGGCGCGCGCCGCCCGCGGCCGTGGTGCCGACGGCGACGAGCTGCCCGCCGAGGACGAACTTCCGGCCGGCGATCTTCCCTCCGCGGAAGCCGCCGCCGAGGAGCCGCAGGCCGAAAAGCCCGCGGCCGAGTGAGACCCGCCTGAACCCCGGGTCCCGCTCGCAGAGCAGAACCCGGGGTTCAGAGATGTACGCACCTGTTACTGATCAAGGCGTGCATTCGCATGCACGTCCGATCAGTCACGCCTCCCGCACCCCGCGGGACTTAAAACGAGGGAGACGGCCACCATGCCGAAGACCAAGACCCACTCGGGCGCCAAGAAGCGCTTCAAGCTGACCGGCTCCGGCAAGCTGGTGCGCCGCAGGGCGAACAAGAACCACCTGCTCGAGCACAAGGCGTCCAAGCGCACCCGCCGCCTCGACGGCAACGCGCTCGTCTCGGCCGCCGACACCCCCAAGATCAAGAAGCTGCTGCGCAAGTAGCGCTCCGCTCCAGACTTTTCATATTTCGACCGGCTCACCCGCGTATCGGGTCGAGCCCCCACGAAGGAGAACACACGTGGCACGCGTGAAGCGGGCGGTCAACGCCGCCAAGAAGCGTCGGGTCGTCCTGGAGCGTGCGAGCGGCTACCGCGGCCAGCGGTCGCGCCTGTACCGCAAGGCCAAGGAGCAGCAGCTCCACTCCATGACGTACGCCTTCCGTGACCGGAAGGACCGCAAGGGCCAGTTCCGTCGCCTGTGGATCCAGCGCATCAACGCCGCGGTCCGGGCGAACGGCCTGACCTACAACCGTTTCATCCAGGGTCTGAAGATCGCCGAGATCGAGGTCGACCGCCGCATGCTCGCCGAGCTCGCGGTCAACGACGAGGCCGCCTTCGCCGCCCTCGTCCAGGTCGCCAAGTCGGCCCTCCCGGCCGAGGCCTAGGATCAGTCGCATGGCGAGTCTTGAGTTGACGTCGATCCGGTCACCACGGGTGAAATCGGCTCGCAGGCTCGCCAAACGCGCCTTCCGCCAGCAGGACCGGCGCTTTCTCGCCGAGGGTCCGCAGGCGGTCCGTGAGGCCCTGGCCCTGGATCAGGGCCTCGCGGAGCTGTACTTCACGGCGGAGGCCGGCACCCGGCACGCCGAGCTGATCGAGCAGGCCGAGGCCGCCGGGATCCCCGCGATGCGGGTGTCCGGCGAGGTCATGGCCGAGCTCGCGCAGACCGTCACCCCGCAGGGGCTGCTCGCGGTCTGCACCTTCCTGGACGTCACGCTGGACGCCGCGCTCTCCCGCGCTCCCAGGCTCGTGACGGTCCTCTCCCACGTGCGCGACCCGGGCAACGCCGGGACGGTCCTGCGCGCCTCCGACGCCGCCGGAGCCGACTCCGTCATCTTCACGGACGCCTCCGTCGACCCCTACAACGGCAAGTGCGTGCGCGCCTCCGCCGGCAGCCTCTTCCACCTCCCGGTGGTCATCGGGCCCCGCTACGACACGCTCATCCCCGCGCTGAAGGCGCGGGGCCTCACGGTCCTGGCCGCCGACGGCATCGGGAAGCACACCCTCGACGACCTGGCGGACGACGGAAGCCTCGCCCGCCCGACGGCCTGGGTCTTCGGCAACGAGGCCTGGGGCCTTCCCGAAGAGGTCAGGGCACTGGCCGACGAGGTCGTCCGGGTGCCGATCCACGGAAAGGCCGAAAGCCTGAACCTTGCGACCGCCGCGGCCGTGTGTCTCTATGCGTCGGCCCGCGCCCAGCGGGTCAAGTAGAGGTTTACCGCACTGTAAGAAGCGCGGGGTTGTCACCAGTTGATGACCGTCTCCGGACGTGCCGCGCCACCTTGGCCGCCTTCGGGTGCTGCCAAGATGACCATGAAGGCCCGTGTCACCCGCCTCCGGCGGGGCGGGCCGAGTCACCGTCGACGAGAGGGAGTACATGCTCCGCCGCACGAGGTCCGAGCCCATGCGCTCAGGGGCCGTCAGGTGCCACCAGGCACCCGAGGACCGCCAGCTGCGCGTCGAGCTCTCGGGCTTGCACGGTGAAACCGCAGTGGTGACCGTGGCCGGGGAGATCGATCTCCGGTCCGCACTGGTCCTCCGCGATCACTTGACCGCCGTCACCGAGGCGGGTTTCGGCTCGATCGTCATCGACTTCGAGTACGTCCTTTTCTGTGATGCCTCGGGTCTCAACGCCCTCGTGGCCCTGGCCAACAAGGTCCGTGCCCAAGGGGGCGGGGTCTGGCTCGCAGGGGTCCGCCCCGCACAGCGGCGGCTCTTCCAGATCACCGGCCTGGACCGGCGTTTCCCGCTCTGCGACCGGGTCGAGGACGCCGTCGCCCTGGCGCGGCTCAGGCCGTCGGGGATCTAGCGTCCCGCGGCCGTGTTCCGGCCGGTATCTCAGATGCCTGCCGAGAGTCTGAAATCCCTTGTCCGTAAGGGGTTTCGCGCTCCCAAGACCCCCCTTGTGAAGGCTAGGCTCTGAGGTGTCAGGGCTCTGGGGAGGAGACCGCGGTTGGGTGCGGAGAGGTCGATGACGGGCACGCCCGTGCCGTCGCCCCGCCCTGCCCTCGCGGATCCGGCCGCCGCCGACGAGCTCCCCGACGGGCTGCTCGTCGCCGACGAGCACGGCCGGATCGTGGTCTTCAACCGGATGGCCGAGAAGATCACCGGGATGGCCAGGGGGCAGGCGCTCGGCCGGCAGGCGCCGGTGGTGCTGCCGCTGACCGGAACCGACGGATCCGACTGGTGGAAGACCCTCGATCCCTATCGCGGGCTGAACACCAGGACCCGGCATCCCGAGCAGACCGTCCAGCTCGCCGACGGGCGCGAGGTGCTCGTCACGGCCGTCTACCGCAGGGACTCCCATCGGCGGGTGGAGCGGCTCAGCCTCGGCCTCCGGGACGCCGGCCAGCGGGCCAGGCTGGAGCGCCAGCGGGCCGACCTGGTCTCGACCGTCGCCCACGAGCTGCGCTCCCCGCTGACGAGCGTCAAGGGGTTCACGGCCACGCTGCTGGCCAAGTGGCACCGCTTCAACGACGACCAGAAGCTGGTCATGCTGGAGACCGTCAACGCCGACGCCGACCGGGTCACCCGGCTGATCACCGAGCTGCTGGACGTCTCGCGGATCGAGGCCGGGCGGCTGGAGATGCACCGCCAGGTCGTCGACCTCTCCGCCGCCGCCCGGAAGATCATCGCCGGCCGGGTCGCCGCGGGCGACGCCGCCACCCGCTTCCGCCTGGACGTCCGGGGCGGGCTCCCCGAACTGTGGCTCGATCCCGACAAGATCAGCCAGATCCTGGGCAACCTGGTGGAAAACGCCGTGCGGCACGGCGCTGGTACTGTCACCATCGTGGTGGAACCGGATACCGGGAAGGAGGGCGCCGTCGTGTCAGTGCGGGACGAGGGCGAAGGCATCCCTCCCGAGGCCGCCCAGCGGGTCTTCAGGCAGTTCTGGCGGCGTGATCGCCGCGCGGGCACAGGCCTGGGCCTCTACATCGTGAAGGGCCTCGTCGAGGCGCACGGCGGCACCATCGGCGTGCAGCGCGCCCCCGGCGGCGGCGCGGAGTTCCGATTTACCGTGCCCGCCGGGGCCCCCGACTTCGCCTGAGCGCGAACTTTCAGCAAACGGGACCGCGTGCGGGCTCTCCTCGTTCCAGCCCCGGTGGGGCGTCCCACTAAACTCGGCGGGTGATCCCGCTCAGGAGCCGTTGAACCCATGTCTGCACCCAACAAGTCGTACGACCCGGTGGAGGTCGCCGTGCTGAAGCCCGAGGAACTCGACCGGTTCCGGGACGAGGCCCTCGCCGCGATCACCGCGGCCGCCTCGCTCGACGAGCTGAAGGAGGTCCGGCTCGCCCACGCGGGGGACCGGTCGCCGCTGGCCCTCGCCAACCGCGAGATCGGGGCCCTGCCGCCGCACGCCAAGGCCGACGCCGGCAAGCGCATCGGCGCCGCCCGCGGCGCCGTCGGCCAGGCGCTGAAGGCCCGGCAGGAACGGCTCGAGGCCGAGCGCGACGAGCGCGTCCTGGTGGAGGAGACGGTCGACGTCACCCTGCCGTGGGACCGCGCCCCGCTCGGCGCCCGCCACCCGCTGACCACGATGGCCGAGCGGATGGCCGACGTGTTCGTCTCGATGGGCTTCGAGATCGCCGAGGGCCCCGAGATCGAGGCCGAGTGGTTCAACTTCGACGCCCTCAACTTCCCGCCCGACCACCCGGCGCGGGAGATGCAGGACACCTTCTTCGTGGAGTCCGAGGACTCCGGCATGGTGATGCGCACGCACACCTCGCCGGTCCAGGTCCGGGCGCTGCTCTCGCGTGAGCTGCCCGTCTACGTCGTCGCCCCCGGCAAGACCTTCAGGACCGACGAGCTGGACGCCACCCACAGCCCGGTCTTCCACCAGCTCGAGGGCCTGGCCATCGACGAGGGCCTGACGATGGCCGACCTCAAGGGCGCGATCGCGGCCTTCGTGAACGGCCTGTTCGGCGACCCGCTGCCCGTCCGGCTGCGCCCGTCGTACTTCCCCTTCACCGAGCCGTCGGCCGAGGTCGACATGCAGTGCTTCGTGTGCAGGGGCGCGTCCGTCGGCGATCCCGCCGCGCCGTGCCGCACCTGCTCGTCCGAGGGCTGGATCGAGATCGGCGGCTGCGGCATGGTCAACCCGCGGGTGCTCGTCGCCGCGGGCGTCGACCCGGAACGCTACAGCGGCTGGGCCTTCGGCCTCGGCGTCGAGCGGACCCTGATGTTCCGCCACGGTGTCGAGGACATGCACGACATGGTCGAGGGTGACGTCCGGTTCACCCTCCCGTTCGGGATGGAGATCTGATGCGGGCCCCGCTTTCGTGGCTGCGTGAGTACGCGGCGCTGCCCGCCGAGGTGACCGGCCGTGAGCTGGCCGCCAGGCTCATCGCGGCCGGCCTGGAGGTCGAGACGGTCGAGACGTCCGACATCACCGGCCCGATCGTCACCGGCAAGGTCCTCACCATCGAGGAGCTCACCGAGTTCAAGAAGCCGATCCGCTGGTGCACGGTCGACGTCGGCAACGCCGAGCCGCAGAACCTCATCTGCGGCGCCAGGAACTTCGCCGTCGGCGACACCGTCGTCGTGGTCATGCCCGGCGCGGTGCTGCCCGGCGGCTTCGCCGTGGGCGCCCGCAAGACCTACGGCAAGCTGTCCGAGGGCATGATCTGCTCGCTGCGCGAGCTCGGCGTCGGCGACGACCACGACGGCATCCTGATCCTCCCCGAGGAGACCGGGGTCGGCGTGGACGCCATCGAGCTGCTGGGCCTGCGCGACGACGTCCTCGACATCGCCGTCACCCCCGACCGCGGCTACGCGCTGTCGATCCGGGGCGTGGCCCGCGAGGCCGCCACCGCCTACGGCGTCGCCTTCACCGACCCCGCCGACGTGCCGCTCGACGGCGACGAGGGCGCGGGGGAGTCCTACCCGGCCTCCATCGGCGACCCGTCGGCCTGCGACCGGTTCGTGCTGCGCCGGGTGCGCGGCTTCGACCCCTCGCGCACGTCGCCGCTGTGGATGCAGGCCCGCCTGCACCGCGCGGGGATGCGCCCGGTGTCGCTGGCCGTCGACATCACCAACTACCTGATGCTCGAGCTCGGCCAGCCGCTGCACGCCTTCGACGCGGCCAAGCTGACCGGCCCGATCGTCGTGCGCAGGGCCGCGGCGGGGGAGAAGCTGGAGACGCTCGACCACGTCACCCGCACCCTCGACCCGAACGACGTGCTCATCACCGACGCCTCGGGCCCGATCTCGATGGCCGGGACCATGGGCGGGCTGAACACCGAGATCGACGACGCCTCGACCGACCTCGTGATCGAGGCCGCGCACTTCGAGGCGATCGGCGTCGCGAAGATGGTCCGGCGGCACAAGCTGCACTCCGAGGCGTCCTACCGGTTCGCCCGCGGCGTCGACCGCGAGCTGCCGCTGCGGGCGTCCCTGCGGGCGGCCCGGCTGCTGGCCGAGCTGGGCGGCGCGGAGATCGTCCCGGGGGTCACGCACGCCGAGGCGCCGGCCGAGACGGTGACGATCACGATCCCGGTCGCCCACCCCTCGCGGGTGTCGGGCGTGGAGTACCCGCGGGAGACGGTCGTCCACCGGCTGGAGCAGGTCGGCTGCACGGTCACCGGAACCGACCCGATCACGGTCGTCCCGGCGCCGTGGCGTCCGGACCTGACCGACCCGAACGACCTCGCCGAGGAGGTCATCCGGCTCGAGGGGTTCGACCGGATCCCCGAGCGGGCCCCGCGCCCGTCGGCGGGCCGCGGCCTGACCCCGGTCCAGCGGCTGCGCCGCAGGGTCGGCCGGATCCTCGCCGCGACGGGCCACACCGAGGTCCTCAGCTACCCGTTCGTGTCGGCGAAGGACTGGGACGCCCTCCAGCTCCCCGCCGACGACGCCCGCCGCACCGCCCTGCGGCTGGCGAACCCGCTGTCGGAGGACGAGCCGCTGCTGCGCACGACGCTGCTGCCGAACCTCTTCCGCACGGCCGTCCGCAACCTGGGCCGCGGCCAGGCCGATCTGGCGGTGTTCGAGCTCGGCACGGTCTTCCGGCCGGAGCCGAACGCGGGCAAGGTCCCGGCCTACGGCGTCGACGCGGCGCCCACGGCCGAGCAGCTCGCGGCGATCGAGGCAGCGCTCCCGCACCAGCCGGAGCGCGTCGCGGTCCTGCTGGCGGGCCGCGCCGAGCCGTCGGGCTGGTGGGGCGGGGGCCGGGCCCACGGCTGGCAGGACGCCGTCGAGGCCGCCCGGCTGATCGTCCGCGAGGCCGGAGCCGAGCTGCGCGTCGTCCAGGACCAGCACGCTCCCTGGCACCCCGGCAGGTGCGCCGCCCTCTACGTGGGCGGCACCCTGGTCGGTCACGCCGGTGAGCTGCACCCGCGCGTGGTGGCGGCCTACGGCCTGCCGGCCCGGGCGTGCGCGCTGGAGCTGGAGCTGTCCCGCCTGGACGCCTCGCACGTCCCGACCTCGTCCCATGTCTCGACCTACCCGGTGGCGACCCAGGACGTGGCTCTGATCGTCGCCGAGACGGTCCCGGCCGCCGAGGTCGAGTCGGCGCTCCGCGAGGGCGCGGGAGAGCTCCTGGAGTCGCTGCGGCTGTTCGACGTCTACACCGGGGACCAGGCGGGCGCGGGCAACAAGTCGCTCGCCTTCGCCCTGCGCTTCCGGGCGGCCGACCGCACCCTCAAGTCCGAGGAGGTCACGGCGGCGCGCGACGCCGCGGTGGCCGAGGCGGCGTCCCGCACGGGGGCGGCCCTGCGCGGCTGAACCGGCGCTCACGACAGGAGCCCGTCTCCCCTCGGGGAGGCGGGCTCCTTCCGTTGCGGGCGGGCCGTCAGCCGGAGGGCTTGAGGGCGTAGTCGTCGGCGGGATCGGTGCGGGTGAGCAGCCACGGGCCCTTGGTGAAGGCCTCGCCCTGGACGGTCTTGGCCCGGGTGGCGTTCACGTCGTAGATCAGGGACTTGGCCGAGGCGGCGCGGCTGGAGTAGACGATCAGGTCGTCGCCCGCGGTCAGGAAGGAGTGCCCGGAGCCGCCGGCGGCGGGAAGCCTCTTGCCGAGGGTGCGCCGGGCCCAGGTGGAGGTGTCGAAGACGGTGAGGGCGCTGCCGTGGGCGATGCTGAAGGTGCCCTTGCCCGCGGCGTACATCACGTCGTCGCCCGCCAGCAGGCCGGCCGGGACGTCATGGGTCTCCCCGGCGCCGGTCTCGACGTGCAGGCGGCTCAGCTCGCCGGTCGGGGCCCCGCCGGCGCCCGTCGCCAGGACGTAGGCGTAGGGGTAGGCGAAGCCCGCGGCGTAGCCCTCGGCGAGCTGCCGGGGGGCGGCGTCGCAGCCCTTGGCCGACCAGACGGTGCCGGCGTCGTCGGTCCACACGGCGTAGGCGCCGTCGGCGTGGTAGCCGTGGTCCTCGTCCAGGCCGCCGCCGAGCGAGATGGTCGTGCCGTCGCCGTCCTGGCACAGGACCTCGACGCCGGAGCCGGTCTCCTCCGCCCAGACGGTCAGGGCGTCGCCGCCGGAGGCCCCGGTGAGCCCCTCGGACCTGGTGACGGGGACGGGCGCGGCCAGCAGGTCGTTGAGGTCGGCGCGCCACAGGGTGCCGTCGCTGTCGGAGCCGGTGCGGCCCTCGCCGAGCACGGCGCCGTCGGAGGCCACGCCGAAGGCCGACAGGACCATCCCGCCGGGCAGGGTGCCGCCGGCGGTCCCGGCCTTGACGGGCGGCTTCGTGCGGGTCCTGGGCGGGTTCCCGGCCTTGCCGGTGCCCTCCTTCTCGTTCTCCGCGGTCGGGCGCTGGGCGGTCGCGGCCAGCGGGGCGGGTTCGGGGGAGTCGTGTCCGGGCTCGCCCGCGCCGCCCAGCAGGACGGGGGCGGCGACGACCGCGACGGCCACCAGGGACGCGCCCGCGGCCGACTGGAGGGCTCTGCGTCTGCGCCGCCGGGTCGTGACCGTGCGTCTCACGTCGCCGAGGATGCGATCGCGTGCTTCGGGGGAGGGGGCCGCTTCGTCGAGAGCGCGCAGCCTTCCGGCGACGAGCCGCTCAAGATCTTCCACGTCGGTCCTCCTGAAGAGCCGGTTCCTGGGGGAGCATGTTGGCGCGGAGCTTGGCCATCGCACGCGACGCCTGGCTCTTGACGGTGCCCTTGGAGCAGCCGAGCACCTGCGCCGTCTCCTCTTCGCTCAATTGTTCGAAATAGCGGAGGACGAGCACCGCCCGCATCCGCCGGGGAAGTGAGGCGAGGGCCGCGTCCAGCCCGTCCATCTCGGTGATCCGGCCGAGCTCGGGATCCTCCGCGGCGTTCTCGGGAACGTCCTCGACGAGGTGCTCGAGCTTGGGTCTGCGCCACTTGTTGGCCATGATGCGGGCCATCGTGGTGCGCACGTAGCCCTCCGGATCGTCCTTGCGCCTGACCCGGTTCCAGGCCACCCCCGTACGGGTCAGCGCCTCCTGGACCAGGTCTTCGGCGTCGTGCTGGTTGCCTGTGAGGACGTAGGCGTAGCGGTAGAGGGCGGTGAACCGGTTGGCCACGAACTCCTCGAACGGATCGTCCGACTCGCCGCGCCGCATTTACGTACCTCCCCTCCTAGGACACCCATCTTGACCGAAAGGTTGCACTGGTCGTCCCGAATCCTCCCATGTCCAGAGTCTGAGAAGATTCGAGAACTGTGTTGAATACTCATCCATGAGGTTGCATAATCATCAACACAACGACGAAGGGGAGACCCATGGGAATCCGGGCTGCGGTGGCCGGGGCCAGTGGATACGCGGGCGGCGAACTCCTGCGCATCCTGGCCGGTCACCCGGGGTTCGAGATCGGAACGCTGACCGCGGGGAGCAACGCGGGCAGCGCGCTCGGGGCGCTCCAGCCCCACCTGCGATCCCTGGCCACGCGCGTCCTGACCGAGACCACCCCGGAAACTCTTGCGGGCCACGACGTGGTCTTCCTGGCCCTTCCGCACGGCGCCTCGGGGCCGCTGGCCGCCCAGCTCGGCGACGACGTCCTGGTCGTCGACTGCGGCGCCGACTTCCGGCTGAGGGACGCCGCCGACTGGGAGCACTTCTACGGCTCTCCCCACGCGGGGACCTGGCCCTACGGGCTGCCCGAGCTGCCGGGCCAGCGGGAGGTCCTGGCCGGGACGAAGCGCATCGCCGTGCCCGGCTGCTATCCGACCGTCTCGACCCTCGCGCTCGTCCCGGCCTACGCCGCCGGGATCGCGGGGAACGACATCGTGATCGTCGCGGCCTCGGGCACCTCGGGAGCGGGGAAGGCGGCCAAGGTCAGCCTGCTGGGCAGCGAGGTCATGGGGGCGGTGTCGGCCTACGGGGTCGGCGGTGTCCACCGGCACACACCGGAGATCGTCCAGAACCTGTCCGCCGTCGCGGGGGAGCCGGTCACCGTCTCCTTCACCCCGACGCTGGCGCCCATGAGCCGGGGCATCCTGGCCACCTGCACCGTCAAGGCCGAGCCCGGCCTCACCGCCGACGGGCTGCGCCGGGTCTACGAGGACGCCTACGCCGACGAGCCGTTCGTCGACCTGCTGCCGGAGGGGCAGTGGCCGTCCACGGCGATGACCCTCGGCGCGAACACCGCCCTCCTCCAGGTCGCCCTGGACGAGCGCGCGGGCCGCATCGTGGTCGTCGCCGCCATCGACAACCTCACCAAGGGCACCGCGGGCGGAGCGATCCAGTCCACGAACATCGCCCTCGGCCTGGCCGAGGAGCTGGGCCTGTCCACCCTCGCCGTCGCTCCCTGACCACCCCTCATTCCTTAAGGAACCGACGACATGAGCGTCACCGCACCACTCGGCTTCCGGGCCGCAGGCATCGCCGCAGGAATCAAGGAGAACGGCAACCGCGACCTGGCCCTGGTCGTCAACGAGGGGCCCTCGCGCGCCGCCGCCGCGGTCTTCACCGCCAACCGGGTCAAGGCGGCGCCGGTCCGCTGGACCGAGCAGGTCATCACCGGCGGGCGTCTCAAGGCCGTCGTGCTGAACTCCGGCGGAGCCAACGCCTGCACCGGCTCCCCGGGCTTCCAGGACACCCACGCCACCGCCGAGAAGGTCGCCGAGGTCCTGGCGGACTCGGCGGGCGAGATCGCGGTCTGCTCGACCGGCCTGATCGGCCTGCGCCTGCCGATGGAGCCGCTGCTGGCGGGCATCGACACCGCCGCGGCCGAGCTCAGCAGGGACGGCGGGCTGGCCGCCGCCGACGCCATCCGCACCACCGACTCCGTCGCCAAGATCTCCTTCCGGCGCGGTGAGGGCGGCTACATGATCGGCGGGATGGCCAAGGGCGCGGGCATGCTCGCACCCTCCCTCGCCACGATGCTCGTGGTGATCACCACCGACGCCGACCTCGACGCCGCCGCCCTCGACAGGGCGCTGCGGGCCGCCACGAGCGTCTCCTTCGACCGGCTCGACGCCGACGGCTGCATGTCGACCAACGACACCGTGATCCTCATGGCGTCCGGCGCCACCGGGATCACCCCGGCCGAGCAGGAGTTCACCACCGTGCTCACCGAGGTCTGCAACGACCTCACCCGGCAGCTTCTCGTCGACGCCGAGGGGGCGTCCAAGGCGATCACGATCGAGGTCGTGGGCGCGGCGAGCGTGCGCGACGCGGTCGTCGTCGGCAAGTCCATCGCCCGCAACAACCTGCTGAAGTGCGCGCTGCACGGCGAGGACCCGAACTGGGGCCGGGTGCTGTCGGCCGTCGGCACCACCGACGCGGTCTTCGACGCCGACTCCCTGAACGTCGCGATCAACGGGATCTGGGTCTGCCGGGGCGGCTCGAACGGCGAGGACCGCTCGAAGGTCGACCTGCGGCCCCGCGACATCGCGATCACCGTGGACCTCGCGGCGGGCAACCACTCCGCGACGGTCTGGACCACCGACCTCACCGCCGAGTACGTCCACGAGAACTCGGCGTACAGCTCGTGAACCGGCGCGAGGCGCGGGACAAGGCCGCCGTCCTGATCGAGGCGCTGCCCTGGCTGGAGCGGTTCAAGGGCAAGACCGTCGTGATCAAGTACGGCGGCAACGCGATGACCGAGGAGTCCCTGCGGGAGGCCTTCGCCAGCGACGTGGTCTTCCTGCGGCTGGCCGGGCTGCGTCCCGTGGTCGTGCACGGCGGCGGACCGCAGATCAGCAGGGCGCTGGAGATGTTCGGGATCGAGTCCCACTTCACCGGCGGGCTGCGCGTCACCACGCCCGAGGCGATGAAGGTCGTCCGGATGGTGCTGACCGGCGAGGTCAACCCGGAGATCGTCGGCCTGATCAACGCGCACGGCCCCTACGCCGTCGGGATGTCCGGCGAGGACGCCCACATGTTCACCGCGGAGAAGACGACCGTGGTCGTCGACGGCGTCCCGGTCGACATCGGCCAGGTCGGCGAGATCGTCAAGGTCGAGTCCGGCGCCGTGCAGAGCCTCCTGGACGACGGCCGGATCCCGGTCGTCTCCTCGGTGGCGCGCGGCGAGGACGGGTCGGTCTTCAACGTCAACGCCGACACCGCGGCGGCCGCCCTGGCCGCGGCCCTGAACGCGGAGAAGCTGATCGTCCTCACCGACGTCGAGGGCCTGTACGCCGACTGGCCCGACAGCGACGAGGTGATCCGCTCGCTGACCGCGGACGAGCTGGAGGCGATGCTGCCGGAACTGGCCTCGGGCATGGTCCCGAAGATGGGCGCCTGCCTGCACGCCGTGAGCAACGGGGTGCCGCAGGCGCACGTCCTGGACGGCCGGATCCCGCACTCGCTGCTGCTGGAGATCTTCACGGATGAGGGAATCGGAACGATGGTGGTGCCGTCATGAGCTCGAAGTCGCTGCAGGCCCGTTACGAGGCCGCTTTCATGCCGAACTACGGCGTGCCGCCGACCGTCCTGGTCTCCGGTGAGGGCTGTGTGGTCAGGGACGCCGACGGCGAGTCCTACCTCGACCTCATCGGCGGCATCGCCGTCACCTCGCTGGGCCACGGCCACCGCGGCCTGACCGCCGCGATCGCCGAGCAGGCCGGCTCGATCGCCCACACCTCGAACCTGTTCGTCAACGAGCCCGAGATCGAGCTGGCCGAGGAGCTGCTGTCGCTGCTCGGCGGCGACGCCCGGGTGTTCCTGTCCAACAGCGGCACCGAGGCCAACGAGTGCGCGCTGAAGATGGCGATCAAGTTCGGCAAGCAGCACGGCAGGACCTACTTCGTGGCCGCGGAGAACGGCTTCCACGGCCGGTCGATGGGCGCCCTGTCGCTGACCGGCAAGGCCGCGATCAGGGAGCCGTTCGGGCCGTTCGCCGCGGACGTCCGGTTCGTTCCGTTCGGGGACGCCGAGGCGCTGCGCGCTGCCGTGGGGCCGGAGTGCGCCGCGGTGTTCCTCGAGCCGACCCAGGGCGAGGGCGGCGTCGTCCCCGCGCCCGAGGGCTACTTCAAGGCCGTCCGGGAGATCTGCACGGACGCGGGGGCGCTGCTCGTCCTGGACGAGATCCAGTCGGCGATCGGCCGATCCGGTGCGTGGTTCGCCCACCAGCTCGAGGACATCAGGCCCGACATCCTCACCCTGGCCAAGGGCCTCGGCGGCGGGCTGCCGATCGGCGCGTGCGTCGGCTTCGGCTCCGCCGCGACCATCTTCGCCAAGGGCGACCACGGCTCGACGTTCGGCGGGAACCCCGTCTCGGCCGCGGCCGCGCTGTGCGTGCTGAAGACCATCGCCTCCGACGGCCTCCTCGGGCACGCCCGGACGCTCGGGGAGCAGTGGGCGGCCGAGCTCGCGGCCGTCGGGCATCCGCTGCTGCTCGGCGTGCGCGGCCGTGGCCTGTGGATCGGCCTCGTCCTCGACGGCGCCCACGCGGGGGCCGTCCAGGAGGCCGCCAAGGCCGCCGGGTTCCTCGTCAACGCCGTCCAGCCGGACGTCGTCAGGCTCGCCCCGCCCCTGATCATCACGGCCGAGCAGGCGCGGTCGTTCACCGCGGCCCTGCCCGGCATCCTCGACTCCGCCTCCCCCCAGGAGTAGTCCCATGACACGCCATTTCCTGAGAGACGACGACCTTTCCCCGGCCGAGCAGGCCGAGGTGCTGGCCCTCGCCGCCGAGATGAAGAAGGACCGCTTCGCGCACAAGCCGCTGGCCGGCCCGCGGAGCGTGGCGATCCTGTTCGACAAGCCGTCGACCCGGACCCGGGTGTCGTTCATGGCGGGCGTCGCCGACCTCGGCGGAAACCCGCTGGTCATCGACTCCCAGACCAGCCAGCTCGGCCGCGGCGAGACCATCGCCGACACCGCGAAGGTGCTGGAGCGGATCTGCTCGGCGATCGTCTGGCGGACCTTCGGGCAGTCCCGGATCGAGGAGATGGCCGGGGCGTCGTCGGTGCCGGTCGTCAACGCGCTGACCGACGAGTTCCACCCCTGCCAGATCCTCGCCGACCTGCAGACCGTCATCGAGGCGAAGGGCCGTCTGACCGGCGTCACGCTGGCCTACTTCGGCGACGGCGCCAACAACATGGCCCACTCCTACCTGCTCGGAGGGGCGACCGCGGGGATGCACGTCAGGATCGCCGCGCCCGAAGGGCACACACCGTCGCCGGATGTGTGGCACCGTGCGGAGGAGATCTCCAAGGCGACCGGCGGGTCGATCGAGGTGACCACCGACGCGCGGGAGGCCGCCGTGGGCGCGGACGTCCTCGCCACCGACACGTGGTCCTCCATGGGCCAGGACGCCAAGGACACCGCGATCTACGAGCCCTACGCCGTCACCGAGGACCTCGTCGCCCTGGCGAAGGCCGACGTGTCGGTGCTGCACTGCCTCCCGGCCTACCGGGACAAGGAGATCGCCGCCTCGGTGCTCGACGGGCCGCACAGCGTGGTCTGGGACGAGGCCGAGAACCGGCTTCACGCACAGAAGGCACTGCTGACCTGGCTGCTGGAGAGATAGAGACGATGACGACCCCGATGACCAAGGCCGCACGGCAGGCGCGGGTGCTGGAGCTGCTGGAACGGCACCCGGTGCACTCGCAGGGCGAACTCGCCAAGCTGCTCGCCGACTCCGGCATGGAGGTCGGCCAGGCGACCCTGTCGCGCGACCTGGTCGAGATCGGGGCGGTCCGGCTGCGGACCGACGAGGGGACGCTGGTCTACGCCGTGCCCGGCGAGGGCGGCGAACGCATCAAGAAGGCGAAGACCGGGTCGACGGAGAGCTTCTCCGGCCGGCTCGTCCGGCTGGCCCAGGAACTGCTGGTCTCGGCGGAGGCCTCGGCCAACCTGGTGATCGTCCGGACGCCGCCGGGCGCCGCGCAATACCTGGCCTCGGCCATCGACCACGCCGAGTGGCCCTCCATCCTCGGGACGGTCGCGGGCGACGACTCGATCCTCGTCATCTCACGCGACCCCGTCGGCGGCGAGGCCGTCGCGGCCCAGCTCCTCCGGCTGACGGAGCGACGAGGCTAGGGCTCCCCGGAGCCCCGGGCCCCTGCATGCACGAACATTCGAAGAACTGAGGAGAAGACCAATGAGCGAGCGCGTTGTCCTGGCGTACTCGGGCGGGCTCGACACGTCGGTGGCGATCCCGTTCCTCGCCGACCGGATGGGAGCCGAGGTCGTCGCCGTGGCCGTGGACTGCGGCCAGGGTGGCGAGGACATGAACGAGATCCGGCAGCGGGCGCTGGACTGCGGCGCGGTCGAGGCCGTCGTCGTGGACGCCAAGGAGGAGTTCGCCCGGGACTTCTGCTTCCCCGCGATCCGCGCCAACGCCCTCTACATGGACCGCTACCCGCTGGTCTCCGCGCTGTCCCGGCCGCTGATCGTCAAGCATCTCGCCGCGGCCGCCGCGACCTTCGGCGGGACGGTCGTCTCGCACGGCTGCACCGGCAAGGGCAACGACCAGGTGCGGTTCGAGGCGGGCCTGGCCGCACTCAACCCGGAGCTGAAGGTCGTCGCACCGGCCCGTGACTACGCCTGGACCCGCGACAAGGCCATCGCCTTCGCGGAGGAGAAGGGCCTGCCGATCGAGGTGTCGGACAAGAACCCCTACTCGATCGACCAGAACCTGTGGGGCCGCGCCGTCGAGACGGGCTTCCTCGAGGACATCTGGAACGCCCCGATCGAGGACCTGTACTCCTACACCGCCGATCCCTCGGTGGCGCGGGAGGCCGACGAGCTGGTCATCGGCTTCGAGGCCGGGGTCCCGGTCGCGATCGACGGGCGGGCCCTGACCCCGTTCCAGATCATCGACGAGCTGAACCGGCGGGCGGGCGCCCAGGGCGTCGGCCGCCTCGACATGGTCGAGGACCGCCTCGTCGGCATCAAGTCCCGCGAGGTGTACGAGGCTCCGGCCGCGATCGCCCTGCTGGCGGCGCACCAGGAGCTCGAGAACGTGACGATCGAGCGCGACCTCGCCCGGTTCAAGCGCCAGGTCGACCAGCGGTGGGGTGAGCTCGTCTACGACGGCCTGTGGTTCTCGCCGCTCAAGCACGCCCTCGACGCCTTCATCGACGACGCCCAGAAGCACGTCTCGGGTGACGTCCGGCTGACGCTGCACGGAGGGCGCGCCGTCGTCACCGGACGGCGCTCCGGCACGTCCCTGTACGACTACGATCTGGCGACGTACGACACCGGCGACACCTTCGACCAGAGCCTCGCCAAGGGCTTCGTCGAGCTGTGGTCGCTGCCGTCGAAGATCGCGGCTGTCCGCGACCGCAGGG
Source organism: Actinocorallia longicatena (assembly GCF_039534125.1). Classification (NCBI taxonomy): domain Bacteria; kingdom Bacillati; phylum Actinomycetota; class Actinomycetes; order Streptosporangiales; family Thermomonosporaceae; genus Actinocorallia; species Actinocorallia longicatena. The sequence continues at coordinate 5,605 of NZ_BAAAUV010000041.1, read as the reverse complement.
CCTGAAGCAGGACCTGGTTATCCACAGGGCCCGGGGCGGTGAAGAGCCCCGGCGCTGTACAACTGATGTGTGACGACGAGTAAGGAAGCACTGTGAGCAAGGCACCGACCCGGCTGTGGGGCGGACGGTTCGAAGGCGGCCCGTCCGACGCGCTGGCGCGCCTGTCCGTGAGCGTCCAGTTCGACTGGCGGCTCGCGCCGTACGACATCGCGGGTTCGCGCGCGCACGCCCGCGTGCTGAGCCGGGCCGGCCTGCTGTCCGAGGACGAGCTGGCCAAGATGATCGCCGCACTCGACGACCTCGAGCAGGCGTGCGCGTCGGGCGAGTTCCGGCCGACCGTGGCCGACGAGGACGTGCACACCGCGCTGGAGCGCGGCCTGCTGGAGCGGCTCGGCTCGCTGGGCGGCAAGCTCCGCGCGGGCCGTTCGCGCAACGACCAGGTCGCCACCGATCTGCGGCTCTACCTGCGCGACCACGTCCGGCGGATCGTGTCGCGGCTCGTCGAGCTCCAGGCGGCGCTGATCGGCCAGGCTGAGGCCAACATGGGCGTGGCCTGCCCCGGCATGACCCACCTCCAGCACGCCCAGCCGGTGCTCTTCTCCCACCAGCTGCTCGCGCACGTCCACGCCATCTCCCGCGACATCGACCGGTTCCGCGACTGGGACAAGCGCGCCGCGATCTCCCCGCTCGGCTCGGGTGCCCTCGCGGGCTCCTCCCTGCCGCTCGACCCGCAGGCCGTCGCGCAGGAACTCGGCTTCACCGCGGCGGCGGCCAACTCGATGGACGCCGTCTCCGACCGCGACTTCGTCGCCGAGTTCCTCTTCGCCGCGGCGCTGGCGGGCGTGCACCTGTCGCGCATCGGCGAGGAGATCTGCCTGTGGGCGTCGCAGGAGTTCCGCTGGATCGAGATGGACGACACCTACGCCACGGGTTCGTCGATCATGCCCCAGAAGAAGAACCCCGATGTCGCCGAGCTGGCGCGCGGTAAGGCGGGCCGCCTCATCGGCAGCCTGGTCGGCCTGCTGACCACCCTCAAGGGCCTGCCGCTCACCTACAACCGCGACCTCCAGGAGGACAAGGAGGGGGCCTTCGACGCCGTCGAGACCCTGCTGCTCGTCCTGCCCGCGGTCTCCGGCCTGATCGCCACCATGCGCGTCAACACCGCGCGCCTGGAGGAGCTGGCCCCGCAGGGCTTCGCCCTGGCGACCGACCTGGCCGAGCTCCTGGTCCGCCGCGGCGTGGTCTTCCGCGACGCCCACGAGGTCGTCGGCCATCTCGTCGTCTGGTGCCAGGTCAACGACAAGGACTTCGGCGACCTCACCGACGACGAGCTCGCCAAGGTCTCCCCGCACCTGACCCCGGACGTCCGCGAGGTCCTGAACGTGCCCGGCGCGATCGCCTCCCGCAAGGCGCACGGCGGCACCGCCCCCGAGCGCGTCCAGGAGCAGATCGACGACCTGCGCGCCTTCGGCGACTCCGCCGCGGCGTGGGCCAGCGACTACTAGAGACCTTTTCCGGCCCGCTCCCCGCCGCACCGGTGGGGGCGGGCCTTTCCCATGCTCTGGGGCCGTGAATTCCCTTTGACGGGGGAGCGGCGGGCGGGGAGGGTGGGCGGCATGGACGTCGTCGCGCAGTGGGTGCGCACCTCGTGGACCAAGCGGTCGCGCGGGGGCGGGGGAGCCGCCCTGCGCAACGCCGTGCCGGAGGCGTTCGGCCTGCCGGAAGGGGCGGCCGGTCCCTGCGTCCACGAGGTGACGATGGACGAGCACGACGGGTTCGCGCCGCGCTCGACGCTGCGGGACGGCCCGCCCCCGCGGGTCGATCTCCGGGAGGAGGACGGGCTGCTGCGGGTGACGCTGACGCCCGACCCGTGGGGCCATCCGGTGCGGCGACGGCGGCCGCCCGCGCTCCGGCTGCCTCCGGGGGAGTGGGTCCGCTGGCGGATCAACCACCGGTCGGCGCCCGGCTGCTGTGGCGACGAGTGGACCTACCACCAGGAGGTCCTCAACCTCGCTTACGGCCGCGCGGACGCCGGTCCCTTCCTCGGCGTCCCCGCACGCCAGGTCGACGAGCGCGTCCACCTGTTCTGAACGGTCCCGAGCGGTCCGGCCGCGGGCGGTCCGGTCAGGTGCGGTCCGGTCAAGTGCGGTCCGGTCATGTGCGGGGTGGTCAGCGCAGCCGCACGTAGGAGCGTCCGGGGTCGTGGGGGAGCGCGGGCAGGCCGTCGACCACGAGGCCGGCGCGTTCCGCGGTGCGGTCGGCGGCGTAGTGACGGTCCTCCGCCGCCATCCACGAACGCCAGAAGCCCAGGGCCTCGGGGCCGTCGCGGTCGAGGCCCCGGCGCAGCCGCTCGTCCCGGCCGGTCTCGATCCAGATCGCGAGGGTCAGCCGCCCGGCGACCACCCGCCGGGCCGAGGAGACCCCCTCGACGACCACGCATGGGACGACCGGCACGTCGTGCCATTCGGCGAGTTCTCCCCGCTCCCAGTCATGGCGCTGGAATCGTCCGGGCCGCCCGTTCCCCAGCGGTGCGAGCACCTGCGCCTCGAACCGGTCCCACCAGCCGAGCGGATCCTCCGCCGAGGCGAAGTCGTCGGTGTGCACCAGTGGGGCCCCGCCCAGCGCGGACGCCAGCCGCCCGGCGAAGGTGCTCTTCCCCGCCCCACCGGGCCCGTCGACCGCGACCAGCCGCACGGGCCCGCACCGCGCGGGGCCCGACAGCACCCGCGCCGCCAGCGCGGAGAAGTCCTCCACCATCGCGTCTCCTTTCTTGTCAGGACCATCCTGACGCCTTACCGTGTCAGGCGAACCCTGACGCCTGGAGGCGACGATGACGTCCGTCCCGCACTGCTCGTTCTGCGGCAAGCCCGCGACCGACGTCGGCAGGCTGGTCGCCGGCCCCGGCGTCTACATCTGCGACCAGTGCGTCGACCTCGCCGCCCAGATCATCGAGGAGCACCGCGGCCGCCCGGCCGAGGCGCGCTTCCCCTCCTGGGAGGGCATGTCCGACGAGGAGATGCTCTCCCACCTCCCGCGGGCGAGCGATGTCTCCGCCCAGGTCGAGGCCGACCTCCGCTCCTGGATCCGGGAGCTGCGCCGCCGTGAGGTCACCTGGATCCGCATCGGCCAGGCCCTCGGCATCACCCGCCAGTCCGCCTGGGAACGCTTCTCCACCGAGGACTGACCCCGCGTCCCCGCGGGCGGATACCCTCGGCCGGGGCATGGATCATCCGGGGGAGGGGTCACAGGTGCCGCTGGAGCGGGAGTTCTTCGACCGGGACGTCGTGACCGTCGCGCGGGAGCTGCTGGGATGCGTCTTCGCCCGGCGGAGCGCCGACGGGGACGTCGCGGTGCGGCTGACCGAGGTCGAGGCCTACGCGGGGGAGCGCGATCCGGCCTCGCACTGCTACCGGGGGCTGACCCCGCGGAACGCCGTCATGTTCGGTGAGCCGGGCCACGCCTACGTCTACTTCACCTACGGGATGCACTTCTGCGTCAACCTCGTCTGCGGGCCGCCGGGAACCCCGTCGGCCGTCCTGCTCAGGGCGGGAGAGATCGTCGAGGGGCTGGAGACGGCGTCCGCGCGGCGCCCCCGGTCGCCGGTCCGCGATCTGGCCCGCGGACCCGCCCGGCTCTGCCAGGCCCTGGGGATCCGGCGCGAGCAGAACGGGCTCGACGTCTGCGCCGACGGGGAGCTGACGATCACCGCGGGCGCTTCCGTCGCCCCGGATCTGGTGCTCGCCGGGCCGAGGACCGGGGTGTCCACCGCGAAGGAGACGCCCTGGCGGTTCTGGATCTCGGGAGAGGCGAGCGTGTCGCCCTACCGCGCGCACGTCCCGAGGCGTTAAGGATTACCGTTCGGGCCTGCTCATCGGGCAGGCTTAGGACCACAACGCACCGACTCGACTAGGGACGACCGTGACGCACATCGTGGACGATCTGCAGTGGCGTGGCCTGCTGGCCCAGACCACCGACGAGGGAGAGCTGCGCTCGGCCCTCTCGGCCGGTCCCGTCACGTATTACTGCGGCTTCGACCCGACGGCGCCCAGCCTGCACGTCGGCAACCTCGTCCAGATCCTGACCATGCGACGCCTCCAGCTCGCGGGCCACAAGCCCCTCGCCCTGGTAGGCGGAGCGACAGGCCTCATCGGCGACCCCAGCGGCAGGTCCGCCGAACGCTCGCTGAACTCGACCGAGGTCGTCGCGGGCTGGGTGAAGCGCATCCAGGAGCAGGTGTCGAGATTCCTGTCCTTCGAGGGCGAGAACGCCGCCCGGATGGTCAACAACCTCGACTGGACCGGCCCGATGTCGGTGATCGACTTCCTGCGGGACATCGGCAAGCACTTCCCCGTCAACAAGATGCTGGCCAAGGAGGTGGTGGCGTCCAGGCTCGAGGCGGGCCTGTCGTTCACCGAGTTCTCCTACCAGCTTCTCCAGGGCATGGACTTCCTCGAGCTGCACCGCCGCTACGGCTGCGTGCTGCAGAGCGGGGGCAGCGACCAGTGGGGCAACCTGACCGCCGGGACGGACCTCATCCGCCGGGTCACCGGGAACCACGTCCACGTGATCTCCACCCCACTGCTCACCAAGCCCGACGGCACCAAGTACGGCAAGACGGCCGGCGGGGCGATCTGGCTCGACCCCGAACTGACCTCGCCCTACGCGTTCTTCCAGTACTGGATCAACGTCGAGGACTCGGAGGTCGGCAAGCTGCTGCGGACCTTCAGCTTCCGGTCCCGCGAGGAGATCGAGGAGCTGGAGAAGCGGTCGGCGGACAGCCCCGCCGCCAGGATCGGCCAGCGCGCGCTGGCCGAGGAGCTGACGACCCTCGTCCACGGGGCGGGGGAGACCGAGAACGTGATCGCCGCGTCCCGCGCGCTGTTCGGCCAGGGCGGCCTCGAGGCGCTGGACGAGCGGACCCTCGCCTCCGCGCTGGCCGAGGCGCCGCAGGCCACGGTCCCGGCCGGTGACCTGCCCTCGGTGGCGGACCTTCTGGTGCAGTCCGGGCTGTGCAAGAGCAAGTCCGAGGCACGCAGGACCATCGCCCAGGGCGGGGCGTACGTGAACAACGCGAAGGTCGAGTCGGAGGACGCCGTGCCGGCCGCCGCTGACCTGCTGCACGGACGGTTCCTCGTGCTGCGGCGCGGAAAGCGCAATATCGGCAGCGTGATCGCGGGCTGACCTGCGCATTCTCCTGTCCTTCGGGCCCGCCCGGACTTCGGTCCCGGCGGGCCCGCGGTATTTCCGCGGCAAAAACACGGGAGATCCACGTCACAAATGAGTTTGATCCGCGTGCTCCAGGGCACCGTGAACGGCGTACAAAGGCCGCCTGAACAGGGGATTCACGCTCCGCGTCCCTGATTTGACGATGTTCGGGGCCGGTCGTAATGTTCTCTCTGTCGCCAGGGAGCGGGACGCGAAAGCGGCCGGCCGGGCAGACGAAATCCCACTCACCCCTCCGGGTAACGTCATCGGGTCAGACCGGTGCCGACGGACTGGTAAGTTGGGAACACACCGCGAGGGAAACGCCTGAAAGGGCCGGAACTTCACGGGCTCGTTTCTTGAGAACTCAACAGCGTGCTAAAAGTCAGTGCCAAAATAATGG